>CAZYXZ010000072.1:0-17523 GCA_964651395.1 uncultured Frankiaceae bacterium
ATGAAGCGCGAGTTCAAGGTCGAGGCGAACGTCGGCAAGCCGCAGGTCGCCTACCGCGAGACCGTGCGCAAGGCGGTCGAGAAGGTCGAGTACACCCACAAGAAGCAGACCGGCGGCTCCGGCCAGTTCGCCAAGGTGCAGATCAACCTCGAGCCCTCGGGCGGCGACGGCGGCGGCTACGAGTTCGAGAACAAGGTCACCGGTGGCCGCATCCCCCGCGAGTACATCCCCGCGGTGGACGCCGGCTGCCAGGAGGCCATGGAGTTCGGCATCCTCGCCGGCTACCCGATGGTCGACGTCAAGGTGACGCTGACCGACGGCGCGTACCACGAGGTCGACTCCTCGGAGCTGGCCTTCAAGATCGCCGGATCGATGGCGTTCAAGCAGGCGGCGCGCCAGGCGAGCCCGGTCCTCATGGAGCCGATGATGGCCGTCGAGGTCACCACCCCCGAGGACTTCATGGGTGACGTGATCGGCGACCTCAACTCCCGCCGCGGCCAGATCCAGTCCATGGAGCCGCGCGGCAACTCCAACATCGTCCGGGCCCTCGTGCCGCTGTCGGAGATGTTCGGCTACGCGACCGACCTGCGCTCCCGCACCCAGGGTCGCGCGAGCTACTCCATGCAGTTCGAGCGGTACGACGAGGTCCCGGGCAACGTGGCCAAGGCGATCATCGAGAAGCGTCAGGGCAAGGACGAGACCAGCTAGACCGGCTAGACCAACAGACCACTCACACACGAGTACGAGACAGAACGCGTCCAAGGAGGACAACGGTGGCGAAGGCGAAGTTCGAGCGGACCAAGCCGCACGTCAACATCGGGACCATCGGTCACATCGACCATGGCAAGACGACGTTGACCGCGGCCATCACCAAGGTGCTGCACGACGCGCACCCGGATCTCAACCCCTTCACGCCGTTCGACCAGATCGACAAGGCGCCCGAGGAGAAGGCCCGCGGCATCACAATCTCCATCGCGCACGTCGAGTACCAGACCGACAAGCGCCACTACGCGCACGTCGACTGTCCCGGTCACGCCGACTACATCAAGAACATGATCACCGGCGCGGCCCAGATGGACGGCGCGATCCTCGTGGTCGCCGCCACCGACGGCCCGATGCCGCAGACCAAGGAGCACGTCCTCCTGGCCCGCCAGGTCGGCGTCCCCTACATCGTCGTCGCGCTGAACAAGGCCGACATGGTCGACGACGAGGAGATCCTCGAGCTGGTCGAGCTCGAGGTCCGCGAGCTGCTCTCCTCCTACGAGTTCCCGGGCGACGACCTCCCGGTGATCCGCGTTTCCGCGCTCAAGGCGCTGGAGGGCGACCCCGAGTGGGCCGCCAAGCTCATGGAGCTCATGGACGCCGTGGACACCTCCATCCCGGAGCCGGTCCGCGACGTCGACAAGTCCTTCCTCATGCCGATCGAGGACGTGTTCACCATCACCGGCCGCGGCACCGTCGTGACCGGCCGCATCGAGCGCGGTGTCGTGAACGTCAACGAGACCGTCGAGATCGTCGGCATCCAGGAGAAGACGCAGTCCACGACCGTCACCGGCGTCGAGATGTTCCGCAAGCTGCTCGACCAGGGCCAGGCCGGTGACAACGTCGGTCTGCTCCTGCGCGGCACGAAGCGCGAGGAGGTCGAGCGCGGCCAGGTCGTGTGCAAGCCCGGCTCGATCACCCCGCACACCGACTTCGAGGCCAACGTCTACATCCTGGGCAAGGACGAGGGCGGCCGGCACACGCCGTTCTTCAACAACTACCGCCCGCAGTTCTACTTCCGCACCACCGACGTGACGGGCGTGGTCAACCTGCCCGAGGGCGTCGAGATGGTCATGCCCGGCGACAACACCGAGATGACGGTCACGCTGATCCAGCCGATCGCCATGGAGGAAGGTCTCCGCTTCGCCATCCGCGAGGGTGGCCGCACCGTCGGTGCCGGCCGCGTCACGAAGATCATCAAGTAGCCGGTCAGTCAGCGATCCAGGACTAAGGAAGCCACTTCATGGCGGGACAGAAGATCCGCATCAGGCTCAAGGCCTACGACCACGAGGTCATCGACAGCTCGGCGCGCAAGATCGTCGAGACGGTGACGCGTACTGGTGCGCAGGTCGCTGGGCCGGTGCCGCTGCCGACCGAGAAGAACGTCTACTGCGTGATCCGCTCTCCGCACAAGTACAAGGACTCGCGGGAGCACTTCGAGATGCGCACGCACAAGCGGCTCATCGACATCCTCGACCCGACGCCGAAGACGGTGGACTCGCTCATGCGACTCGACCTCCCGGCGGGCGTCGACATCGAGATCAAGCTGTAGGGGACCGACGGACATGGCCAAGACGATCAAGGGCATCCTGGGCGAGAAGCTCGGCATGACCCAGGTCTTCGACGAGTCGAACCGGGTCGTACCGGTGACGGTCGTCAAGGCTGGGCCGTGCGTGGTGACCCAGGTGCGCACGCCGGACAAGGACGGCTACTCCGCCGTCCAGCTCGCGTTCGGCGCCCGTGACCCGCGGAAGGTGAACAAGCCGACGCAGGGTCACTTCCGCGCGGCCGGGGTTCCCGCTCGACGCTTCATCCGCGAGCTGCGGACGACGGACGCCTCCGAGTACACCGTCGGCCAGGAGCTGACCGCCGACATCTTCGAGGCCGGCACCAAGGTCGACGTCACGGCGACCAGCCGGGGCAAGGGCTACGCCGGTGTGATGAAGCGGCACAACTTCAAGGGCCTGGGCGCCGGCCACGGCGTCCAGCGCAAGCACCGCTCGCCGGGTTCGATCGGCGCCTGCGCGACCCCGTCCCGCGTCTTCAAGGGCGTGAAGATGGCCGGCCGCATGGGCAACGAGAAGGTCACCACGCTCGGCCTCACGCTGCACGCGGTCGACGTCGAGCAGGGCCTGTTCCTGATCAAGGGAGCGGTGCCCGGCCCGAACGGCGGCCTGGTCGTCATCCGCACCGCGGTGAAGAGCAAGACCCCGAAGGCGGTGCGTTCATGACCACGCTCTCGGTCCACGGCGGCACCGGCACGGTGGAGCTGCCCGCAGAGATCTTCGACGTCACGGCGAACGTGCCGCTCATGCACCAGGTGGTGGTCGCGCAGCTCGCGGCCGCCCGCCAGGGCACGCACTCGACGAAGACGCGCGGCGAGGTCCGCGGTGGTGGCGCCAAGCCGTACAAGCAGAAGGGCACGGGTCGCGCCCGTCAGGGCTCGATCCGCGCGCCGCAGTACGCCGGCGGCGGCATCGTGCACGGCCCGAAGCCGCGGGACTACTCGCAGCGGACGCCGAAGAAGATGAAGGCCGCCGCGCTGCGCGGCGCCCTCTCCGACCGCGCCCGGTCCGGCAAGGTGCACGTGGTCGCGAACCTCATCGTCGGTGACGAGCCGTCGACGAAGCGCGCGACGACGGCGCTCGCCGCGCTCGAGCTCGGCCGCAACCTGCTGGTGATCTGCGACCGGGTCGACGTGCTGACCTGGAAGAGCCTGCGCAACGTGCCGCAGGTGCACCTGCTCGCGCCGGACCAGCTCAACACCTACGACGTGCTGTGCAGCGACGACGTCGTGTTCACCGAGGGTGCGCTGGCGACGTTCCTGGCCGGGGCCCCGAAGGGCAAGGGCGCGAAGGCGGTCGCCCGGTCCTCCGAGGTCGTCGAGGCCGAGGTTCCCGCGGAAGCCCCCGCGGAGGCAGAGGTCGTCGCCGAGGCGACGGCCGAGGCTCCCGCTGAGTCTGAGGGTGGTGCCGAGTGATCCCCGACCCGCGGGACGTGATCGTGCGTCCGGTCATCTCCGAGAAGAGCTACGGGCTCCTCGACGAGAACAAGTACACGTTCCTGGTCGACCCCGAGGCGAACAAGACGCAGATCAAGATCGCCGTGGAGCAGATCTTCAACGTCACGGTGATCTCGGTGAACACCGCGAACCGCAAGGGCAAGCGCAAGCGCACCCGCACCGGCTTCGGCTCCCGCAAGGACACCAAGCGGGCGATCGTGAGCCTCAAGGACGGGGACCGCATCGAGATCTTCGGAGGGCCGGGCCTCTAATGGGTATCCGCAAGTACAAGCCGACGACGCCGGGCCGTCGTGGTTCGAGCGTGGCCGACTTCGTCGAGATCACGCGCGACACGCCGGAGAAGTCGCTGGTCCGCCCGCTGCACAGCAAGGGCGGCCGCAACGCACACGGCCGGGTCACCACGCGCCACCAGGGTGGCGGCCACAAGCGTGCCTACCGGGTCATCGACTTCCGCCGGAACAAGGACGGCGTGCCGGCCAAGGTCGCGCACATCGAGTACGACCCCAACCGCACGGCGCGCATCGCCCTGCTGCACTACGCCGACGGCGAGAAGCGCTACATCATCGCGCCGAACCGGCTCAACCAGGGCGACACCGTCGTCAGCGGCCCGTCCTCGGACATCAAGCCCGGCAACGCGCTGCCGCTGCGCAACATCCCGGTCGGTACGACGATCCACGCGATCGAGCTTCGGCCCGGAGGTGGCGCGAAGATCGCCCGCAGCGCCGGCTCGAGCGTCCAGCTGGTCGCGAAGGACGGGCCCTACGCGCAGCTGCGCATGCCGTCCGGCGAGATCCGCAACGTCGACCTGCGCTGCCGCGCCACGGTCGGCGAGGTCGGCAACGCCGAGCAGTCGAACATCAACTGGGGCAAGGCCGGCCGCATGCGCTGGAAGGGCAAGCGCCCGACCGTCCGCGGCGTCGCCATGAACCCGGTCGACCACCCGCACGGTGGTGGTGAGGGCAAGACCTCCGGTGGCCGCCACCCGACCACCCCCTGGGGCAAGCCCGAGGGCCGTACCCGCCGTCACAAGCCGAGCGACGCGCTCATCGTGCGCCGCCGTCGTACGAACAAGAAGCGTTAGGACACGTCGACATGCCGCGCAGCCTGAAGAAGGGCCCCTTCGTGGACGGCCACCTGCTCAAGAAGGTGGACGACCAGAACAGCAAGGGCACCAAGAACGTGATCAAGACCTGGTCGCGTCGTTCGACGGTGATCCCGGACATGCTCGGTCACACCATCGCCGTGCACGACGGGCGCAAGCACGTCCCCGTGTTCATCACCGAGGGCATGGTCGGCCACAAGCTCGGCGAGTTCGCGCTGACCCGCACGTTCCGCGGCCACATCAAGGACGAGCGGAGGGCGCGCCGTGCCTGAGCAGCCCGGTGCCAAGGCCGTGGCGCGCTTCGTGCGCGTCACGCCGATGAAGGCACGCCGCGTCGTGGACATGATCCGCGGCCTGCCCGCCGACGAGGCACAGCGCATCCTGCGCTTCGCCCCGCAGGCGGCCAGCGAGACGGTCGGCAAGGTGCTGGCCAGCGCCGTCGCCAACGCCGAGCACAACGAGCGTCTGGACCCGGACACGCTCTGGGTCAAGGCCGCGTACGTCGACGAGGGTCCGACCCTCAAGCGGTTCCGCCCGCGGGCCCAGGGTCGCGCGTACCGGATCCGCAAGCGCACCAGCCACATCACGGTGGAAGTCGAGTCAAGGGAAGGGACCCGATAGTGGGCCAGAAGGTCAACCCCTACGGATTCCGTCTCGGGATCACCACCGAGTGGAAGTCCCGCTGGTACGCGGACAAGGACTACGCCGCGTACGTGAAGGAAGACGTCGCCATCCGTCGCCTCATGACCAAGGGCATGGAGCGCGCCGGCATCTCCCGCGTGGACATCGAGCGCACCCGTGAGCGGGTCCGCGTCGACATCCACACCGCTCGCCCCGGCATCGTCATCGGCCGGCGCGGCGCGGAGGCCGACCGCATCCGTGGCGACCTCGAGAAGCTCACCGGCAAGCAGGTGCAGCTCAACATCCTCGAGGTCAAGAACCCGGAGATCGACGCGCAGCTCGTCGCGCAGGGCGTCGCGGAGCAGCTGTCCTCCCGCGTGTCCTTCCGCCGCGCCATGCGCAAGGCGATGCAGAGCGCGATGAAGAACGGCGCCAAGGGCATCCGGGTGCAGTGCGCCGGCCGCCTCGGTGGCGCCGAGATGAGCCGCAGCGAGTTCTACCGCGAGGGCCGCGTTCCCCTGCACACGCTGCGCGCCAACATCGACTACGGCCAGTACGAGGCCCGCACGACCTTCGGCCGGATCGGTGTGAAGGTCTGGATCTACAAGGGCGACATCGTGCAGAGCCGGGCGGAGCGCGAGGCCACGGCCAACGCGATCCGCCAGTCCCAGGCCCTCGCCCGCCGCCCCGCCAAGAAGGGCACCCGGGCCGCTGCGGCTGCTGCACCGGTCGCCGAGGTCGAGGCACCGCCGGTCGAGGAGATCGAGACCCCCGCCGTCGAGGTCGAGGCGCCGGCTGAGGTCGTCGCCGAGGCCACGCCCGAGGCCGTCGCCGAGACGGCACCAGTCACCGAGGAGGTTGCTGATGTTGATCCCTCGGAGGGTTAAGCACCGCAAGCAGCACCACCCCGACCGGGGCGGCGCTGCCAAGGGCGGCACCAAGGTCACGTTCGGCGAGTACGGCATCCAGGCGCTGGAGTCGGCGTACGTCACGAACCGGCAGATCGAGTCGGCTCGTATCGCCATGACCCGGCACATCAAGCGTGGCGGCAAGGTGTGGATCAACATCTACCCGGACCGCCCGCTGACCAAGAAGCCGGCCGAGACCCGCATGGGGTCCGGCAAGGGCTCGCCGGAGTGGTGGATCGCCAACATCAAGCCGGGCCGCGTCATGTTCGAGCTGGCCGGCGTGCCCGAGCCGATCGCCCAGGAGGCGCTTCGCCGTGCCATGCACAAGCTTCCGATGAAGTGCCGGTTCGTCCGGCGCGAGGTGGGTGACTGATGGCGACTGCTGAGGACCTCCGCGCCCTGGCTGAGGACGAGCTGCTCCTGAAGCTCAAGGAAGCCAAGGAGGAGCTGTTCAACCTCCGCTTCCAGGTGGCCACCGGTCAGCTGGACAACAACCGCCGGCTGCAGCTCGTACGCCGGGACATCGCCCGTATCTACACGGTGATGCGTGAGCGCGAGCTCGCCGCCATCGCCGTGGGCGGCGGTGCGTGATGGGAGACACCGTGAGTGACACCGACGCCAGGAACTTCCGCAAGATCCGGGAGGGCCTGGTGGTCAGCGACAAGATGACCAAGACGGTCGTGGTCGAGGTCGAGGACCGGGTCCAGCACCCGCTCTACGGCAAGACCATGCGCCGGACCAACCGGCTCAAGGCGCACGACGAGGCCGGCACCGCCGGTGTCGGCGACCGCGTCCGGCTGATGGAGACCCGCCCCGTTTCGAAGTCGAAGCGCTGGCGCGTCGTGGAGATCGTGGAGAAGGCCAAGTGATTCAGCAGGAGTCGCGGCTGCGCGTCGCCGACAACACGGGTGCCAAGGAGATCCTCTGCATCCGCGTGCTCGGCGGCTCCGGGCGTCGTTACGCGCGCATCGGCGACATCATCGTGGGCACGGTCAAGGACGCTCTCCCGGGCGCCGGGGTGAAGCGCGGTGACGTCGTCAAGGCGGTCGTCGTGCGCACCAAGAAGGAGAAGCGCCGTCCGGACGGCTCCTACATCCGCTTCGACGAGAACGCCGCGGTGCTGATCAAGGACGGCGGCGACCCGCGAGGCACGCGCATCTTCGGCCCGGTCGGCCGCGAGCTGCGCGAGAAGAAGTTCATGAAGATCATTTCGCTCGCGCCGGAGGTGCTCTAGCCATGAACGTCCGCAAGGGCGACAAGGTCCGGGTCATCTCGGGCAAGGACCGCGGCCTCGAAGGGCGCGTCATCCAGGCCTTCCCGACCCGTGACCTGGTGCTGGTCGAGGGCGCGAACCGCGTCAAGAAGCACACCAAGATCACCACCACGACGCGTGGGGCCCAGTCCGGCGGCATCGTGACCCAGGAGGCGCCGGTGCACGTCAGCAACGTGCAGGTCGTGTGCCCGGGCTGCGGCAAGCCGTCCCGGCTCGGCCACTCGCGCGACGAGGCCGGCCGCTCCACCCGCGTCTGCAAGCGCTGCGGCGCGGACGTCTGAGAGGCATAGATGACTGCGACTACCGAAACTCCAGCCCGGGTTAGCCCCCGGCTGCAGGCGCGCTACCGCGAGGAGATCGTCCCCGCGCTGCGCGAGCAGTTCGCCTTCTCGAACATCATGCAGGTGCCTGGTGTGACGAAGGTCGTCGTCAACATGGGCGTCGGCGAGGCGGCCAAGGACGCGAAGCTGATCGAGGGTGCGGTGCGGGACCTGACCGCCATCACCGGCCAGCGCCCCGCCGTCGTCAAGGCTAAGAAGTCCATCGCGCAGTTCAAGCTGCGCGAGGGCATGCAGATCGGCGCTAAGGTGACCCTCCGCGGCGACCGCATGTGGGAGTTCCTCGACCGGCTCGTATCGGTCGCGCTGCCGCGCATCCGTGACTTCCGCGGCCTCTCGCCGCAGCAGTTCGACGGGCACGGCAACTACACGTTCGGCGTCACCGAGCAGTCGATCTTCCATGAGATCGACTACGACAAGATCGACCGCACCCGTGGCATGGACATCACCGTCGTGACCACGGCCTCGACCGACGACGAGGGCCGGGCGCTGCTGCGCCAGCTCGGCTTCCCGTTCAAGGAGTCCTAGAGATGGCAAAGAAGGCTCTCGTCCTCAAGGCGGCCAAGAAGCCGAAATTCAAGGTGCGCGGCTACACGCGCTGCCAGCGCTGCGGCCGTGCGCGGTCCGTGTACCGCTCGTTCGGCCTGTGTCGCATCTGCCTGCGCCAGATGGCGCACGCGGGTGAGCTCCCCGGCATCACCAAGTCCAGCTGGTAATCAACCAACGCCGCCGGTCCGGTTCGAACCCGGATACCACGGCGAGGAAGGCACTTGTGCCATGACGATGACCGACCCGATCGCAGACATGCTCACGCGGTTGCGCAACGCCAACAACGCGTACCACGAGCGCGTCGCGATGCCGCACAGCAAGCTCAAGACGCACATCGCGGAGATCCTCCAGCAGGAGGGCTACATCGCGAAGTGGGCCGTCGAGGACGCCGAAGTCGGGCAGAGCCTCGTGGTCGAGCTGAAGTACGGCCCCAACCGCGAGCGCTCCATCGCCGGCGTACGCCGGATCTCCAAGCCCGGTCTGCGCGTGTACGCCAAGCGCGGTGCGCTGCCCAAGGTGCTCGGCGGGCTCGGCGTCGCGATCATCTCGACCTCCGGCGGGCTGCTCACCGACAAGCAGGCGAACAAGAAGGGCGTAGGTGGGGAAGTCCTCGCCTACGTCTGGTAGGAGCAGCCATGTCGCGCATCGGACGCATGCCGATCCCCGTCCCGAGCGGGGTCGACGTCACCCTCGACGGCCCCCACGTCACCGTGAAGGGCCCCAAGGGCACGCTGTCGCACACGCTCGTCGAGCCGATCACCGTGCAGCGGGAGGCGGACGAGCTCATCGTCACGCGCCCGGACGACGAGCGGGACAGCCGTGCACGCCACGGCCTGTCGCGCACGCTGGTCGCCAACATGGTCGAAGGCGTGACCAACGGCTACGAGAAGACGCTCGAGATCGTGGGCGTCGGCTACCGCGTGCAGGCGAAGGGCTCCAGCCTCGAGTTCGCGCTCGGTTTCAGCCACCCGGTCACCATCGACCCGCCCGAGGGCATCACCTTCGAGGTGCAGGCGCCGACCCGTTTCGTCGTGCGCGGCATCGACAAGCAGAAGGTCGGAGAGGTCTCCGCCAAGATCCGCAAGCTGCGCAAGCCGGACCCGTACAAGGGCAAGGGCGTCCGGTACCAAGGCGAGACCGTGCGCCGCAAGGTCGGGAAGACAGGGAAGTAGGCCATGAACATCTCCACTGCCCGCCGTACCGGGCGCAAGCGCCGTCACTTCCGGGTCCGCAAGAAGGTCTCCGGCACGGTGGCGCGTCCCCGCCTGGTCGTCACGCGATCCGCGCGGCACATCTACGCGCAGGTCGTCGACGACCTGGCCGGCCACACGCTGGCCGCGGCGTCCACGCTCGACGACACGCTGCGTTCCGGCGGCGGCGACAAGACCGCCCGCGCGAAGAGCGTCGGCGCCCTCGTGGCGGAGCGGGCCAAGGCGGCCGGCATCGTGGCGGTCGTCTTCGACCGCGGCGGCAACCGCTACCACGGCCGTGTGGCCGCGCTCGCCGACGGCGCGCGCGAAGCCGGATTGACGTTCTGAATGAGTACCGCAACTGAGATGAGGGTTTTCTGATGCCAGGTCCACAGCGTCGCGGCGGCACCGCGGGCGGCGGCGAGCGGCGAGAGCGGCGCGACGGCCGCGGGCCGGCGCCGGAGAAGTCGGCGTACGTCGAGCGCGTCGTGGCGATCAACCGCGTCGCCAAGGTCGTCAAGGGCGGCCGGCGGTTCTCCTTCACCGCCCTGGTCGTCGTCGGCGACGGTGACGGCACGGTCGGCGTCGGCTACGGCAAGGCCAAGGAGGTGCCCGCCGCGATCGCGAAGGGCGTCGAGGAGGCCAAGAAGAACTTCTTCAAGGTGCCGCGCATCGCCGCGACCATCCCGCACCCGATCCAGGGTGAGGCGGCGGCGGGTGTCGTGCTGCTCAAGCCGGCCAGCCCGGGTACCGGCGTCATCGCCGGCGGTCCGGTGCGCGCCGTGCTCGAGTGCGCGGGCATCCACGACGTGCTGAGCAAGTCGCTCGGGTCCTCCAACGCCATCAACATCGTCCACGCGACGGTGGCCGCCCTGAAGGGGCTGTCCCGTCCCGAGGAGATCGCGGCCAAGCGCGGCCTGCCGATCGAGGACGTCGCGCCGGCGGCCATGCTGCGGGCCCGGGCCGGGGTGGGCATCTGATGGGTACCCGCCTGAAGGTCACGCAGGTCCGGTCGGAGATCGGCCAGAAGCGCAACCAGCGCGAGACGCTGCGCAGCCTGGGCCTCAAGCGCCTCCACGACGTCGTCGTGAAGGAAGACCGGCCGGAGATCCGCGGCATGATCGCCACCGTGACGCACCTCGTCTCGGTCGACGAAGTAACTGAGTGAAGGGCACGCATATGAAGGTCCACCACCTGCGCCCCGCCCCGGGTGCGCACAAGCCGAAGACCCGTGTGGGTCGCGGTGAGGGCTCGAAGGGGAAGACCGCCGGTCGCGGCACCAAGGGCACGAAGGCCCGCTACCAGGTGCCGGCCCGGTTCGAGGGCGGGCAGATGCCGATCCACATGCGGCTGCCCAAGCTCAAGGGCTTCAAGAACCCGTTCCGCGTCGAGTACCAGGTGGTCAACACCGCTCGCCTCGGTGAGCTCTTCCCGGACGGCGGCGACGTCGGTCTGGCCGAGCTGCGGGCGAAGGGCGCCATCCGCCACGAGGACCACAAGGTCAAGGTCCTGGGTGACGGCGACCTCGGCGTGGCGCTGCGCGTGAGCGCCCACAAGTTCTCCGCGTCGGCGAAGGAGAAGATCGCCGCAGCCGGCGGTACCACCACAGAGCTCTAACCCTGCCCCACCTGCCCTACGGCCAGCCGGACCCCGGTGGGCCGTAGGGCACACTGTCAGGTAAGGCACATTCAGCGGCAGCAGGAGGACGCGTGCTCGGGGCTTTCGTCAGGGCCTTCAAGACTCCTGACCTGCGCAAGAAGCTGCTGTTCACCCTGTTCATCATCGCGGTGTACCGGCTGGGTGCGGCCATTCCCGCGCCGGGCGTCGACTACGCCGCGATCAGGGCCGAGTTCGCCCGTGTGGGTGACAGCAACGTCTACTCGCTGATCAACCTGTTCAGCGGTGGCGCGCTGCTCCAGCTGTCCGTCTTCGCGCTCGGGATCATGCCGTACATCACCAGCAGCATCATCATGCAGCTGCTCATCGTGGTGATCCCGCGGCTCGAGCAGCTGAAGAAGGAAGGCGAAGGCGGCCAGGCCAAGATCACGCAGTACACGCGCTACCTGACCGTCGCGCTGGCCGTGCTGCAGTCCACCGGCATCGTGGCGCTGGCCCGCTCCGGCAACCTGTTCCAGAACGCCAACGTCAACATCATCCCGGACACCTCGATCATGCGGACCGGCACGATGGTGCTCACGTTCACCGCCGGCACCGCCGTGATCATGTGGCTGGGCGAGCTGATCACCGACCGCGGCGTCGGCAACGGCATGTCGATCCTCATCTTCACGTCGATCGCGGCCCAGCTGCCCTCCGAGGGCGGGCGCATCCTGCAGGTGGCCGGCGGCTGGGTCTTCGCCCTGGTCTGCCTGCTCGGCCTGGCCATCGTCGTCTCGGTCATCTTCATCGAGCAGGCGCAGCGCCGGATCCCCGTGCAGTACGCCAAGCGGATGATCGGCCGGCGCATGTACGGCGGCACCTCGACGTACATCCCGCTGAAGGTCAACCAGGCCGGTGTCGTGCCGGTCATCTTCGCCTCGTCGCTGCTCTACCTGCCGCAGCTGCTCGGCCAGATCTGGAAGACCAACAAGGGCTTCTCGGACTTCGTCGCCAACTACCTCACCCGCGGCGACCACCCGCTGTACCTGATCTTCTTCTTCGGGCTGATCATCTTCTTCGCCTACTTCTACACGGCGATCACGTTCAACCCGACCGAGGTCGCCGACAACATGAAGAAGTACGGCGGCTTCATCCCCGGCATCCGGCCCGGCCGGCCGACCGCGGAGTACCTCGACTACATCCTCAACCGCATCACGCTGCCCGGGGCCGTCTTCCTCGGCACGATCAGCGTGCTGCCCTACCTTGCGCTGGGGCTCACCAAGGGTCAGCCGTTCCCGTTCGGCGGTACCGCGGTGCTGATCCTCGTGGGCGTGGGTCTCGAGACTGTGAAGCAGATCGAGAGCCAGCTCACCATGCGCAACTACGAAGGCTTCCTCCGGTAGTGCGCCTCGTTCTGGTCGGCCCACCGGGCGCCGGGAAGGGGACGCAGGCGCAGTTCGTCGCTGGGCACTACGGCATCCCCAAGATCTCGACCGGCGACCTGTTCCGGATGAACGTGTCCGCGGGCACGCCCCTGGGCCAGACCGTGAAGAAGTACATGGACGCCGGCGACCTGGTCCCCGACGAGGTGACCGTCGAGATGGTCCGCGAGCGCCTCGCCCAGGACGACGCGCAGAAGGGGTTCCTGCTCGACGGCTTCCCGCGCAACGTCCCCCAGGCCAACCAGCTCGCCGACATGCTCGACGGGCTCGGCACACCGTTGTCGGTCGTGCTGGAGCTCGTGGTCGACCACGACGAGGTGGTCCGGCGACTGTCCGGCCGGCGTACCTGCCGGCGTTGCAACCGGGTCTGGCACCTCGACTTCGACCCGCCGGAGGACGCGGCGGTCTGCGACGCGTGCGGCGGCGAGCTCTACCAGCGCGACGACGACCGCGAGGAGACCGTCCGGCACCGACTCGAGGTGTACGCCGAGCAGACGGAACCGCTGGTGTCCTTCTACGCTGCTCGAAGGATGCTGGTCGGTGTGGACGCGATCGGCCCCGTCGACGACGTGACGGAGCGGATCATCACCGCGCTGACCCGGTTTGGAGCCTGACGTGATCACCCTGAAGACCGACGCCGAGATCGCGCTCATGCGCGAGGCCGGCCTGATCGTCGCCGCGGCCATCGCCGCGACGGTCGAGGCCGTCGCCCCGGGCGTCACCACCCACGACCTCGACCAGGTCGCCGAGCGCGTCATCCGCGGTGCCGGGGCCATCCCGTCCTTCGTCGGCTACCGCGGGTTCCCCGCCACGCTGTGCACGTCGGTCAACGACGAGGTGGTCCACGGCATCCCGAGCAAGGACAAGGTGCTCCGCGAGGGCGACCTGGTCTCCATCGACTGCGGCGCGATCGTCGGCGGCCTGCACGGCGACTCGGCGGTGACCGTTCCGGTGGGCACGGTGCCGGATGCGTACCTCGACCTGCTCAAGGTCTGCGAGGACTCGCTGTGGCGGGGCCTGGCCGCGGCCCGAAACGGCGGGAAGCTCGGCGACATCAGCAACGCCGTCGAGTCCTACATCGACCCGTTCGGCTACGGCATCGTCGAGGAGTACGGCGGCCACGGCATCGGCCACGCGCTGCACGAGGACCCGCACATCCTGAACTACGGCAAGGCCGGCCGCGGCCCCAAGCTGGAGCCCGGTCTGGTGCTGGCGATCGAGCCGATGGTGAACCTCGGGGCGCCCGACACCCGGGTGCTCAGCGACGACTGGACCGTGGTGACCACGGACGGCCAGGTCTCCGCCCACTTCGAGCACACCGTGGCGATCACGCCGGACGGGCCCTGGGTCCTGACCGCGGTGGACGGCGGGAAAGCCCGCTTCGCCGAGCTCGGCCTCGCCGTCGCCGCCCGCTGACATTGAAGACTTATTCGGGCTGAGCCCGAATAAGTCTTCACGTTGCGAAGATCAGTCGAAGTTCCAGCCGGGAACCCGGCCGCATCCGCCAAGCGCCACACAATCGCGAACATGGGCCCATTCCTTGCCTGGCGGGCCATCGAGCGGGCCCGCTGGCGGATGGGGCCGGCTGCTGGCGGGGAGGGGACGAATCGGGCACACTCCCGGCACCGATGAAGGCAACGGAAGGACTCCCATGCGCCGCGCACTGATCGTCGCCGGGCTCACCGCCGGCCTGCTCCTGGCCAGCACCGGTGTGGCTCAGGCCGAGAGCCTGGCCTGCACGCTCCAGCGGCTCCTGGGCTACGAGAACGTCCAGGCCTGCGACGGCACGACCAGCTAGCCCCGCACGCCTGGGTTGTCCCCAGGCGGGATCCCGACGTACACTGCCCTTTCGGCTCGCGAGCTGGCTGCTCTCGCGTGCCGTCATGTCATGTCCGGATCACAAGACGTAGCGGAGGCACGTGCCGAAGAAAGACGGGGCCATCGAGATCGAGGGCCAGGTCGTCGAACCACTCCCCAACGCGATGTTCCGTGTGGAGCTCCAGAACGGCCACAAGGTGCTCGCCCACATCAGCGGCAAGATGCGGATGCACTACATCCGGATCCTGCCCGGGGACAAGGTAGTCGTCGAGCTGAGCCCCTACGACCTCACCCGCGGCCGCATCGTCTACCGCTACAAGTAGCCCGATTCCCGTACGGCGTGCTCAGCGCGCCCGTCAGCGAGAAGAGCCATGAAGGTCAAGCCGAGCGTCAAGAAGATCTGTGACAAGTGCAAGGTGATCCGCCGTCATGGGCGGGTCATGGTCATCTGCGACAACCTGCGCCACAAGCAGCGTCAGGGCTAGGAGTTTCGGTCGCTGAAATCGCTGCGCGATTTCAGCGCCCGAGGAAAGACGATCCAACCGGCCTAGGGCCGGCACTTCCGGTCCGAAGGCCGGAACTCCGAGAGATCGGGGACGGATCGTCGGAGACCTTCGGGGAACGTGAAGGGCACCACAAATGGCACGTCTGGCAGGTGTCGACCTCCCGCGCGAGAAGCGGGTCGAGGTCGGCTTGACCTACATCTTCGGGATCGGCCGCACGCGCGCGCTCCAGACGCTGCGCGAGACCGGCGTCAACCCCGACACCCGAGTCAAGGACCTCACGGACGAGGAGCTGGTCAAGCTCCGCGACTGGATCGACGCGAACTACAAGATCGAGGGTGACCTCCGCCGCGAGGTCGCGCAGGACATCAAGCGCAAGATCGAGATCGGCTGCTACCAGGGGATCCGGCACCGCCGCGGCCTCCCGGTCCACGGGCAGCGGACCCACACCAACGGTCGCACCCGCAAGGGTCCGAAGAAGACCGTCGCCGGCAAGAAGAAGGCTGGGAAGAAGTAATGCCTCCGAAGCCCAAGACGGCGGGTGCCAAGAAGGTCCGCCGCAAGGAGAAGAAGAACATCGCCCACGGGCATGCGCACATCAAGAGCACCTTCAACAACACGATCGTGAGCATCACGGACCCGCAGGGCAACGTCCTCGCGTGGGCCAGTGCCGGTCACGTCGGGTTCAAGGGCTCGCGCAAGTCCACGCCGTTCGCGGCGCAGATGGCCGCCGAGAGCTGCGCGCGCAAGGCGCAGGAGCACGGCGTCCGCAAGGTCGACGTCTTCGTCAAGGGTCCCGGCTCCGGCCGCGAGACCGCGATCCGCTCGCTCCAGGCCGCCGGCCTCGAGGTCGGGCAGATCAGCGACGTCACCCCGGTTCCGCACAACGGCTGCCGCCCGCCGAAGCGTCGACGGGTCTGAGGAGAAAGCGACTATGGCTCGATACACCGGCCCCGACTGCAAGCGCTGTCGGCGCGAGAAGATGAAGCTCTTCCTCAAGGGCAGCAAGTGCGAGTCCCCGAAGTGCCCGATCGAGATCCGGCCGTACCCGCCGGGCGAGCACGGTCGTGGGCGCACCAAGGAGAGCGAGTACCTGCTGCAGAAGCGCGAGAAGCAGAAGTGCGCGCGCATCTACGGAATCCTCGAGAAGCAGTTCCGCGGTTACTACGAGGAGGCGAACAAGCGCCAGGGCAAGACCGGCGAGAACCTGCTGCGCATCCTCGAGTCACGCCTCGACAACGTCGTCTACCGCGCCGGCTTCGCGAAGTCGCGTGACATGGCACGCCAGGTCGTCCGCCACGGCCACATCCTGGTCAACGGCCACAAGGTGGACATCCCGAGCTTCCGCGTGAGCGCCAACGACATCGTCGAGGTCCGCGAGAAGTCGCGGAGCATGACGCCGTTCATCGTCGCCAAGGCCGAGGCGGGCAGCCGTCCGGTCCCGGCCTGGCTCGAGGTGATCAGCTCGCAGATGCGCGTGCTGGTGCACGACCTGCCGGCCCGCCAGGTGATCGACACCCCAGTGCAAGAGCAGCTGATTGTTGAGCTCTACTCGAAGTAGAAGGCACCACCCATCAGAGAGCCTCAAATAGCGGGGGCTCTCGACCCGAAGGAGTCACCTTGCTCATCGCCCAGCGCCCCACGCTCACTGAGGAGCCGGTCAGCGAATACCGCTCCCGCTTCGTCATCGAGCCGCTGGAGCCCGGATTCGGCTACACCCTCGGCAACTCGCTGCGCCGGACGCTGCTCTCGTCCATCCCGGGAGCGGCCATCACGTCGATCCGCATCGACGGCGTGCTGCACGAGTTCTCCACCGTGGCAGGGGTGAAGGAGGACGTCACCGACCTCATCCTGAACCTCAAGGAGCTCGTGGTCTCGAGCGAGAACGACGAGCCCGTCGTCATGCACCTGCGCAAGACCGGCCCCGGCGACGTGACCGGCGCCGACATCGCGCCCCCGGCCGGTGTCGAGGTGCACAACGCCGACCTGCACCTGGCCACGATCAACAAGAAGGCCAAGCTCGAGATCGAGATGACTGTCGAGCGCGGACGCGGCTACGTCTCCGCCGTGCAGAACAAGCAGGCCGGCCAGGAGATCGGCCGCATCCCGGTCGACTCCATCTACTCGCCGGTGCTGAAGGTGACCTACAAGGTCGAGGCCACCCGCGTCGAGCAGATGACCAACTGGGACAAGCTCATCGTCGACGTCGAGACCAAGCAGTCGATCGTGCCGCGCGACGCCATGGCGTCGGCCGGCAAGACGCTGGTCGGCCTCTTCGGCCTGGCGATGGACCTCAACGCCGAGGCGGAGGGCATCGACATCGGCCCGTCGCCGGCCGAGGGCGCGCTCGCCGCGGACCTCGCGCTGCCGATCGAGGAGATGGACCTCACCGTCCGCTC
>CAZYXZ010000073.1:0-2957 GCA_964651395.1 uncultured Frankiaceae bacterium
GTGGAGGACTCGAGGAAGTCCTTGATGGCCATCTTCTTGGCGCGCGCGACGATGTTCTCGATCATCGCCCCGGAGTTGAAGTCCTTGAAGTACAGGACCTCCTTGTCGCCATTGGCGTAGGTGACCTCGAGGAAGCGGTTGGCGTCGTCGTCGCTGTACATGCGCTCGACGACGGTCTGGATCATCGCGGCGCACGCGCCCTCGCGGCTGCCGCCGTGCTCCTCCAGGTCGTCCTGGTGGATCGGCAGCTCGGGCAGGACGTACTTGCTGAAGATGTCCCGCGCCGACTCGGCGTCCGGGCGCTCGATCTTGATCTTCACGTCGAGTCGGCCGGGTCGCAGGATCGCCGGGTCGATCATGTCCTCGCGGTTCGACGCGCCGATGACGATGACGTTCTCCAGAGTCTCGACACCGTCGATCTCCGAGAGCAGCTGCGGGACGATCGTGTTCTCCACGTCGCTGGAGACGCCCGACCCGCGGGTGCGGAAGATCGAGTCCATCTCGTCGAAGAAGATGATGACCGGCGTGCCCTCGGCGGCCTTCTCCCGCGCGCGCTGGAAGATCAGCCGGATCTGGCGCTCGGTCTCGCCGACGAACTTGTTGAGCAGCTCCGGGCCCTTGATGTTGAGGAAGAAGCTGCGGCCCTCTCCCTCGCCGCGGACCTCCGCCACCTTCTTGGCCAGCGAGTTGGCCACGGCCTTGGCGATCAGCGTCTTGCCGCAGCCCGGCGGGCCGTAGAGCAGGATCCCCTTGGGCGCCTTGAGCTGGTGCTCCTTGAACAGGTCCGCGTGCAGGAACGGCAGCTCGACCGCGTCGCGGATCGACTCGATCTGCCCGCGCAGGCCGCCGATGTTCTCGTAGGTGATGTCGGGCACCTCTTCGAGGACGAGCTCCTCGACCTCGCTCTTCGGGATGCGTTCGTAGGCCCACCCGGACCGCGGCTCGAGCAGCAGCGAGTCCCCCGCGCGCAGCTTCTCGCCGCGCAGCGGCTCGGAGAGCATGACGACCTTCTCCTCGTCGGTGCGCCCGAGCACCAGCGCGCGCTCGTCATCGAGCAGCTCCTTGAGCAGGACGATCTCGCCCTGGCGCTCGAACTCGAGCGCGCGCACGGCGTTCATCGCCTCGTTGAGCATGACCTCCTGGCCGCGGCGCAGGGACTCGACGTCGAGGGCGGGGCTGGCGCTGACGCGCAGCTTCCGGCCGCTGGTGAAGACGTCGATCGTGCCGTCGTCGTAGGCCGCCAGGAAGATGCCGAAGCCAGACGGCGGCTGGGCCAGCCGGTCGACCTCCTCCTTCAGGGTCACGATCTGGTCCTTGGCCTCCTTGAGGGTGGCCACGAGCTTGTCGTTCTGGGCGACGGCGGTCGCGAGGTTCTGCTGCGCGGCGAGCAGCCGCTCCTCCAGTACGCGTACCTGGCGCGGCGAGTCGGTGGTCTTGCGGCGCAGCAGGCTGAGCTCCTCCTCGAGGTAGCCCAGCTGCGTGGTGAGGTCGTGGACCTGCTTCTCGTACTGCGCGGCACGCGCGTCGGCGTCGTCCCGGCGTGATCCGGACACGGGCCTCACCTCCAGCGAATGTGCCGTGCGTCAGCCTATCCCTGCCCAGCACGGACATCGGGGTGAAACGCGAGTGTTAGCGTCGATCTGTGACCGAAGAGCTGATGCGGGTCTGGGTCGACCAAGATCTCTGCACCGGCGACGGTCTGTGCGTCCAGATCGCCCCGGAGGTCTTCGAGTTCGACGTCGACGGCCTGGCCTACGTGAAGGCCGCCTCGGGCGAGCTGCTCACCGAGCCCGGCGCCCGCGTGGACGTGCCCAAGGGCTGCCTGGCCCGGGTCCAGGAGAGCGCCGCCGACTGCCCCGGTGACTGCATCTTCGTGGAACCGGCTACCTAGGCCTCGGCACTTTTCGCGGGGCGGCGGCGGCGCGGCGGAGGGGCCACCCCGTCGGCCAGCCGGCGGGCGAAGACCAGGAACGCCGTGTGCGCGACCATCCGGTGGTCCGGCCGCACCGCCAGGCCCTCCACGTGCCAGGTGCGCACCATCGCCTCCATGGACCATGGCTCCGTGAAACAGCCGTGCTCCCGGAGCGCCTCGGTCACCTTGGACAGCTGCGTGGCGGTCGCGACGTAGGCGCAGACCACCCCACCGGGTGCGAGCGCCGCGGCCACCGTGTCGAGCACGTCCCACGGCGCGAGCATGTCGAGCACCACGCGGTCGACGTCGCGCTCGGCGGCCTCGTTGAGGTCGCCCTCGGTGAGCGTCCAGGCCGGGTGCGGGCCGCCGAAGAAGCGCTCGACGTTCTCCCGCGCGTTGGCGGCGAAGTCGGCCCGCCGCTCGTACGACGACACGGAGCCCTGGTCGCCGACCGCCCGCAGCAGCGAGCAGGTGAGGGCGCCGGACCCCGCGCCCGCCTCGAGCACCTTCGCCCCGGGGAACACGTCGGCCAAGCCGACGATCAGCGCGGCGTCCTTCGGGTAGACGACCTGCGCGCCGCGCGGCATCGAGAGCACGTAGTCGGACAGCAGCGGCCGCAGCGCGAGGTACGGCGTGCCGCTGGCCGTCTTCACGACGACGCCCTCCGGCTCACCTATGAGCAGCGCGTGGTCGAGGATCCCGTACTGCGTGTGGAAGGCGCCGCCCTCGACGAGGGTGATGGTGTGCAGCCGGCCCTTCGGGTCGGTGAGCTGCACCTGGTCGCCGACCGCGAACGGTCCGCGCCGCCGTGCCGCGCCGGCCGGGGTCTTGGTCACCGGGCCACCGGCGTGAGGTTGAGCATCTTGCGGCCCTTGCAGAACGCGCACAGCTCGCCCGGCGTCGCGGAGCCGCACTCGACGCACTCGTTGAGCTCGACGCCGTCGCGCGGGAAGTGCGCGCGGCCCTTCTCGAGGAAGCCGAAGAGGAAGTTGTGCTTGATGCCGGGCGACTCCGCTTCGAGCGCGTCGAGCATCCCCTTGTACTT
>CAZYXZ010000073.1:2974-16711 GCA_964651395.1 uncultured Frankiaceae bacterium
AGTCGATGCCGCGCAGGACGCAGTACGCCGCGGTCTCGCGCTCCATGACGCGGTAGAGCGGCTTCACCTTCTTCACCAGCGACGGGTGCGTCGCCTCGAGCACCGGCGACTGCCGGGCGAGGTAGTCGGTCTCCCAGCGCAGGACGTTGCCCAGCAGCACCGCCACCTCGTCGTCGAGGTTGTGGCCGGTGGCCAGCACGTCGTAGCCCTCCTCGCGGGCCACGGCGTTGAACAGGTGCCGCTTGCTCGTGCCGCAGGTCGCGCACGCCGGCCGCCGCTTGGTGGCCGCGGACTGCGGGATCGTGTAGCCCGCACGCTCGGCCAGGTCGACCGCGACCAGCCGCCGGCCGCGGGCCTCCGCGAACTCCGCGCACACGACGTGCGAGCGCTCGCTGTAGCCGCCGATGCCGAGCCCGAGGTAGAGCCCGTCGACGTCGTAGCCGAGGTCGAGCAACAGGTCCCACAGCGCGAGGGAGTCCTTGCCGCCCGAGACCGCGACGAGGATGCGGTCCTGGTGGCCGAACATGCGGTCGTGGCGGATCGCCCGGCTGACCAGGTGCGGGACGTAGCTGCCCGTGAAGCAGGGCCCGCAGAAGTTGGCGTTGGCGCGCGGCACCTCGACGACCGCGCGCTCGCGGCACCGGGTGCACTTCACGCCGCGCCCCCGGAGATCACGGCGCGCACTTCGACCGTCTCGTCGTCCTGCACGGTGTCGTCGCGCGTGAGCAGGTCGCGGTCGCGGATCACGAGCACCGCGTCCGGATGCACGCCGACCTCGCCGAGCAAGTCGCGCACGCGCAGCGGGCCCGTGAGGGTGACCTCGCGGTCCGGGTTGCGCAGGCGCACGATCACGAGGCCGCCTGGGCGTTGAGCCGGCGTACGACGTCGCTCGTCGTCAGAACGCCGAGGGCGCCGCTGCGCTGGTCGACGACGAGGTACTCCGAGGCGGGGGTCTCGCTGATCGCCTGGAGCAGCGCGCTGCCCGGCAGGTCCGCGTCGAGGATCAGGCCGGGCACGAGCCGGCGGGCGACCGCGCCGACCGGGATCCACGGCCAGCGGGCCGCCGGCGTCGCCTGGACGGCGTCCGCCGAGATGACCGCGTCCGGGCGTCCGTAGGAGTCGACGACCACGAGGCGGCTGCCGGCGACGTCGGCCCGGCGTACCGCCTCCGCCAGCGGCAGGTCGGCGGCCACGCAGAGCGCGGGCTGCGTGAGCTGGCGTACGCCGAGCTGCCCGAGCCGGTCGACCAGCTGGTTGCGCCGCAAGGCGGCGTTGCCACTGCTCCAGATGAACCACGCGACCAGCAGGGCGAGCGCCCCGCCCTGGTCGCCGGAGAGGATGCGGGCCAGGCCCAGGGTGCCGATCAGCAGCGCGAGGACGAGACCGGCGCGCAGGGCGACCCGGGTCGAGCGTGCGGCGTCCCCGGCGGCCCGCCAGACCACCGCGCGGAGCACGCGCCCGCCGTCGAGCGGCAGCCCGGGCAGCAGGTTGAGCACGCCCAGGGTCAGGTTGATGACCGCGAGGTCGACCGCCATGAACTGCGCGAGCGAGTTCTCCGGCATCGCGAGGGCGGCTGCCGCGGAGACCCCCGCGCAGAACAGGGAGACCAGGGGCCCGGCGATGGCGATGAGGTACTCGCGGGCCGGCGTCTCGGGCTCGCGGGAGATCTCGGCGACCCCGCCGAGCAGGAACAGCGTGATCCGGCGGATGGGGATGCCCAGCAGCAGGCTGATCGCGGAGTGCCCGAGCTCGTGCGCGAGCACCGACGCGGCCAGCAGAACCGCCGTCAGGGCGCCCAGCAGGTAGGCCGTGCCGCCCAGGTTCGGGAACTCGCGGCTGATCCAGCCGGCCTGGCTGAACGTGATGAGCGCGCCGAGCAGCCACCAGGACGGCGACAGGTAGACCGGGATGCCGAGCGGCCGGCCCAGCGGGATGCCGCGGCCGGCGAGCCGCGCCACCGGAGCCGAGGGGGTGCTCACGCTGGGTAGTCTCCCACGCATGCGCTGGTGCTCCTGGACCTCCCCGGCGGCCGGGGGGCAGCCCCGGCTCGGCGCCGTGCGGGAGCGCGACGGCGAGGACTGGCTCCTCGACGTGGGCCGCTGGGGCGACGAGCGCGACGTGCTAACACCGGCCGACCTGGCCGACCTGGTCGGCGCGTCCGAGACGATCCAGGGGCGGGTGGCCGAGCTAGTCGACGCCGCGCCCGACAGCACCGAGGCGTGGCTGCACCTGGCCGACGTACGGCTGCTCGCGCCGCTGCGGGCGCCGAACGCGCTGCGCGACTTCCTCGCCTTCCGTGACCACGTCGAGCGGGGCGCCGCGCGCCGCGGTAGCGAGGTGCCCGAGGCCTGGGAGCGGCTGCCGGTCTACTACAAGGGCAACCGCCGCTCGATCTCCGGGCCGGGCGACGACATCGCCTGGCCTTCGTACACCGAGCAGCTCGACTACGAGTGCGAGGTCGCCGCCATCACCGGCCGTGAAGGCCGCGACTGGTCACCAGACGAGGCGGCCGCCGCGATCTTCGGCTACACGATCATGAACGACTGGTCGGCCCGCGACATCCAGCGCGACGAGATGGCCTGCTGGCTCGGCCCGGCGAAGGCCAAGGACTTCAACACGACCCTCGGCCCGTACGTCGTCACGCCGGACGAGTGGGACCCGGAGGCCGAGCACGCCATGACCGTGATGGTCGACGGCGAGGTCTGGTCGACCGGCACGACGAAGGGCCGCCGCTGGACCTTCGCCGAGCTGGTCGCCCACGTGGCGAAGGACGAGGACGTCTACCCCACGGACGTGTTCGGCTCCGGCACCTTCGGCGGCGGCTGCGGCCTCGACCTCGACCGCTGGATCAAGCCCGACCAGGTCGTGACCCTCGCCGTCCACGGCCTCGGCGTTCTCTCCAACCGCGTTGTGCGCTACTAGAGCAAGCCCATGCCGCGGGCCCAGCTGGTGGCGTAGCCGGGGTCTTCGGCGGCCTTCGCCTCCGGGGTGACTGTCAGGGGGGCGACGCACTCGATCATGACAGCGAGCTCCTCGGCCATTGTCTTGCCGGCCGCGCGCTCGGCGGCGCCGGGCTGGGGGCCGTGCGGCGCGCCCTGCGGGTGCAGCGAGAGCCAGCCCTGGCCAATCCCCTGCCGCGAGAAGAAGTCACCGCGGCTGTAGAAGATGACCTCGTCGTTGTCGACGTTCGCGTGGAAGAACGGCACGCGCAGGCTCTCCGGGTCGGTCTCGAACGGCCGTGGCACGAAGGTCGCGATGTCGAACCGGCCGCAGCGGAACGTCGTGTGCACGCTCGGCGGCAGGTGGTAGCGGTGCGACGTCACCGGCCGGATGTCGTCGGTGTGCAGCCGCCACGGCGCCAGGTCGCCGGTCCAGCCGACTGCCGTGAACGGGTTGTGCGGGTAGCGGAACGTCGTCCACTCGCCGAGGCGCTTCACGCGCACCCGCCAGCGGCCGTCGGCGTCGGGGGCCCAGTCGGCCGGCGGGGCGGCGTACGGCTCCGGGGTGGCCAGCACCTGCGGGTCGACGACGGCGTGGCGGCCGAGCAGCCCCCAGTCCGGGAGGGTGACGGCGGCGACCGACTCGATGACCAGCAGGAAGGTCGGCGCGGCAGGCACCCAGCGGTGGACGGTGCCCTTCGGCAGGACGAGGTAGTCCCCCGCGGCGTAGGTCAACGGCCCGAAGTCGGTCTGCAGCTCGCCGGTGCCCTCGTGGACGAACGCGATCTCGTCGGCGTCGGCGTTGCGGTAGCCGAACGGCATCGCGGCGCTACGCCGGGAGACGCTGACCAGCAGGTCCTCATTGCCGAGAACCTCGGTCCGCCAGCCTTCGGCGTCGGCGGCGTCCGGCGGCTCGAGCCGGTTGAGGTCGAACGCGGCCGGGCGCAGCGGGCCCTCCACGTCGACCCAGGCGGTGGCCGGGATGGTCCGGTAGAGGTGGCTGACCGGGCCGGAGAAGGCCCCGCGGCCGTGCTCCTCCTCGCTCAGGCCCTCGGGGATCCCCACGTGGGCCTGGCGGGCCACCCGGCCCTTGCGCTCCATGCGGCGATCGTACGGCCGGAGGGCCCGGTTTCGGCCCGTACGGCGCGGTGGCTGGGAATCGGGGCTCAAGCACGGGATGATCCCATCCGAACCAATGGGTAACCGCTGTCACACGGGAGCCGCTGTCGTGAAGCCCGTCTCGCTCGCCGGCATCGCCCTGCTCGCCGTGCTCGCTCCCGCTTGCGGGGACTCCGGCCGGGTCAAGGTCGCCCCGCTCCCCGTCATCCCTCCGCCGACCCGCGCGGCGTACGCCGCCCTGGCGACGGAGACCTGCCGCACCTCCACCACGCTGGCCGTCCAGACCCAGGACCCGCCCCCGGACAACGTCTTCGACTCCGCGGCCGTCATGGCACAGGTGGACGGCACGGCCAAGGGCTACGTGGCTTTCCTGAACCTCCAGAAGCCCCCGCCGGCCGACAGCGCGGCTGTCGCGGACTACCTGGCGAAGATCGAGGCCTCGTACAAGGCGGCCCTCGACACCATCACGCACTACCAGCAGAAGGAGACGCAGCAGGCGCTCGCGGACACCGCCGTCTGGGTCGTCCGCCTGCGCGCGGCGAACGCCGCGGGTGCCGCACTGGGCTTCCAGTGCGGGCTGCCGAGCACCATCCTCTCGGAGTCGCTGTCCGCGACGGACGCCGAGGCCCAGTCTCGGCTCAACGCCGTCGGCGGTGCTCAGGCGACCTTCTTCCGCGCGCACAACCGCTACACGCCCTACCTCGCCGCCGAGCTCTACTACGGCCGGGCAGTGCCGATCTCCGTCGCGGTGATGCTGCCGGACCCGGCGCCGGCTGTGCCCGCGTCGACCGCTACTCCGGCCAGCACGTCCCCCTCCAACCAGCTGTTCCGCGTCATGAAGACGCTGTGCCTGCGGGCAGCGGCGTCCACCGGCCGCATCTGGTACGTGACGGGCAACGAAGGCGGTCTGATGAGCGCCCCGTCGGTCAACCCCTGCGAAGCGCCGGTCTTCACCCCCAAGTAGCCGCGCTCCTCCCGAAGTTCGTCACACCCGGCCGTTACTGTCGGACCATGACCACGTTGAGCGCCGAGCCGATGCTCGGCTCGCTGAGCCCGTCGCGTGGCTCCGACTTCAAGAGCTGCCCGCTCAAGTACCGGTTCCGCGTCGTCGACCGGCTGGTCGAGCCGCCGAGCCCGGCCGCGACGCGCGGGACCGTGGTGCATGCCGTGCTGGAGCGCCTGTTCGACCTGCCGGCGGCCCACCGCACCCTCGAGCGCGCCCATGCGTTGGTCCTGCCGCAGTGGGAGGCGCTGCTCGCCGCGGAGCCGGAGGTGGCCGCCCTCTTCGCCGACGACACCGACGGCACGGCGCTGGCCGCGTGGCTCGAGTCCGCGCGCGACCTCGTGACGACGTACTTCTCGGTCGAGGACCCGACGACGTTCGAGCCAGCGGAACGCGAGCTCAAGGTCGAGCACGCGCTCGACGGCGTCGGCCTGCTGCTGCGCGGGATCATCGACCGGCTCGACGCCGAGGACGACGGCGGGCTCGTGGTCAGCGACTACAAGACCGGCCGCTCACCAGGCGCCGGATTCGAGGAGTCCGCGTTCTTCGGCCTGAAGTTCTACGCGCTGCTGCTCTGGCGCACGCGCGGCGTGATCCCGCGCGAGCTTCGCCTCCTCTACCTCGCCGACGGCGTCGTCCTGCGCTACCAGCCCGACGAGGGTCAGCTCCGCGGCTTCGAGCGCACGACCGTGGCGCTGTGGACCGCGATCAAGACGGCCACCGAGCGTGGCGACTGGCGCGCTCGCCGGTCCCGCCTCTGCGACTGGTGCTCGTTCCAGGCGCTCTGCCCGGAGTACGGCGGCACCCCGCCCCCGCTGCCCGACGAGCCCATGACCCTCCTGCTGCGCGCCCCGGAACCGCTCGCCGTCTGCGAGCCCGAGGGCTGAGTTCGGAAATTCGCCGCGCTGCGTTCATCTCCGCCCCATAGGGTCGGACGAGCCCGAGTTCACGATGCGAGGAGCCGCGATGCCCGCCGCGCAGGCGATCCAGCTGGTCAAGGTCTACGGCGAGGGCGACACCGCCGTCACGGCGCTGCGCGACCTCAGCGTCGACTTCGCGGAGGGCGCCTTTACCGCGATCATGGGGCCGTCCGGCTCGGGCAAGTCGACGCTCATGCACTGCCTCGCCGGGCTCGACTCGGTCACGTCGGGGCGGGTGCTGATCGGCGACGTCGACCTCACGATCCTCAACGACAAGAAGCTCACCGAGCTGCGCCGCGACAAGGTCGGCTTCATCTTCCAGGCGTTCAACCTGGTGCCGACGCTCTCCGCCGAGGAGAACATCACGCTGCCGCTGGACATTGCCGGCCGTGACGTCGACAAGGCCTGGTTCGACCACGTGGTGGCGGCGGTGGGCCTCGGCCCCCGGCTCAAGCACCGGCCCAACGAGCTCTCCGGCGGCCAGCAGCAGCGCGTCGCCGCGGCACGAGCGCTCATGCAGCGCCCGGCGATCATCTTCGCCGACGAGCCGACCGGGAACCTCGACTCGAAGTCCGGGGCCGAGGTGCTGGAGTTCATGGCCGGCTCGGTCCGCGACCTCGGCCAGACCATCGTGATGGTCACGCATGACGCCAACTCCGCGTCGTACGCCGACCGGGTCGTCTTCCTCGGCGACGGCGCGATCGTCGACGAGATGGCCAAGCCCACGGGGCAGAAGGTGCTGGACCGGCTGAAGAAGCTCGGGGCCTAGCCCGTGTTCAACGCGACGATCAAGGGGCTGCTCGCCCACAAGCTGCGGCTGGCACTGACGGCGCTGTCCATCGTGCTCGGCGTGGCGTTCGTGTCCGGCACCTACATCCTCAGCGACACGATCACCCGGACCTTCGACGACCTGTTCGCCGAGATCACGAAGGGCGTCGACCTGCAGGTCCGTACGGCGACCGGTCTCAAGAACACCGACACCGGTTCGGGCGAGGAGCGCGACCCGGTGCCGGCCTCGCTGCTGTCCACGGTGCGAGGCATCCCCGGCGTCGCGAAGGCCGGCGGCGACGTGGCCGGCTACGCGCAGATCGTCGACAAGAAGGGCAAGGCGGTGACCACGGGCGGAGCGCCGACGATCGGCGTCGTCTGGACGACCGACCTCGACGAGAGCCCGTTGTCGGTGAAGGAAGGCCGGCCGCCGGCCAGGCCCGACGAGATGGGCATGGACGCGACCACGGCCGACAAGCACGACTTCCAGGTCGGTGACCGCGTGAAGGTGCTGCACGTCGGCTCGCCGCGCGAGTACACGCTGGTCGGGATCATGCGGTTCGGCAGCCAGAGCGGGCTGGCCGGCGCGACCCTGTCGGTCTTCGACCTCGCGACCGGGCAGCAGGTGTTCGACAAGGCCGGCAAGTTCGACGCGATCAACGTGCAGCTCGCCGACGGCGCGGACGCGGCCGAGGTGGAGCGTCAGCTCGAGGCGGCGCTGCCCGAGCCGGTCGAGGTGCTCACCGGCCAGGAGGTCGCCGACGAGGACGCGGCCAGCACGGCGGAGTTCATCGGCATCTTCAGCACGGTCCTGCTCGTCTTCGCCGGTGTCGCGCTCTTCGTCGGCGGCTTCATCATCGTCAACACGTTCAACATCCTCGTCGCGCAGCGCAGCCGCGAGCTCGCGCTGCTACGCGCCATGGGCGCCCACCGACGGCAGGTGATCTGGTCCGTCGTGACCGAGGCGGCGGTCGTCGGCCTGGTCGCCTCGGTGATCGGCATCGGGCTGGGCTTCCTCGTCGCGGTCGGCATCCAGGCGCTGTTCCGTGCCGCGGGCCTCGACCTCCCGGCCACGGGCACGGTCTTCCTGCCGCGGACGGCGATCGCCGGCTTCGTCGTCGGTGTCGGCGTCACGGTCGTGGCCGCGCTCACCCCCGCGCGCCGCGCGGCCAAGGTGCCGCCGGTCGCGGCGATGCGCGAGGAGATCTGGACCGCTCCCCCGGCCAGCCTCCGCCGCCGCAGCATCGTCGGCGGGCTGCTGACCGGCGGCGGGCTGCTCGCCCTGGGTGTCGGGCTGTTCGGCTCCACGGACGGCGCCCTGCAGATCGTCGGGCTCGGCGCCGCGCTGCTGTTCCTCGGCATCACGACGCTCAGCCCGTTGCTCGCCGCCCCGGTCGCCGGCTTCCTCGGCCGCCCCTTCGCGCGTTTCCGTGGGACACCCGGCCGGCTCGGCCGGGAGAACGCGATGCGCAACCCCCGGCGTACGTCGGCCACGGCGGCTGCGCTCATGGTGGGCCTCGCCCTCGTCGGCGCGGTGAGCGTGCTGGCTCAGTCGACCAAGGCGTCGGCCGGCGACGTCATCGACAAGTCCCTCGGCGCCGACTACGTCATCGCGTCGAACTTCTTCCTGGGGCACAGCCCGGCGCTGGCCAAGACGCTACGGGACGACCCTGCGGTCGGTGTCGTGGCGGAGGCGCGCAGCGGGCCGTTCAAGGCCGGCGGCGACAACACCTTCCTGTCCGGTATGGACCCGGCGACGCTGCCGCAGACCATGAAGGTCACCGTCGTGCAGGGCAGCCTCGACGCGATCGCCTCCGGCGCGATCCTCGTGGAGGAGGACGAGGCCAAGAAGCAGGGCTACACGATGGGCGGACCGGTCGACGTGGAGTTCGGCCGCACCGGCAAGAAGCAGCTCACCCTCGGCGGGATCTACGAGCGTAACGACCTGCTGGGCACGTACCTCGTGTCCATCCCGACCTTCGACGCCAACTTCACGCAGCGGCTCAACGTCGTGACGCTGGTCAACCGTGCCGCCGGCGCAGATGCGAGCGCGACGCGCGCGGCCATCGACCGCGCGCTGCTCGACTACCCGAACCTCACCGCGCGCGACCAGACCGAGCTGAAGGCCGAGCAGCGCAAGCAGATCAACCAGGTCCTGGCGATCGTCTTCGGCCTGCTCCTGCTGGCGATCCTGATCGCGTTCTTCGGCATCGTGAACACGCTCGCCCTGTCGGTCTATGAGCGCACCCGCGAGCTGGGACTGCTGCGCGCGGTCGGCATGTCCCGCAAGCAGGTGCGGCAGATGATCCGCTACGAGGCCGTCCTGATCGCATTGCTCGGCGCCGTGCTCGGGCTCGCGGTCGGGATCGGGCTGGGCACCGCGCTGGTGACGGCGCTGAAGGACGACGGCATCACCAAGCTCGCCGTCCCGGTCGGCCTGCTGCTCTTCTTCATCGTGCTCGCCGCGCTGGCCGGCGTCGTTGCCGCGCTGCTCCCGGCACGCAGGGCAGCCCGGATGAACGTGCTCGCCGCGATCTCGCACAGCTAGCTCGCCCGGTTCTACACTTGGGCGTTGCGTCACCTGGCGAACAGTCGCCGTACCCGTGGAGAGTGCCATGCCCGCTGCCCCGTCGGCCAAGACCGGCTTGAAGTACCGCCTCATGCCGACCTTCTCGTCGGTCGAGGAGGAGCGCCTGCACCGCAAGCAGCGCCTCGCCGCGGGCTTCCGGCTCTTCTCCCGCTTCGGCTTCGACGAGGGCATCGCCGGCCACATCACCGCGCGCGACCCCGAGTGGACCGACCACTTCTGGGTCAACCCGTTCGGCATGCACTTCGGCCACATCCGCCAGTCCGACCTGCTGCTGGTCAACCACGCGGGCGAGGTCGTCGAGGGCGAGTACCCGGTCAACACCGCGGCGTTCGTCATCCACGGCGCGGTGCACCAGGCACGCCCCGACGTCGTCGCCGCAGCGCACTCGCACTCGGTCTTCGGCAAGAGCTGGTCGTCGCTGGCCAAGCCGCTCGGCCCGCTGACCCAGGACGCCTGCGCGTTCTACGAGGACCACGCGGTCTTCGACGACTACACGGGCGTCGTACTCGACCAGGAGGAGGGCAAGCGGATCGCGCACGCCCTCGCCGGCAACAAGGCCGCGATCCTGCGCAACCACGGGCTGCTGACCGTCGGCCAGACCGTCGACTCCGCCGTCTGGTGGTTCATCACGATGGAGCGCACCTGCCAGGCGCAGCTGCTCGCCGAGGCGGCCGGCACGCCCGTCCACATCGACGCCGAGCAGGCATCGATCACGGCCAAGCAGGTCGGCTCCGAGCTGGCCGGCTGGATCTCCTTCCAGCCCCTCTACGACCGCATCGTCCGCGAACAGCCCGACCTGCTGGACTAGCGCCGACCGTGGAGGATTTTGGCCGGTATAGGGCCAGAACTCTCCACTGTGGAGGGACAGGGCCGGGCGGTTAGCTGCTAGCTCACCACGGCGCTCTCGACCGGCTGGATCGTGCCGGCGGCGATCTCTTCGGCGTAGTGGCACGCGGCCAGCTGCGCCGGGCCCACCTCGCGGAGTGCCGGGCGCTCGTCGTGGCAACGCGTCGGCTGGCGGTACGGGCACCGGGTGTGGAAGCGGCAGCCCGACGGCGGGTTGGCCGGTGAGGGCAGGTCACCTCGCAGCAGGATCCGCTCCCGCCGGTCCTCGACGCCGGGATCGGGCACCGGAACCGCCGAGAGCAACGCGCGCGTGTACGGGTGGCGCGGCTGCAGGTAGAGCTGGTCGGAGTCGGCGACCTCCACGACCGTGCCGAGGTACATCACCGCGACCCGGTCCGAGATGTGCCGTACGACGGCCAGGTCGTGCGCGATGACGAGGTAGGTGAGGCCGAGTCGCTCTTGCAGCTCCTCGAGCAGGTTGACCACCTGCGCCTGGATCGAGACGTCGAGCGCCGAGACCGGCTCGTCGGCGATGACCAGGTCGGGTTCGAGCGCGATGGCCCGGGCGATGCCGATGCGCTGCCGCTGCCCGCCGGAGAACTCGTGCGGGTAGCGGGACCCGGCGGTCTTCGGCAACCCCACCAGGTCGAGCAGGTCGCGCACGCGCGTGGACACCGCGGCGCCCCGGGCGATGCCGTGGGTGACGATCGGCTCGCCGACGATGGAGTCGACCCGCTGCCGTGGGTCGAGGCTCGAGTACGGGTCCTGGAAGATCATCTGCATGCGCCGGCGCATGCGGCGCAGCTCCTCACGACCGAGCGCGCGCACGTCGACCCCGTCGAAGGTCACCGAGCCCGCGGTCGGCTCCACGAGGCGCAGCAGCGCGCGGCCCAGTGTGGTCTTGCCGCACCCGGACTCGCCGACGACACCCAGCGTCTCGCCGCGCTCGATGCCGAGGTCGACGCCGTCGACCGCGCGCACCGCACCCACCTTTCGCTCGAAGACCAGTCCCTCGGTGATCGGGAAGTGGACCTCCAGGCCGCGGACCTCGAGCAGGCTCATCCGGCCGCCTTGCGCCGGCGCCGCGGCGCAGACTTGGCGGCCGCGACCGGGTTGATGCACCGGAGCAGGTGCTCGGGGCGGCCCTTGTCGGGCTCGAGCGCCGGAGGCCCCTCCATGCAGGCGTCGAGCCGGTTCGGGCACCGGGGCGTGAACGCGCACCCCTTCGCCCAGGCGACGGTGTCGCGCGGGGAGCCGGCGATGGGGTGCAGCGGTGCGCCGCGCGGCTGGTCGAGCCGCGGCACCGAGGCCAGCAGCCCGGCCGTGTACGGATGCCGCGGCGTCCCGAAGAGCTCACCGCGTCCGGCCGTCTCGACGATCCGTCCGGAGTACATGACGTGCACGACCTCGCACATGCCCGCCACGACCCCGAGGTCGTGCGTGATGAGGATCAATGCGGTCTGGGACTCCACGACGAGGGTGCGGAGCAGCTCGAGGATCTGTGCCTGGATCGTCACGTCGAGTGCGGTCGTCGGCTCGTCCGCGATGATCAGGCGCGGCGAGCAGGCGAGCGCCATCGCGATCATCGCCCGCTGGCGCATGCCGCCGGAGAGCTGGTGGGGGTACTCCCGCAGCCGCCGCCGGGCGTCCTGGATGCCGACCCGGTCGAGGGCCGCGGCGGCCGCGTCCTTGGCCGCGTCGCCGCGGAGGTTCTCGTGCCGCTCGAGCACCTCGGTGAGCTGCCGGCCGATAGTGAGCACCGGGTTGAGCGAAGTCATGGGGTCCTGGAAGACCATGGCGATGTCCCGGCCGCGGATGTCGCGCAGCGCGTCCTCGGGCAGGCCGAGCAGCTCCCGTCCGTCGAGCCGCACGGAGCCGCTCACCTCTGCCCCGCGCGGAGGGAGCAGGCCGAGCACCGCGAGGGAGGTGACGCTCTTGCCGCAGCCCGACTCCCCCACGATGCCGATGGTCTGGCCGGGAAGCACGTCGAGGCTCACACCGTCCACGGCGCGCGTCGTGCGCCCGTGCAGGTCGGTGAACACGACCTCGAGGTCGCGCACGGAGAGCAGCGGCTCGCTCATCGGCGCCGCAGCTTCGGGTCGAGCGCCTCGCGCAGCGCGTCGCCGAGCAGGTTGAAGCCCAGGACGCTCATCATGATGACCAGGCCCGGGATCAGCGACAGCCGCGCGGCGTGCGTGAGGCTGCGCTGACCCTCGGCGAGCATCCGCCCCCACTCGGGGATGCCCGGGTCGGACGAGCCGAGGCCGAGGAACGCCAGCCCCGCGGCGTCGATGATCGCGGTGGCCAGGGCCAGGGTGCCGGCGACGATGACCGGCGCCACGGAGTTCGGCAGGATGTGCCGGCGCACGATCGTCGCCCGGCGTACGCCGACCGCGCGCGCGGCGAGCACGTAGTCGCTCTCGCGCTGCGAGAGCATCGACCCGCGGAGCAGACGTGCGAACGTCGGGATGTTGACCACGCCGATCGAGAGCATCACGGCCTTCAGGCTCGGGCCGATGACCGCGGCCAGGGCGATGGCGAAGAGCAGCCCAGGAACCGCCAGCATGATGTCGATGACCCGCATGAGGACGTTGTCGACCCAGCCGCCGACGCCGCCGGCGAGTGCTCCGATGGCCATGCCCACGCTGGCACCCACGGCGAGCGAGACCACGCCGATGAGCAGCGAGTACCGCGCGCCGTAGATCAGCCGCGAGAGGACGTCGCGGCCGTTGCTGTCCAGCCCGAGCCAGTGTTCCGCGGAGGGACCCGGGATCTTGCCCGGCCGGATCTCACCCAGCCAACGGTTGTCACTCGGCGAGTACGGCGCCAGCAGCGGGGCGAAGAGCGCCACGAGGACGAACACCGCGACCAGCACCGCGCCGACGACGGCCACCGGGTTGTGACGGAGCCGGATCCAGACGTCCCGAGCGCGGGCTACCGACTCCTCGCCCATCTCGAGGGCCATCTCCGGCAGCTCGGCCTGCGCCATGCTCATCGCGTCACCGGACCCGGATCCGCGGGTCGAGCAGGCCGTAGCCGATGTCGACGGCGAGGTTGACCAGCACGAACACCACGGCGAGGAACAGGATCCCGCCCTGGAGCACCGGGTAGTCGCGGTTGGCGATGGCCTCGTACATGAACTGGCCCATGCCGCCCCACGCGAACACGATCTCGGTGAGGACCGCGCCGGAGAGGAGCAGCCCGGTCTGCAGGCCGATCACCGTGGTGATGGGCAGCATCGCGTTGCGCAGCACGTGCCGCCGGTCGACCACGGCCCCGCGCAGGCCCTTGGCGCGCGCGGTGCGGACGTAGTCCTCGTTCTCGACCTCGAGGACCGCCGCGCGCGTGATCCGCATGACGATGGCGAGCGGGATGGTGCCGAGCGCGATGCCGGGGAGGATGAGGTGCTTGACGGCGTCCCAGAAGGCGCCGAGGTCGCCGGCCAGCAGTGCGTCCAGCGTGTAGAAGCCGGTCGGATGCTCCGCCGCGCGGACCAGGTCGAGCCGGCCGATCGTCGGTAACCAGCCGAGCCGGACCGCGAAGACGTATTTC
>CAZYXZ010000074.1:0-8007 GCA_964651395.1 uncultured Frankiaceae bacterium
GGCACGCCGGACCTGGCGACCCGGCTCGGCGACAGCGGCTCGGGCAGCCGCGACGGCCTGCGCGCCGACGCGATGACCGTCTACGGCGACTTCGACGTCATCGCCGGGGACATCGACCCGGCCGCGCGGACGCGGGGCAGCGCGGTCGCCGTGCCCGACGCGATCGAGCGGATGCGACCGGAGGTGCTGGCCGCGCTCCGCCACGCGCGGGACGACCCCGCCGGCATCAGTGACGCCGACGCACTCGCGCTCTTCGACGCGCTGCCCGGCGCCGAGCTCGAGGCGCTGTGCGCGCTCGCCGACGACGTGCGGCGCGACACCGTCGGCGACGAAGTCACCTACGTCGTCAACCGCAACATCAACTTCACCAACGTCTGCTACACCGGCTGCCGGTTCTGCGCCTTCGCGCAGCGCCGCACCGACGCCGACGCCTACACGCTGTCCCTCGCCGAGGTGGGCGAGCGCGCGGAGGAGGCATGGGCGGTCGGCGCGACCGAGGTCTGCCTGCAGGGCGGCATCCACCCCGACCTGCCCGGGACGGCCTACTTCGACATCGCCGCCGAGGTGAAGCGCCGCACCCCGGCGATGCACATGCACGCGTACTCGCCGATGGAGGTCGTCAACGGCTCGACCCGCACGGGGCTGTCCGTCCGGGACTGGCTCGTGCAGGCGCGGGAGTCCGGCCTCGACACCATCCCCGGTACGGCGGCCGAGATCCTCGACGACGAGGTGCGCTGGGTGCTCACCAAGGGCAAGCTGCCGGCCGCCGCCTGGGTCGACGTCGTGACGACGGCGCACGGTCTGGGCATCCGGTCGACCAGCACGATGATGTACGGCCACGTCGACGTCCCGCGGCACTGGGTGGCGCATCTGCGGCTGCTGGCCCGGCTCCAGGGCGAGACCGGCGGCTTCACGGAGTTCGTGCCGCTGCCGTTCGTGCACCAGAACGCGCCGCTCTACCTGGCCGGGCTCGCGCGCCCGGGCCCGACCGTCCAGGAGAACCGGGCGGTGCACGCCATGGCCCGGCTGCTGCTGCACGGCCGGATCGACAACATCCAGGCGTCGTGGGTGAAGCTCGGGGTGGCCGGCGTCCGCGCCGTCCTCCGCGGCGGGGTGAACGACCTGGGCGGCACCCTCATGGAGGAGACGATCAGCCGGATGGCCGGGTCCCAGCACGGCAGCCGCAAGTCGGTCGCCGAGATCGAAGACATGGCCCTGGGGATAGGTCGCCCGGTCCGCCAGCGCACGACGACATATGGAAGTCCGGATGCCGAGCGGCAGGCGGCCGCCAGGCGCGAGCCGCTCACCCTCGTGTGACTTCCTATACTTTCGCGTTGCCGCTCCGCCCAGACTCGGGGCGCTAACCGACGACCGAAGGCATGGACACATGACTGAGGGCTGGACCGGTGGCGGTACGCCGGACGAGAACGACCTGACCCGCCGTATCGAAGAGCTGGCCAACCGCGCGGCCGAGGAGATGGACGCGGAGGACGGCTTCGCGCCCGCACCAGCAGCCCCGGCCGCTCCGGTCGCCGCCGGCGGCGGCGTCGCCGTCGCCGAGGTGGCCAACGTCCGCGCCGAGATCGGCGCACTTCGGGCCGAGCTGAGCTCCCTCGGCGAGCGGGTCACGTCGGCGATCGCCGCGCAGGGCAGCCGGCTGGCGGAGAGCATCGCGCCGTTGTCGGAGCGCATCGGTGAGGGCTCCGGCGGCGACGACGGCTCGCTCGAGGCCCGGCTCGCCGCGCTCGAGGACACCCTCAGCCTGGTCGCGGAGCGTCTCGAGTCGCTGACCAGCGACGGCGCGAGCGTCACCGGCGAGCGCATCGGTGAGCTCTCCCGTGACCTCGGCGCCCTCCAGTCCGCACTGGCCGCCGGGCAGCAGGAGCTGCGCGGCCTGGTCGCCTCGGGCGGCGGCGGAGGCGGTGGCTCGATCGACACGGCACCGCTCGTCGACGCGCAGCAGCGCACCGCGCAGGCCGTCATCAGCCGGGTCGACGAGTCCGTCGGCGGGCTGTCGTCGTCGGTCCGCGAGGCCATCGACGCCTTCGCCCGCTCCGTGGAGCGCAGCCTGACGGCGCTCGGCGGCTCGGTCGGCGCCGCGCTGGCCGAGGCGCGCGACGCGCACCACGACCACCTCGACGAGGTCGCGTCGTCCCTCGACGCGCCGCTGCAGCGGATGGCCGTGCTCTACAACGACCTGGTCGCCCGGGTCGAGGCCGGCGGCGGCGGTGGTGGCGGCGGCCGCGAGGAGATGGCCGCGGTCATCAACGGCCTCCAGCAGATCGGCGGCGTGCAGGCGCAGCTGGCGCGCGCGGTCGACGAGCTCCGCCAGTCCGGTACGACGGACCTGACCGGCTCCATCGACGCGCTGCGCCAGGCGACGGCGGCCGAGTTCGGCAAGCTCCGCGCGGAGCTCGTCGCCGTGATGAGCTCCGGCCAGGACCGCTCCATCGCGGCCATGGAGGAGGCGGACAAGCTCACCGGCGGACGGCTGGTCGAGCTCAAGCGCAGCCTGGAGAAGACCACCAAGGGCATCGAGACCATGACCACCGCGGTCGAGGACTCCGCCGCCGTGCTGTCGCGCATGGACGAGTCCTGGGTGGACATCAGCCGGCAGACCGCCGAGGAGGTGCACGCCGCCGCGAGCGAGGAGCTGGGCACGTTCCGCGCGGCGGCCACCAAGGAGCTCGAGTCGCTGCGCAAGTCGCTGAAGGACACGGCCTCCGGCGTACTCGCGGCGCGCAGCGAGATCGACCAGGGCACGCGGCTGCTCGTCGCGGCCGGCCAGAGCCTGCTGCAGTACCTCGCCGAGCGCGACCAGGTGCTCGAGGAGGAGCGGGTCCGCATCTTCCGCGACGTGCTCGAGGAGTTCGGCAAGGGCCTCAACGCGAAGAGCCGCAAGCACCTGACCGACCGGATCGACGAGGCGCTCGAGCGGCACCGCGACGCGCGCGACGCCGACCGCTGGCGCCGCAAGGGCGCCGAGGCGGCCAAGCCGGCGCCGATCCCGCTCGTCGTCGCGCCGGAGGAGCCGCCGACCACGCTGACCCGCGACCAGGCGAAGGCCGCGGCCGCCGGCGAGACCGTGCCGCTCACTCCCGTCGTGGCTGTGCCGCGCACCGACGCGCCCACGCCGGTCCGCGCGGCGAAGACCGGCGAGGCGGCCAAGCCGGCCAAGGCCGGCAAGGCCGCACCGCGACCGGTGGCCAAGAAGTCCGCCTCGTCCGCGCCCGCGGCCAAGAAGGCGGCCAAGCCGGCCAAGCCCGCGCCCACCGCCGCGCGGACGGCGGCCGCGAAGGCCGCCAAGGCCGCACTGGCCAAGAAGTCGGGTACCTCCGCGGCCAAGCCGGCGGCCAGGAAGGCGGCCGCGAAGAAGGGCCGGGCGAGCGTCGACCGGCTCCCGGACGTCTCCTCGCCGTCGAACGCGATCGACGCCGCGGCCGGCCCGGACGTCAGCCTCGAGATCGCCTCCACCGACGCGCAGGCGGCCATCGACGCCTTCACCCAGGCGGCCGGCGGGGCGGGTCGCCGGCCCCGGTCATAAGAACGCGCTCTTGACGAATTGAGCACGACGGGTCTCTAATCACACCCATGTCATTCGACCGGGTGCCCTGTCCCGCGCCGCCCCGGCCGACGACCGACCGATGCTTGGGGGCGTGATGAGCCTTCCGCTGCTCGAAACCACGAGCGAGGAGCTGGCCGACTGGCAGGAGCGCGCGCTGTGCGCTCAGACGGACCCGGAGGCCTTCTTCCCGGAGAAGGGCGGGTCCACCCGGGAGGCGAAGCGCATCTGCGTCGGCTGCGAGGTCAAGGCGGAGTGCCTCGAGTACGCCCTCGCCAACGACGAGCGCTTCGGCATCTGGGGCGGGCTCTCCGAGCGTGAGCGCCGTCGTTTGAAGCGCCGCGCCGGATAGCGAGCGCAGATCGGGCTTCCTGCCCGCTTGGCTAGGCTAGGCACTCCCCTCCCTCGCGCGAATGGGTCTGCATGCCTGCCCGCACGTCTCGACTGGCCCATCCGCAGCACCGGGTCAGCGCCGTCCTCGTCGCCCACGACGGCGGTCGATGGCTGGCGGAGACCTTGCGCGCCCTGGCCCGCCAGACCCGTCCCGCGCAGTACGCCGTCGCGGTCGACGTGGGCAGCGAGGACGAGTCCCCGGACCTGCTGCTCCAGGCGGTGGCGGAGGACCACCTGGTCACCGTGCCGCGCAGCAGCGGCTTCGGGGCGTCGGTGGCCGCGGGCGTCCTCCGCCTCGACGAGCTGCGCGCCGGGGCGCGTCCGGCGCCGCCCGGCACGGTCGAGTGGGTCTGGCTGCTGCACGACGACTTCGCCCCGGAGCCGACCGCGCTGGAGGCGCTGCTCGACGCCGCGGAGGACATGCCGTCGGCCGTCGTCCTCGGCCCGAAGGCGCGCGACTGGGACGACCCGCGGCTGCTCGTCGAGGTCGGCGTCACCATCGACCGGGCCGGGCGCCGGGAGACCGGGCTCGAGCGCCGCGAGTACGACCAGGGCCAGCACGACGCCGTCCGGGACGTGCTGGCCGTGGGGACAGCCGGCTGCCTGGTCCGCCGCGACGTCTGGGACGAGCTCGGCGGACTCGACCCCCGGCTCACGATCTTCCGGGACGACGTCGACTTCGGCTGGCGCGTCGCCGCGGCCGGACACCGGGTCGTCGTCGTCCCGAGCGCGGTCGGGCGGCATGCCCGCGCGGCCTGGACCGGGCGGCGCCACCTGGCGGCGGCGCACGGCACGCCGACGGGCCTGGACCGCCGGCACTCCATCGCCCTGCTGCTCGCGAACCTGCCGCTGCCGGTGCTCCTCGGCGCGGTACCGCGGCTGCTGGTGGGCGCGGTCCTGCGCACGCTCGCCTTCCTGCTGACGCGGCAGGTCACGGCGGCCCGCGACGAGCTGGCCGCCGTGTGGTGGAACGTCCGGCACCTCGGCCAGGTGCCAGCGGCCCGGAGCCGGCGGCGGGGCACCCAGCAAGCCGGCTGGGCCGCGGTCAAGCCGCTGCTGGCCGGCCGCACGGCCCGGCTGCGCGGCTACCTCGAGGCGGCCGGTGACTGGCTGACCGGTGGCGGGGGCGGCGACGAGCTGCTCGAGTCCGAGCCGGACGACGGCTCCGGCGAGGACGTCGTCGGCGCGGCGCTGCCGCGGCGCGGCACCCGCATCCTGCGCCGGCGTCCCGGCCTCGCGCTCACCCTGGTGCTCACCCTGGTCAGCCTGGTCGCCCTCCGCGGGCTGCTCGGCAGCGGCCGGCTGGTGGGCGGTGCGCTCTTCCCCTCACCCACGGGCGCCTCCGACCTCTGGCAGGCCTTCGCCGCCTCCTGGCACCGCATCGGCGCCGGCGTGCCCGGCTCGCCCTCCCCGGCGCTCGCCCTGCTCGCCGCCCTCTCGACGGTGCTGCTCGGCAAGGCCTGGCTGGCGGTCGACCTGCTGCTGCTCGGTGTGGTCCCGCTGTCCGGGCTGGCCGCCTACCGCGCCGCCAAGCGGTTCGTGCCGCAGGTGCCGTTCCAGCTGTGGGCCGGCGCGGCGTACGCGTTGCTGCCGCTGGCCACCGGCGCGCTGGCGCAGGGGCGGCTGAACGCGGCCGTCGCGCACATGGCCGCGCCGCTGCTGGTGGTCGCCGGCCACCGCCTGCTCACCGCCGACCCGAAGTACGCCGGCTGGCGGCATCCGTTCGCCGCCGGACTGCTGCTCGCCGTCGTGACCGCCTTCGCCCCGCCGGTGTTCTTCCTCGCCGCGCTCTTCCTGCCGAGCGCCGCGGGCCTCGCGCTGTTCACCGCCAACGCGTCGAGCCGGGCCGGCGCCGTACGCCGCACCGTCGCGGTCGCGTGCGCGCTGGTCTCCGCCTTCGCGGTGCTCGCGCCGTGGTCGTTTCGGCTCCTCGCGCATCCGACCCTGCTCCTCGCGGGCGTCGGTGCGTCCCCGACGACGACGCCGGACGCGCTCGACCTGATCCTGCTGCGCCCCGGCGGACCCGGTCAGCCGTGGCCGTGGGTCACCGCGGGCCTCCTGCTCGCCGCGCTCGGCGCGCTCGTCCGCCGCGACGTACGTGCCCCGGCCACGGCATGGCTGGTCGCGGGTCTGGCCTGGGTCATCTCCGTGTTCAGCGTGCGCGGCGTCGGCCCGCTGCCCGAGGCGTACGCCGGACCGCTGCTCTCCGTCGCCGCCGCGGCGCTGCTGGTCGCCGCACTGAGTGCCGCGGCCGGCGCGAGAGAGCAGCTCGCTGCCGCGGACTTCAGCTGGCGCCAGCCGGTGGCCGTCGTCATCGCCGTCCTGGCCGGGCTGCTGCCGCTGGTCTCCGCCGCGTCCTGGGTACGCCGGGGCGCCGCGGACCCGCTGGACCGCCGGCCGGTCGAGGCGCTGCCCGCGGTGGTCCGCTCCGAGGCGGGAGCCCAGCCCGGACTGCGCGTGCTCTGGCTGGCGCCCGGTGGCGGGACCGGCGCCGACCCGGGCAGTCGGGTCCGCTTCGCGCTCACCCCGATCGACGGCCTGTCGCTCACCACCTTGGGCGCCCCCGTCGACGGCCCGACGTACGACCTGCTGGAGCGGCTGGTCGCCGACCTGGCCAGCCAGCGCGGCTCGGACGCCGCCGAGGCGCTGTCCACCTTCGCCATCCGCTACGTCGCGGTCGAGCGCCCGGTCGACCCGACCATCGCGGCCGCCCTCGACACGCAGTCCGGGCTCTCCCGCGTCCCGTACGTCGGCGCGGTGCAGCTGTGGCGCACGATCGCGCCGGCCGCGCGGCTGGTCGCGCTGCCCGCCGAGCTGGCGCCGGAGGCGCGCGCCGGCCGCTTCCCCAGCCGCGAGCAGCTGCGCGCACTGCCGCCGCGCCCGCTCGGCGGTGGCCGCGAGGCCGCGACCGTCACCGTCCCGAACGGGCCGGGCGGCCGGATGCTCGTGCTAGCCGAGCGCGCCGACGGCCGTTGGAAGGCGACGACCGCGGCCGGCGAAGAGCTGCCCGAGGTGCGCGCGTGGGGGTGGGCGCAGGCCTTCGAGCTGCCGTCCGGCACGCTCGCGGTCACCGTGTTCCGCGACCAGTCCGGCCGGCACGTCGCGCTCGTGATCCAGGGACTGGTCCTGCTGCTCGTCGTGGTGCTGGCCGCGCCCTCGGTCCGCCGCGGCATCGACACCGGACCGGCCGCCCGCGGCGACGAGGACGACGCCGACGAGGACCCGGTCGAGCCGGACGACGGCGGCGCGGACCTCGTGCACTCCGGCAACGTGCGGCGGCTGTCGTGAACCGGCCGGCCACCCCGCTCCTCGCGGCCGTCGTCGCCCTCGCCCTCGGCGTGGCCGCCGCGAACGCGTTCGCGCCGGACACCGTCGGCGGCCCGGCCGGTACGCCGGTCCGCCGGCCGGCGGGCGGCAAGCTCGCGGTCTGCCCCGAGCTGCTGCAGTCGGGCAGCACGGTGACGACGAAGCTCACGGTCGGCGCCGCGCAGGGCGGCAACGTCGAGGTCTACGCCGCGTCCGTCGTACCCGGCGCCGGCCTCGGACCGCGCGTCCTCGTCGGCGGCGCCCGGGTCGGCAGCTTCGGGCAGTCCACCAACACCGCGGTCGCCGTCGCGGCCACCGCGCGCGGCTCGCTGGCCGGCGCCGTCGAGGCCGAGCAGGTCTCGCGCGGCGAGGCCGGGCGCCAGCGCGGCCTGGCCGGCACGCGGTGCGAGCCGACGTCGCCGGACACCTGGTTCATCGGCGGCTCGACGAAGGTCGGCGTCGAGACCGAGCTCGTGCTGGTCAACCCGTACGACGACGAAGCCCAGGTCGACATCCACCTGCTCGGCACCGGCGGCCCGATCGACGCGCCGGACGGCGAGGGCAAGGTGATCAAGGCCCGGCAGCGGCTGGTCGTGAAGCTGGCCGACCTCGCGCCGGACGAACGCGCCATCGCCGTCCACGTCACGACGCGCGCGGGCCGCGTGTCCCCGGCGATCCGCGACGCGCGGTCCAACGCCAACACGCCCAACGGCGTCGACTGGGTGCCGCGCTCGGGCCCGCCGTCG
>CAZYXZ010000074.1:8017-16612 GCA_964651395.1 uncultured Frankiaceae bacterium
CGGCGTACCGGCCGGCAACGGCCGTCGGCTGCTCTACCTCGCCGCCCCCGGCGAGGAGGACGTGACGGTGAGCATCACGTTCACGACCGACGAGAACCAGTTCGTCCCGGCGGGCATGGACGAGATCTCGCTGCCCGCCGGCCGGGTGGCCGAGCTCGACCTCACCGAGGAGCTCGAGGGCAAGGCCGCGAACATCCGCGTCAACGCCGAGACCGAGCAGCCGTTCCTCGCCAGCCTGCTCGCGGAGAACCGCGCGAACTTCAACCCGCGCCGCGAGATCGCCTATGTCGGCACGACGCAGCCGCTGTCCGGACCCGCGCTCGTCACCGACAACCGGGTCGGGGGCGACGCCGACTCGCACCTGCTGCTCAGCGCGCCGGACGGCGACGGCCGGGTGAGCATCGGTCTCGTGCCCCTCGTCGGCCAGACGACCCCGGTGCCGCCGCTGGCCGTCGTCGACCTGCCGGCCGGGAAGCTGGTCTCGTTCCCGCTCTCGCGGATCAAGCTGAACGTCCGGACGGACGCGCGCGCGGTGATCGTCACACCGCTGCCGGGCTCCGCGCCGGTCTACGGCGCGCGGCTGATCAGCGAGACGGCGCTGTTCGGGCCGATGTTCACCGTGCTGCAGCTGCAGACCCAGCCGGCGGGCGGCGTACCGGTCCCGGCGGTGGTCCACGACCCGGTCGTGTCGCTGGTCGACCCGCGCCGCGTGGAGGAGACGCCGGCGCCGTAGCGCGCGCTCAGTCCGGCGGGTCGATGACGTCGGGGTCGATGCCGAGGTGGCGCGCGAGCTCCGCGACGAGGACGTCGAGGATCAGGTCGGCCAGGTCGTGCGGGTCGACGGCGCGCGCCTCGATCGGCCGGCGGTAGAGGACGATCCGCGGCGGCCGGGGGTGCCCGCGCTCGTCGCTGCCACCCGGCAGTACGCCGGACAGCGGGATGAGGCCGTCCTCGACCGCGTCACGCGGCGGGACGTCCTCGACGGCGAACTCGAGCTTGGCCAGCTGGTCCGACCACCGCTCCTCGAGGTCGTCCAGCGCGTCGAGGACCAGGTCGTCGAACTGCTCGGAACGGGTCCGGGCCAAGGGGACGTGCGGCGGCACGAGACGGCCCCGCAGCCCGCGCCCGCGCCGGTCGCGGCGGCGCCGGGCCAGCACGCGCTTCGCGGGAGTGGTCACCCGGGCAATCTAGACACAACGGGCCGGGTGATGGCCGAGAACGGCCGGTGCCGGTACCGTTCCCGCGTGACCACCACGCGGCGCTGCTCGCGGACGGCGTGCCCCGAGGGCGCCGTGGCGACGCTCACGTACGACTACGGCAACCAGCAGGCGATCGTCGGCCTGCTCTCCCGCGAGGCCGAGCCGCACGGCTACGACCTGTGCGCCGAGCACGCCTCGCGGCTCACCGCCCCGCGTGGCTGGGAGGTCATCCGGCCGATCGGCGAGCCGGTCCGGCACCTGCCGACCAACGACGACCTCGAGGCGCTGGCCGACGCGGTCCGCGAGGCCGCGCGCGGCAAGGGCGAGAGCACCGAGTTCCGGCGCGGCCACCTGCGCATGCTCAAGACCCCGGACTCGCAGGCCCAGTAACCGGCACGAAGTCGACAATCCGAACACTCGTTCGGTCTTGATCACGATTCGGCCATTTGGCTCAACAAGCCCTGGCATCTGGGCGATACTCACCCTCGGCTCCGGCGCACTTCCCCGTGCCGGATCGGGAGGGCTGAAGACATGGCGCAGTGCATGCAGTGCGAAAGCGAGTCGCTCACCGAGATCACCATGACGATGGCCGACGGCCAGGTGGTCGACTTCACCTCCTGCCATCGCTGCGAGCACAAGACGTGGCGTACGGCGGGCAAGGTCATCCGGCTGGACCGCGTCCTCGCCCTGGCCGCCCGCAAGAAGTAGGCGCGGCACACCCCGATAGGCTTCGGCACCGTCCTGCTACCCGGAAGGTGTCCCGTTGCCCGACGTCTCGGCGATCGTCAAGGCCTATGACGTCCGGGGCGTCGTCCCCGACGAGCTCGACGAGGACATCGCGCGGCTCTTCGGCGCCGCGTTTGCGGACCTGACCGGCGGTCCGGCCGTCGTCGTCGGCCACGACATGCGACCCAGCAGCCCAGGTCTGGCCGCGGCTTTCGCCGAAGGCGTGACCAGTCAGGGAACAGCCTGCGTCGAGATCGGGCTGGCCTCCACCGACCTGCTCTACTACGCCTCCGGCGCGCTCCAGCTGCCCGGGGCGATGTTCACCGCGAGCCACAACCCCGCGCAGTACAACGGCATCAAGCTCTGCCGCGCCGGCGCGACACCGGTCGGCCAGGACACCGGCCTGGCGGACCTGCGCGACGCCGTCAACGCCGGCGGTCCCAGTGCGGCCGGGCAGCCGGGCACGCGCGAGTCGCGCGAGGTGCTGACCGGCTACGCCGCGAAGATGCACGAGCTGGTCGACCTCTCCGCCAACCGGCAGCTGCGCGTCGTCGTCGACGCGGGCAACGGGATGGCCGGCCTCACGGTGCCGCCGGTGCTCGAGGGCCTGCCCCTGACGCTGGTCCCGATGTACTTCGAGCTCGACGGCACCTTCCCGAACCACCCGGCGAACCCGATCGAGCCGGCCAACCTGGTCGACCTGCAGAAGGCGGTCCTCGCCGAGGGCGCGGACATCGGTCTCGCCTTCGACGGCGACGCCGACCGGTGCTGGGTGATCGACGAGCAGGGCGAGTCGGTGTCGCCGAGCGTCATCACCGCGCTCATCGCGGCGCGGACGCTGAGGGCAGAGCCGGGCGCGACAATCATCCACAACCTGATCTGCTCGCGGACCGTCCCCGAAGTCGTGCGCGAGCTCGGTGGCACGCCGGTCCGGACGCGCGTCGGGCACTCGTTCATCAAGGCCGAGATGGCCAGCACCGGAGCGGCCTTCGGCGGCGAGCACTCGGCGCACTACTACTTCCGCGACTTCTGGCGCGCCGACTCCGGCATGCTCGCCGCGCTGCACGTGCTGGCCGAGATGGCCGCGAGCGACGGTCCGCTGTCCGGCCTGCTGTCGCCGTACCAGCGCTACGCCGCGTCCGGCGAGATCAACTCGACCGTCGACGACACCGCCTCTTCCATGGCCGAGGTCGAGGCGGCGTACGCCGGGCAGGACGGCCTCGAGGTCGACCACCTCGACGGGCTCACCGTGAACGCCGCCGACTGGTGGTTCAACGTGCGCCCGTCCAACACCGAACCCCTGCTGCGTCTCAACGCCGAGGCGCGGGACACCGCAACCATGGAGCGGGTGCGCGACGAGGTGCTCGCGCTCATCCGCTCCGGCGCCTGAGACGGCCTGAGAAGAGAGAAGGAGACCGTGGACCTGGACCCCGGCCTGCTCGAGATCCTCGCCTGCCCGGCCTGCCACGCGACCCTCACGGTCGACGACGCGGCGTCCGTCCTGGCCTGCACGGGCTGCGGCCTGCGCTACCCGGTGCGCGACGGCATCCCCGTCCTGCTCGTCGACGAGGCCGAGAAGCCCGAGTGACGAACGTTCTCCACGAGGACCTGCTCGACGACCCGGACGGCATCGTCGCGGCCGACCCGGGCAGCATGCTGCGCGAGGTCGCCGCCGCGCCGGCGCAGCTGCGCGAGGCGGCGTTCACCGCGGCCGAGGTCGACCTGTCCGCGACCGTCGACGGCGGCCGCCCGCGTGCGCTCGTCGTCGCGGGCATGGGCGGCTCCGGCGTCTCCGGTGACGTGCTCGGCGCGGTCGCCGGTCCGGGCGCACCGGTGCCGGTGATCGGCCACAAGTCCTACGGCCTGCCCGGCTGGGTGGGACCGGCCGACATCGTCGTCGCCGTCTCCTGCTCGGGGACGACCGAGGAGACGCTCTCCGCCGCCGAGGAGGCGGTGCGCCGCGGCTGCCGCGTCGTCGGCGTCGGCGGCGCCGGCTCGCCGCTGGCGGTCCTCGTCGAGCAGGGCCGTGGCACGTTCCTCACCGTGCCGGGCGGGCGGATGCCGCGCGCCAGCATCTGGGCGCTGTCCGTTCCGCTGCTCACGCTCGCCGACGCGCTCGGCATCGCGCACGCGCCGCGCGCCGTGCTCGACGACGCGGCCGACCTGCTCGAGACGCTCTCCGACCGCTACGCCGCCGACCGCGACTCGTTCGTCAACCCCGCGAAGAGCGTCGCCCTCGGCCTCGCCGAGCGGCTGCCGGTGCTGTGGGGCTCCTCCGCGCTGGCCGGCGTCGCGGCGTACCGGATGTCGACGCAGCTCAACGAGAACGCGAAGGTGCTCGGCGTGCCCGGCGTCCTGCCCGAGGCCAACCACAACCAGGTCGTGGCGTACGACGGTCCCGACCCCGCGGAGCAGCTCGCGCTGGTCCTGCTCCGGGACAGCGAGGAGCACGAGCAGGTGGCGCGGCGCGTGGAGGTCTCGGCCGAGCTCGCGCGCGAGCGCGGCATCCCCGTGCACGAGATCACCGCCGAGGGTGGCTCCCGGCTGGCGCGCCTCGCCTCGCTCATCGCGTTCGCCGACTTCACGTCGGTCTACCTCGGGCTGCTGCTCGGCTTCGACCCGTCTCCGATCGGACCCATCGACGAGCTGAAAGCGCGGATCAAACAGTGAGCAGTCCGGGACACGGCACGAAGGCGGTGCTGGCCGCCTTCTTCGCGAACCTCGGCATCGCGATCGCCAAGTTCGTCGGCTTCGCCATCACCGGCGCGAGCTCGATGCTGGCCGAGGCCATCCACTCCTGCGCGGACTCCGGCAACCAGCTGCTGCTGCTGCTCGGTGGCCGGCGCGGCCGGCGGGTCGCGGACGAGGAGCACCCCTTCGGCTACGGCGCGGCGCGCTACTTCTGGGCGTTCGTCGTCGCGGTCGTGCTGTTCACCCTCGGTGCCCTCTTCTCCCTGTACGAAGGCATCGAGAAGCTGCGCCACGCCCACGCGATCGAGTCGGTCGGCGTCGCCCTCGCCATCCTCGCCGTGTCCATCGTGCTGGAGATCTTCTCCCTGCGGACCGCGGTCCAGGAGGCGCGGCCGCTGCTGCGCGGGCAGACCTGGTGGCAGTTCATCCGCGACGCCAAGACGCCGGAGCTGCCCACGGTCCTGCTCGAGGACGTCGCGGCCCTGAGCGGTCTGGTCATCGCGTTCATCGGCCTCCTGCTCGGCCACCTCACGCACGACGCGCGCTGGGACGCCGCGGGGACCCTGGCCATCGGCCTGCTCCTCGGCGTCGTCGCGCTGGTCCTCGGGCGGGAGATGCAGAGCCTGCTGCTGGGGGAGGCGGCGGCGCCGGACCAGGCCGCGGCGATCCGCGGGGCGCTCGAGGCGCGTCCGGAGATCCGCCGCGTCATCCACCTGCGCACCCGCCACCTCGGGCCGGACGAGCTGCTCGTCGCGGTCAAGGCCGACTTCGGCGGCACCCTCACCTCGGCGAAGCTGGTCAAGGCGATCAACGAGGCGGAGGGGGCGGTGCGCGCCGCCGTACCGACCGCGAAGATGATCTTCATCGAGCCGGACATCTACCAGTCCGCCTGACCTGACCCGTTGAGGTGGGTGTTTAACCCCGGGGGGGTAACAACCACCACAAAGGTTTAGTCAGTCGCGACCGGGCGCGAGGGTGGACGCGCTGAACGTGCCCGGGCCCACCTGCGCGCCGACGGCCGGCCCGATGACGTAGCGGTCGATGCCGATGACGCCCGGCGCGTCCACCAGCGCGTCGACCAGCAGCTCCGCCTCCGTGGCCGCCATCGCGTGACCGATGGCCACGCGGGTCGGCGACTGCGCGGCGGACTCCCGGACCAGGAGCGCCTGCCAGGCCACCGCCTCCTCGACGCTGGTGGGCTGGCCGAGCGAGCGGATCGGTCCCTCCATGACGAGGACGTTGAGACCCCGGGACGGGGCGGCGTCGGCGGGCAGCCGGCCGCCGTCGATGAGCAGCTGCGTCGAGAACGTGGCGAAGGTCGTGTAGACGCGGCCGGCCATCGAGCGGGCCACGCCGATCGCCGTCGTCGGTGTGGCGCCGTGCTGCAGCGCGCGGGCGACGCCGGAGACGATGAAGAACAAGCCGCCGCCGATGGTCCGGCTGTCGACGACCTCCACCGGCCGGTCGAACTTCGACGCGGCGTCGAGGGCGGACCTGTACGTCTCGCTGATGTCCGAGGCGCAGGTGATGCAGAGGATCTCGGTCGCGCCGTCGTCTGCTGCCGACTGGAAGGTGTCGAGGAACTGGCCGACGGTCGGGGGGATGGACTCCGGCCGGGCGCCGCTGGCCCGCAGGCGCGCGTAGAACTGGTCGGGGTCGCTCATCCCGTCGACGAAGACCTCGTCCTCGCCGAGCGTGACGCGTAGCGGCACCACCCGCACGCCCAGCTCGGTGGCGACGCCGGGAGGCAGGTAGGACGTGGAGTCGGTGATGACGGCAAGGCTCACGGTGCCACCGTAACCCGGCTCATGAACCGGTGCGGACCAATGCCCGGCGCGTCGAACTCCGGTCCGTACGCCGTGAAGCCGTGCCGTTCGTAGAACGGCACGGCCCGCAGGCGCGCGTTGCACCATGTCATGACCCGCGCGGGGACCCCAGCTCCGCGCTCCTCCGCGAAGCGGGGCCCCAACCCCGCCGCGGCCGTGGTGCGCAGTGCGTGCTCGAGTAGCAGCCCGCCGACTCCGCTCGAGCGGTGATCCTCGGCGACGGCCATGCCGCGGATCCGCCAGCCCGGCGTACCCGCCCCGGGACGGTCCTCGGGGACCTCCTCGGGGGAGACGCTGACCACTCCGACGACCGCGTCCCCGTCGTACGCCGCGAAGTGCAGCGCCTCGGGGTGGCCGTCGCTGCCGAAGACGGCCTCCTCGAACGGCCGGCCCGGGCGGAGCACGGCATGGCGGAGCGGGCGGACCAGCTCGACCCGGACCTGCTCGACGACGATCGACACGCCGCCATCCTGCCCAAAGCGGCGCCCGGTAGACTCGGCGGCGATCCCCCGACCGAAAGAGGCACCTGACGCATGAGCACGCCCAAGCACGACATCGCCGACGCGTCGCTGGCCGACGCCGGCCGCAAGCGCATCGAGTGGGCGGAGCGGGCCATGCCGGTCCTCCGCGACATCGGTGAGCGCTTCGCCAAGGAGCAGCCCTTCGAGGGCGTCCGTATCGCCGCCTGCATGCACGTGACCACCGAGACGGCCACGCTGGTCCGCGCGCTCAAGGCCGGCGGCGCCGAGGTGCACCTGTGCGCCTCCAACCCGCTGTCGACGCAGGACGACACCGCCGCCGCGCTGGTCCACGAGTACGGCATCAGCGTCTACGCGAAGAACGCCGTCGACCGCGACGGCTACTACGCGCACATCAACGCCGCCCTCGACTGCGCGCCGCACTTCGTCATGGACGACGGCTGCGACCTGGTCAACGTGCTGCACACCACGCGCACCGAGCTGCTCGACGGCGTACGCGGCGGGTGCGAAGAGACGACCACCGGCGTCATCCGGCTCAAGCAGATGACCGCCGACGGCGCGCTGAAGTTCCCGGTCGTCGCCGTCAACGACACCCCGACGAAGCACATGTTCGACAACCGCTTCGGCACCGGGCAGTCGACGCTCGACGGTGTCATCCGCGCGACCAACACCCTGCTGGCCGGCAAGACCGTCGTCGTCGGCGGCTACGGCTACTGCGGCAAGGGCGTCGCGCTGCGGGCCAAGGGCATGGGCGCCAACACGATCGTCACCGAGATCGACCCGACCGCGGCGCTCGAGGCGGTCATGGAGGGTCACCGCGTGATGCCGATGACCGAGGCCGCGCGCATCGGCGACATCTTCATCACCGTCACCGGCAACCGCGACGTCCTCCGCGAGGAGCACTTCTCGGTCATGAAGGACGGCGCGATCTTCTGCAACTCCGGCCACTTCGACATCGAGATCGACATCGTCGCGCTGACCAAGATGGCCACCGAGGTGCGCAAGAACATCCGGCACCAGACCGACGAGTACATCCTCGCCGACGGTCGCCGCCTGCTCCTGCTGGCCGAGGGCCGGCTGGTCAACCTCGGCGCCGCCGAGGGTCACCCGGCCGCCGTCATGGACATGTCCTTCGCCGACCAGGCGCTCACCGCCGAGTGGTTGGCGAAGAGCTACGCCGACCTCGCACCGGGCGTGCACGACGTGCCGGAGGAGATCGACAAGGAGGTGGCCAAGCTCAAGCTGGCCGCCCTCGGCGTCGACATCGACACGCTCACCCCGGCGCAGACCGAGTACCTGAACTCCTGGGAGCACGGCAGCTAGCACTACGCCGCGGGTGGGGGTTTCTCTGCGGCCTGGTTCTTGGGGTGTCGTGGGTCCTCGGGTGGGACGAAGGCGCGTTTGCCGGTGCCTTCGACGAGTGCCCAGCCTTGGTATGTCTTGAGGTCGTGGTCGTGCCCGCACAGCGGTGCGAGCAGGTCGACCGTGGTCTGCTTGGTGGTGGCCCATTCGCTGCCGAAGATGTGGTCCAGCTCGATGTCGTAGGGGCTCTGGCAGGCCTCGTTGGAGCAGGTCGGTGAGAGCCATTCGAGGGCGGTCTGCTGGGCGGCGGTGGGCTGGCGGCCGAAGTGGACGACGCCGAGGACCTGCTCGGCCTTGGTGAGCACGGCGGCG
>CAZYXZ010000075.1:0-2896 GCA_964651395.1 uncultured Frankiaceae bacterium
GTCCGTCCGGCACCGGCGCGATCGGCCCGACCGGTCCGACCGGCACCGGCGCGGTCGGCCCGACCGGTCCGTCCGGCACCGGCCCGACCGGCCCGACCGGCGTCGGCGTGACCGGCCCGACCGGCCCGACCGGCTCCGGCGGCGCCAACCTGTCCAACCAGGTCACCGCCTCGATCGGCCTCAACACCGCCAACGGCGGGACGACGACGCTGGATGTCTCCTGCACGACCCCCGGTGACGTCGTGTACGGCGGCGGTGCCCAGATCACTAACACCGGCGGCGGCAGCGCACTCCGCTCGAGCTTCCCGTTCGACGCGGACACCTGGCGGGTCGTCGCGGTCAACGTGGTGAACAGCTCGGCAGGGACCCTGCAGGCCTACGCCGTCTGCGGTGTCGCATAGGCGCAGCACACGTGCACGTGGAACGGGGCGGCCCCTTCGGGGTCGCCCCGTTCCACATGTCGGGCTCGTGAAGCTCGCCGCACCTCTGATGGGTGCTGCGCTCGAACGACTGCGGCAGGTGCCCGGGCGGCTGCGTCGAGCGACGTTCGAGCAGCTCCGGCCGCGGTTGTTCGTGGCCTTCGCCGTAGGCTTCAACCTGATCGTGCTCCGCGGCGAGCGACTGGTCGTCACCCAGGCCAACGACTCCGCGGTGCACGTCCAGGCCGTCCACTCGGTGACCCGGCAGCTCGAGGCGGGGCACCTCCCGCTCGGCGACTGGTACCCCTTCTTCGGCCTCGGCTCGCCGTTCTGGCACCACTACCAGACGACCCCGCACATGATCACCGGGGCGATCGGGACGGTCATCGGCCCGGACCATGCGTTCGGCTGGACGCTCTTCCTCCTGCTGGCGCTGTGGCCGATCTGCATCTACAAGTGCGCCCGGCTCTTCGACCTCGAGCCGGCCATCGCCGGGCTGGCCGCGCTGGTGTCGCCGCTGCTGTTCAGCCAGCCGTCGCACGGCTACGAGTTCGGCAGCTACTCCTGGCGCGGCTACGGCATCTGGGCGCAGCTGTGGGGCATGTGGCTGGCGCCGCTGGCCTGGGCGCTCACCTGGCGCGCCGTCAGCACCGGCCGGCGCTACTTCTGGGCCTGCCTCGCGCTGGCCGGCACCATCTGCCTGCACTTCCTGACCGGTTACCTCGCCATCCTCGTGGTGGCGCTCTGGGTCGTGATCCGCCCGTCCGAGCTGCTGCTACGGCTGCGTCGCGCCGTGGTGGTCTGGGCCGGCGCCGCGGCGATGGCCGCCTGGGTGATCGTGCCGTTGCTCGCAGACGCGGGCTATGACTCGCAGAGCCGGTTCAGCGCGGGCTCGTTCTTCAACGACTCCTTCGGCGCCCGCAAGGTGCTCGGCTGGCTGGTCAGCGGCGAGCTCTACGACTTCGCCCGGCTTCCGGTGGTCACGGCGCTGGTGATCGTCGGCGTGGTCCAGTGCGCGCGGCACGCGCGCGAGAGCGAACCGGCCAGAGCTCTCCTGGCTGTCTGGGTGGCGTGCCTGGTCCTCTTCTTCGGGCGACCCACGCTGGGGCCGCTGCTGAAGGTGCTACCGGGCAGCGAGGACATCCTCTTCCACCGGTTCATCATCGGTGTCCACCTCGCCGGGATCCTGGTCGCGGGTGTCGGCCTGCATTCGGTGACCCGCTTCGGGGTGAACGTGGTCCGTCGCACGCGGTTCCCGACGAAGCTGCCCAGGCGGGCCCAGGTGGTCACCGCCGCCGTCCTGCCGCTGCTGCTACTGGTGCCGGCCTGGCGGCAGATGTCGCAGTACGAGAGGGACGCGCGCGCCATGGTCGCGCTGCAGCAGGCCGTGGACTCCACCGACGGCGCGGATGTCGACGCCCTCATCGACCTGGCGCGCGACGCCGCCGACGGGCGGGTCTACGCCGGCACCCGCGGCAACTGGGGCCTGACCTACCGGGTCAACCAGGTCCCGGTGCTGGCCCGGCTGGCCACGCGGGACACCGACGCGATCGGCTTCACGCTGCGCACGCACAGCCTCATGTCGGACGTGGAACCCTACTTCGACGAGACCAGCCAGGGTCAGTACGACCTGTTCAACGTGCGCTACATACTCGTGCCGAGCGACCGGCAGCCGGCCGTTCCGGCCACCCTGGTCGCCTCGCGCGGCCGCCATCGCCTCTACCGCGTCGATGCCACGAGCGGCTACCTGGCGGTCGTCGACACGAGCACCGTCATCGCGGGCGCGGACCGCGGCAACCTCGCCGAGGTCACGGCGCCGTTCATGGCCTCCCCGCAGCCGCTGCGTCGCCTGTACCCGACGGTCGCCTTCGGCGGGCGGGACGCCGAGGTGCCGACGCTGGCGTCGGGCACGGTCCGTGGCCCGGCGGGTCAGGTGACCGGGCAGGTCGCGTTCGGGGAGGAGGGCCGTTACTCCGGGGCGGTCACCGCCAACCGGCGCGCCGCGGTGGTGCTCAAGAGCTCCTACGACCCGCGCTGGACCGCCCTCGTCGACGGCCGCCCCGCACGGACCTACATGGTCGCCCCCGCCCTGGTCGCGGTGACCGTCGACCCCGGGGCCCACTACGTCGAGTTCGTGTACGCCGGCTACGACCACTACCCGGCGCTGTTCCTGCTCAGCCTGGCCGCGCTGGTGGCGCTGTTCGTGCTCGACCGCCGCATGGAGCGGTGGCCGCTGCTGGCCGGCCGGGTGCCTCTCCTTCCGTCGCAGCTCACGGAAGCGGAGCCGGAGCCCGAGACCGAGCTGGAGCCGGCCGCGGTCGTGGTTCTCGAGGAGCCCGAGCCGGAGCCGGAGCCGGAGCCGGAGCCGGAGCCCGAGCCGGAGCCCGAGCCGGAGCCGGAGCCCGAGCCGGAGCCCGAGCCCGAGCCGGAGCCGGAGCCGGAGCCGGAGCCGGAGCCGGAGCCGGAGCCGGAGCCGG
>CAZYXZ010000075.1:2996-15634 GCA_964651395.1 uncultured Frankiaceae bacterium
CGGAGCCCGAGCCGGAGCCGGAGCCCGAGCCGGAGCCCGAGCCCGAGCCGGAGCCCGAGCCCGAGCCGGAGCCCGAGCCCGAGCCGGAGCCCGAGCCGGAGCCGGAGCCCGAGCCGGAGCCCGAGCCGGAGCTGGTGTTGATGCTCGAGCTGGAGCCCGAGGACGAGGTGCTGTCACCGCCCGAGCCGGAGCAGCCGACTCACCCGAGGCTGGTCCTGGACCCCGACGACCCCCCTACCTGGTAGGCGGGGGTCTAGTCGTCGCTCGGGCTGGGGCTCGGCGATGCCGAGGGGACGCGACTCGCGAGGCTCGGGTCGAGCCGCACGGCGTAGGCCAGCTCGCGGTCGCCTTCCTTGTGCTTGCCGATCGACTTGAGCGCGAACCCCACGTTGAGGTGCGCGGTGGCTTCCTGGGGGTTGATGTCGAGCACCTTGTAGTAGAGGTCGATCGCCTCCAGCGGCGCCCCCGCGTTGTTGCGCAGGATGGCCAGGTTGAACAGCGCGGCGCTGAACTTCGGGTCGAGCGCGATGACGGCGCGGTACTTCGCCTCCGCCTCGGCGGCGTTGCCCCGGGTCTGGTGCACGAGGCCGATGTTGTAGAGAGCCAGGGTGTTGTTGGGCTCGGCCTTGAGGGCCTTCTCGTACTCCTTCAGCGCGTCGTCGAGTCGACCGCTCATGTGTGCGCCGAGGCCCTTCTGGACCGAGGTGGCGGCGGTGACCTTGGCGTCGGGCTTGCCGCAGCCGGTCAGGGCGACGACGGCGAGCAACCCGGCTGCCGCCAACCGGCGCGCTCCTGGCATGACGAGAACTCCTCGGTGCAGGGGAATTGCAGCAAACGATACCCAACCTCCCTGTGGGCGCCACGCGGGTAGCCTCGCGGCATGGCCATCCCGGTGCGTCCCGCGGCACTGCGGGCATGGCTGCGCTCGCCGACCGGCCGCACGATGCTCAAGTACTCGATGGTCTCGGTCGTCAGCGCCACGGTCGGCCAGCTGACGCTGGCCTTCACGTACGGCGTCCTGAAGCTCGGCTCCGCGGTCCTCTGCAACCTCATCGCCTGCATCACGGGCGGGATCCCGGCGTACTCGCTCAACCGCGCGTGGTCGTGGGGGAAGCGCGGCCGGTCCAGCCTCCGCGGCGAGCTGCTGCCGTTCGCGCTCATGACGCTCGCCGGCCTCGCGCTGTCCACGGGCCTGGTGGCCCTCGCCGAGGACTGGGCCCTGGACGCGGAGCTGTCCCACGCGGTGACCACGGCCGTGGTCAACGCCGCATCGCTGGGCGGGTTCGGGCTGGTCTGGATCGGCAAGTTCGTGGTGCTCAACCGGCTGCTGTTCGTCGTACGGGAGGACGCGACCCCGCCCGAGTGACCGGTTGACACCCTTTGTAATGATGTAATCATGTAAGCCATGACAGAGACCGAGCTCCAGGAGACCGTCCGCGGCTGGTTCACCGGCCGGCTGCCCGCCGACTGGTTCACCGCAGCACCGGAGGTCACCGTCGACCGCGACGAGATCGTCGTCGTAGGGGCCCTCGCCGCGCCGGACACCGCCGAGGGCGCGTCGGATGCCGAGCGGGCCGGCGCCCGCGCCGGACGGATCAAGGCCTTCCGCGAGGACACGCGCGGTCAGCGCATGCGCATCGCCGACGAGGCCCAGCACGCGTTCGTCCGCACCGTGTCGTGGGGCGCCGCCTGCGGCGACACCCGCGTGCTGTTCACCACGCTGGCCGCCCCCGTGATGACCCGCCTGCGCCAGCCGGACCGCGTCGTCCTCGACACCTTGGTCGAGGCCGGCGTGGCACGCAGCCGTAGCGACGCGCTGGCGTGGTGCGTCCGCCTGGTCGGCGAGCACGAGGCCGACTGGATCGGCTCGTTGCGCGAGGCGCTGGTCGGCGTCGAGTCCGCGCGGGCCACCGGCCCGTCGGGACGCAAGGTCGCCAACTCCTAGACTGGCCGGCATGCCGGCCTGCCTCGTCATCGTGCCCGCGCTCAACGAGCAGGCGTCCGTGGGCACCGTGGTCGGCGACCTGCGTGAGCTCGACTACGACGTCCTGGTCGTCGACGACGGTTCGTCCGACCGCACTGCCCAGGTGGCCGCGGAGGCCGGCGCCGTCGTGCTCCGGCTGCCGGTGAACCTCGGCGTGGGCGGCGCGCTCCAGTGCGGCTTCCGCTACGCCGTCAGCCACGGCTACGACGTCGTGGTCCAGTGCGACGCGGACGGCCAGCACCGGCCGGCGGAGATCTCGCGCCTGCTGGAGGCCATGGAGTCCACGGGTGCGGCGCTCGTCATCGGCACGCGCTTCCTCGACGCGGGCAGCCGCCGCGGCCTGCCGCGGTCCCGGCGCCTCGCGATGCGCACCCTGGCCGGGCTCGCCAGCCGGCACGCCGGCCGGCCGCTCACCGACTCGAGCTCGGGCTTCCGCGCGATCCGGCGACCGCTGCTGGACCTCTTCGCGCACCACTACCCGGCGGAGTACCTCGGCGACACGGTCGAGGCGATCATCATGGCCGGGCGGGCCGGCTACGACGTCCGCGACGTCGAGGCGGCGATGGACGTGCGGCAGGCCGGCCGGTCGTCCGCGTCGACCCTCGCCGCGTCGTGGTACGTGCTGCGGGTGCTCGCGGCGATCGCCCTCGGCGCGGGTTCCCGGCGTACCCGGCAGGACGCGCGTCCGCTCGGCACGACGACGGACTAGGACTCCTCCAGCCGCTGCACGCGCTCCTCGAGCAGGGCCTGCTCTTGCGCGAGTCGCCGCGACGCGTGCTCCGCATGCGAGAGCGCGACGCTCAGCTGTAGCGACACAGCCAGGAGGAAGAAGCCGAGGAAGCCCACGATCAGCCCGGTGGGAGTGAAGTGCAGGAACTCGGCGAGGGGGCGCACCAGGTCGAGGGCCGCGACCACCGCGCCGAGCAGCAACGTGCTGCAAACCACGAGCCAGCCCACGCCGAAGCGCAACGACAGCACGCCGCGCCGGGTCAGCCACACGGTCAGCGCCAGCCCGACCGCGCCGCCGAGTGCGAGGACGAGCGCCTGCACGACGACGCTGCTCATGGCCCGGATCCTAGTGAGGGGTTGGCGCAGCCAGAGTCGCCCCGGCGCGTGGGCACCGGGGCGACTCTGGAAGTCTGGCTACGCCTCCGGCGGCAGGCAGACGGACTGGTCGACCGGCGTGCCGTTGACGTCGAGGTGGATCTCGACACAGGCGACCGGCTCGGCCTGGGCCGGTACGACGATGAAGCCGACGGCGGCTGCGATCCCTGCCACTGCGATGAGCTTGCGCACGGTGTTTCCTCCAGTTTGGAGAGGAGTCCCCCCGGCAGTTTCAATAACGCCGGTGCGGGAGATCCCTCGCATTGCGACCAGGGCAGGTTGGGGCTACCCCCTCGTTAGACTGCAGGTCGCATCCCAACGCGCAACGAGGCGCCGGGCAGGTGTCCTCGTTGCGTTCCCGGAAACGGGCAAGTCGAGGAGCCAAGGATGACCACCGCGATCCCGGGCCTGGAGCAGGCGCCGACGAAGCACGCGCGCCTGGTCGCGTGGGTCAGGGAGATCGCCGAGCTCACGCAGCCGGACCGCGTCGAGTGGTGCGACGGCTCCGAGGCGGAATGGCAGCGGCTGACGCAGCTCCTCGTCGACCAAGGCACGTTCCGCAAGCTCGACGAGGGAACTCGGCCCAACTCGTTCTACTGCCGGTCCGACCCGAGTGACGTCGCGCGCGTCGAGGACCGCACGTTCATCTGCTCCGAGCAGGAGGCGGACGCCGGACCGAACAACAACTGGGTGGACCCGGCGGAGATGCGGGGGACGCTCAAGGGTCTGTTCGCCGGGGCGATGCGCGGCCGCACGATGTACGTCGTCCCGTTCTGCATGGGCCCGCTCGGCTCGGCCATCAGCCAGCTCGGCGTGGAGATCACCGACTCGGCGTACGTCGCGGTGTCGATGCGCATCATGACCCGTATGGGGGCCGCCGCCCTCGAGCAGCTCGGCGACGACGGCTTCTTCGTGCCGGCCGTGCACTCGGTCGGCGCGCCCCTCGCACCCGGACAGAGCGACGTCCCGTGGCCGTGCAACGACACGAAGTACATCAGCCACTTCCCGGAGACCCGCGAGATCTGGTCCTACGGCTCCGGCTACGGCGGCAACGCGCTGCTCGGCAAGAAGTGCTTCGCGTTGCGCATCGCGTCGGTCATGGCGCGCGACGAGGGCTGGCTCGCGGAGCACATGCTCATCCTCAAGCTCACCCCGCCGTCCGGTGACCCGCGCTACATCGCCGCGGCCTTCCCGTCGGCGTGCGGCAAGACCAACCTCGCGATGCTCGTGCCCACGGTGCCGGGGTGGCAGGTCGAGACGGTCGGCGACGACATCTGCTGGATGCGTTTCGCCGACGACGGACGCCTGCACGCCATCAACCCGGAGGCCGGGTTCTTCGGCGTCGCGCCGGGCACCGGGGAGGACACCAACCCCAACGCCATCAAGACGCTGTGGGGCAACAGCATCTTCACGAACGTCGCGCGCACGGACGACGGCGACGTCTGGTGGGAGGGCCTGACCAGGGACAAGCCCGCCCACCTGACCGACTGGAAGGGCCGCGACTGGACGCCGGAGGCCGCGGAGCCGGCGGCGCACCCCAACTCACGGTTCACCACGCCGGCCAGCCAGTGCCCCACCATCGCGCCCGAGTGGGAGGACCCGGCCGGCGTACCCATCTCCGCGATCCTCTTCGGCGGCCGACGGGCGACGTCGGTCCCGCTGGTCACCGAGTCGCGCGACTGGCAGCACGGTGTGTTCCTCGGCTCCACGGTCTCGTCCGAGACGACGGCCGCGGCAGCCGGCGCGATCGGCGAGCTGCGCCGCGACCCGTTCGCGATGCTGCCGTTCTGCGGCTACCACATGGGCGACTACTTCGCGCACTGGCTGCACGTCGGCCGGCAGACGGACGCCGCCAAGCTGCCGCGGATCTTCTACGTCAACTGGTTCCGCAAGGACGCCGACGGCCGGTTCCTCTGGCCCGGTTTCGGCGAGAACAGCCGCGTGCTCAAGTGGGTGATCGAGCGGCTGGACGGCACCGCCGGTGGCGAGGACACGCCCATCGGCGTCGTGCCGACACCCGACGCGCTCGACACCGACGGCCTCGACATCCCCGAGGCCGACCTGCGCACGCTGCTGTCCGTCGACCCCGAGGTGTGGCGGCAGGAGGCGGCGCTGATCCCGGCGCACTTCGAGCGCTTCGGCGACCGGATGCCCAAGGAGCTCTGGGCCGAGTACGACGCGCTGCTGGCCCGGCTCGAGGGCTGAGCCACCGTGGGTGTGCGTGACCTCGTCTACGCGTTCTACGAGCGCAGGCTGACGAAGGAGCTGCACGGCGCGCCGGTCCCGCGGCACGTCGGCGTCATCCTCGACGGCAACCGCCGCTGGGCCCGCTCGATGGGCACGACCGCCCAGGCCGGGCACGCGCGCGGCGCCGACAAGATCGACGAGCTGCTCGACTGGTGCGAGCACGCCGGCGTCGAGGTCGTCACGCTGTGGCTGCTCTCGACCGACAACCTCTCGCGCTCGCCGGCCGAGCTCGGCCAGCTCATGGCGATCATCGAGCAGACCGTGCACGGTCTCGCGCAGCCCGAGCACTCGTGGCGGGTCAACCCCATGGGAGCGCTCGACCTGCTGCCCGACCAGACGGCCCGCGTCCTCAAGGACGCCGCCGACGCGACGGCGACGAAGGACGGCCTGCTGGTCAACGTCGCCGTCGGCTACGGCGGGCGCCGGGAGAGCCCCGACGCGGTGCGCGCCCTGCGCGCCGAGCACGCCGCGCGCGCCACGACCATCGAGGACGTCGCCGCGGTGCTCGACGTCGAGCACATCGCCGAGCACCTCTACACGCGCGGGCAGCCCGACCCCGACCTCGTCATCCGCACGTCCGGTGAGGTCCGCATGTCGGGGTTCCTGCTCTGGCAGAGCGCGCACTCGGAGTTCTACTTCTGCGACGCCTACTGGCCCGACTTCCGCCGGGTCGACTTCTTGCGCGCCCTGCGCTCCTACGCGCAGCGGCAGCGCCGGTTCGGCGGATGACCGACGTCACGCGCGACTACCTGCTGCTCGGCCTGCGCTTCGACCGGCTGGTCGAGGGCTTCGTCGACGCGTACTTCGGGGATCCCGCGCTGAAGCAGCAGGTGGCGGACGAGCCGACGCCCGACCCGCGCGATCTGGCCGTCGATGCGGCCCGGCTGCTGCGGGCGCTGCCGGACAGCGGGCTGGCCGCCGACCGCCGGCGATTCCTCGAGGGCCAGCTCACCGGGCTGGAGACGAGCGGGCGCAAGCTGGCCGGTGACGAGGTCGGATTCGTCGACGAGGTCGAGGCGTACTTCCAGGTGCGGCCCACGATGGGCGACCCGTCGGCGTACGACGCGGCGCACCACGAGCTCGGCGCGTTGCTGCCCGGCACCGGCTCGCTGCCCGAGCGGTACCAGGCGTACCGCCGCGCGGACGAGATCGACCCGTCGCGGCTCGAGGAGGCTGTGCGCGCGCTGTCGTCCGCGCTGCGTGATGTCACACGGTCGGCGTACCGGCTGCCCGAGGCCGAGGTCGTCGAGTACGAGGTCGTCACGAACCAGCCGTGGAGCGGGTTCAACTACTACCTCGGCGACTACCGCTCCCGGGTCGCCATCAACGCGGACCTGCCGATGCGGCTGGTCGACATCCCGCACCTGGTCGCTCACGAGTCGTATCCAGGTCACCACACGGAGCACTGCCGCAAGGAGCGGCTGCTGGTCGACGCCGCGAAGCAGGCGGAGCAATCGATCTTCCTGGTCAACACGCCGGAGTGCCTCATGGCCGAGGGGCTCGCCGACCTCGGCCTGCGCGCGTCGATCGGCGCGGGGTGGGGCTCGTGGGCGCAGGAGGTGTACGCCGACCTGGGCCTGCGCTTCGACGGCGAACGCGCGGAGCGCATCGCCATGGTGACGTCCGCGCTGAACACGGTGCGTCAGGACGCGGCGCTGATGCTGCACGACCAGGGCCGCTCAGAGGACGAGGTCGTCGACTACCTGCGCAGCTGGGCACTGCTGCCCGAGGAGCGGGCGCGCAAGTCCCTCGGCTTCCTGACGTCGCCGCTGTGGCGGGCCTACACGTCCACCTACGTGGAGGGGCACGCGCTGCTCTCGGCGTGGCTGGACGCCGGTGTGCCGGCCAGCGCCTCGCACCAGGTGGAGCGGGCCGAGACCCAGGCTCGCTTCGCACGGCTCCTCGACGAGCCGCTCACCCCGGGCGCGATCGCCCTGGAGCTCGCCGCCTGACCGTCTCGCTCACCGACTGTTCACGCGGGTGGGCGTGTCGCTGCCGAGTACGCCGGACCGCTCGCCGTACCGTCGTCGGTGGTGGCCCGGCACTACCGCCGGTCCGCCCACGGGAGGCCCGGACACGTTGCCGACGCAACGAGGGGGGCCGGGTTCCCGGTCCTCGCGGGCCGAGACCCGGAATCCGTCTCGCACGGGGCGTTCAGCTGCCCCTGGGGGTTCGTCCATGGCGTCCAGCCCCAAGCCGGCCACCAGCACCTCGGCAGCCACCACATCGGCCAAGCGTCGCAGGGTTGCGGCGGGCCGCACGTTTGTCATCGACACCAGCGTCCTGCTCTCCGATCCGCGCGCGCTGCTCCGCTTCGCCGAGCACGAGGTCGTCCTGCCGGTCGTCGTCATCTCCGAGCTGGAGGGCAAGCGCGACCACCCCGAGCTGGGCTGGTTCGCGCGCACCTCGCTGCGGTTGCTCGACGATCTGCGGATCGAGCACGAGCGGCTGGACCAGCCGATGGTGGTCAGCGACGAGGGCGGCACCCTGCGAGTCGAGCTCAACCACGCCGACCCGCGCATCCTGCCGCTGGGTTTCCGCGCCGACGACCAGGACGGTCGCATCCTCGCTGTCGCCCTCAACCTCGCGGCCGAGGGCGCCAACGTCACGCTGGTCTCCAAGGACCTGCCCCTGCGCGTGAAAGCGGCCAGCGTCGGGCTGCGCTCCGAGGAGTACCGCGCCGAGCTGGCCATCGACAACGGCTGGACCGGGATGGCCGAGCTCGAGCTCACCCAGGGCGAGCTCGACGCGCTGTACGCCGACGAACACGCCGAGATCCCGGCGGCGGCCGAGCTGCCCTGCCACACCGGGCTGGTCCTGCTCGGCGGCCGGTCGAGCGCACTCGGTCGGGTGCTACCCGACAAGAGCGTGCGACTGGTGCGCGGCGACCGCGACGCGTTCGGGCTGCACGGCCGCAGCGCCGAGCAGCGCATCGCGCTCGACATCCTCCTCGACCCCGACGTCGGCATCGTGTCCCTCGGCGGACGCGCAGGCACCGGCAAGAGCGCGTTGGCGCTCTGCGCCGGACTGGAGGCCGTCCTCGAGCGTCGCCAGCACCGCAAGCTCGTCGTGTTCCGGCCCCTGTACGCCGTCGGTGGCCAGGACCTCGGGTACCTGCCTGGCAACGAGGGCGAGAAGATGCAGCCCTGGGCGCAGGCCGTCTTCGACACGCTCGGCGCCCTCGTCGCGCAGGAGGTCGTCGACGAGGTGGTCGAGCGCGGGATCCTCGAGGTGCTGCCACTGACCCACATCCGCGGCCGCAGCCTGCACGACTCGTTCGTCGTCGTCGACGAGGCGCAGTCCTTGGAGCGGGGCGTGCTGCTCACCGTGCTGAGCCGGATCGGCGCGGGCAGCCGTGTCGTCCTGACCCACGACATCGCACAGCGTGACAACCTCCGCGTCGGCCGGCACGACGGCGTCGCGGTGGTCATCGAGTCGCTCAAGGGCCACCCGCTGTTCGCCCATGTCACCTTGACCAGGTCCGAACGATCACCGATCGCGGCACTGGTCACCGAGCTGCTCGGCGACATCGCGGTCTAGTGCGGCGGAGTCTGTCCGTGGGGACCGCTAGGCTCCGCCGACGTGACTCCTACTGCAGCCAAGAAGGCACCCGCGAAGAAGCCGGCAGCCAAGAAGGCGCCGGCTAAGAAGGCACCGGCTAAGAAGGCACCGGGCGCGACAGCGGCGTCGAAGCGCACGGCGGCCAAGCCGAGTGGGCCGCCGGCGATCGAGGCGATCGGGCTGACCCGCTCGTTCAAGGGCGGCGTGGACGCGGTCCGCGGCGTCGACCTCACCGTGCAGCCCGGCGAGATCTTCGGCTTCCTCGGGCCCAACGGGGCGGGGAAGTCGACGACCATCCGCATGCTCTGCACCCTGCTGCCGCCGACCGGCGGCACGGCGAAGGTGCTCGGCTTCGACGTCACGAAGCAGCAGGCCCAGATCCGCAAGCGGATCGGGGTCGCGCTCCAGGAGGCCGGGCTCGACCCGCTGCAGACCGGGCGCGAGCTCCTTCGGCTCCAGTCCGCGCTCTACGGCCTGCCCGACCCCGACAAGCGGGCCACCGAGCTGCTCGAGCTGCTCGGGCTCACCGATGCGGCGGACCGCCGTACCAAGACCTACTCCGGCGGCATGAAGCGCCGCCTCGACCTGGCCACCGGGCTCGTGCACCAGCCGGACGTGCTCTTCCTCGACGAGCCGACCACTGGCCTGGACCCCGCGTCCCGTGTCGACGTCTGGAACGAGGTGCGCGAGATCAACGGCCGCGGCACCACGATCTTCCTGACCACGCAGTACCTCGAGGAGGCCGACAACCTCTGCGACCGGATCGCCATCATCGACGGCGGCCTGCTCGTCGCCGAGGGCACACCCGCGGAGCTCAAGGCCGAGATCGGCGTCGACGTCGTGCATATCAGTCTCGGTGCGGCCGACGCCGCCGCGACGCAGCAGGCGATCGGCCGGCTGCCCGGCCTGCGCAAGGTGGTCGCCGACCGGGGCGCGGTCGACCTGCACATCGAGGACGGGGCCGCGGCAGTGCCGATCCTGCTGCGCACGCTCGAACGCAAGGGGATCTCCGTCGGCGCCGTCTCGGTCAGCCGCCCGACGCTCGACGACGTGTTCCTGCAGGCCACGGGTCGTCGCCTCGACGTCACGGACGAGCAGCAGAAGGAGGACGAATGAGCGCCCTGTGGATGCTCTCGAAGCGGTCGGTGGTCAACGCCTGGCGTACGCCCGAGGGCGTCATCCCGATGCTGTTCATCTCGGTCTTCTTCCTGGTGGTCAACACCGGCTCGCTGGGCAAGGCGTTCAACGAGCAGACGCCCTGGCTGCACGGGAACAACTACCTGAGCTTCCAGATCCCCGTCTCGCTGCTGTTCGTGGTGACCGCGGCCGGGGGTGTCGCCGGCTTCTCGATGGTGACCGACATCGAGAACGGCTACTTCGACAAGCTGCTGCTCGCGCCGATCAAGCGCACGTCGCTGATGCTCGGCCAGTTCGCGGCCGGGTTCATGCTCTCGATCGTCCAGAGCGCCTTCATCATCGGCCTGTCCTACGTCCTCGGCGGCCGGATCGACTCGGGCCTTCCTGGCATCCTGCTGCTCGTTCTCCTGGCCTCGCTCTTCGGCGTGGCCTACGCCGGCATCGGTCAGCTCATCGCCCTCAAGACCCGCAACTACCAGGCCGTGAACATGTCGTCGCTCATCTTCTTCCCACTGCTGTTCATGGCCCCGGCGGCCCTGCCCAGGGACGAGATGCAGGGGTGGCTCGAGACGGCCGCGACGTACAACCCGGTGAGCTACGTCATGGAGGGCCTGCGCTCCGCCGTCCTCCATCCCGACCTGCGGTGGGGAGAGCTCGGCCTCGCGCTGCTGGTCACCGTCGTGATCGGTGCGGTCCTGACGACGTTCACCGTGCGCTCCCTGGCGACATACGAGCGGTAGGGACTGATCCACCGGCCACCTGGGTAACTCCTGTGCATGTCGATCTCGCTCCGCCCTGACCACCTTGTCCGCTACAAGGACCTGGCGCGCCTGTTCCTGAAGTACGCACGTTCCGACGTCGTCGACCAGGCCGGTCTGGACGAGCTGGACCGAGACGAGCTCGACCCGGGCGCGACGGGGACCGCGGAGGAGCTGGCCACCGACCTCGAGCGGCTCGGCCCGACGTACATCAAGCTCGGCCAGCTGCTGTCCACGCGAGCGGACCTGCTCCCGCCGCCGTACCTCGAGGCGCTGTCGCGGCTCCAGGACGGTGTGGAGCCGTTCGGCTTCGCCGAGGTCGAGCAGATCGTCGAGGAGGAGCTCGGCGTCCGGCTGTCCCGGGCGTTCGCGTTCTTCGACAACGTGCCGCTCGCATCCGCCTCTCTGGGCCAGGTCCACCGCGCCACGCTGCGCGACGGCCGCGAGGTGGCGGTCAAGGTCCAGCGGCCGGGCATCCGCGACAGCATCCGCAGCGACCTGGAAGCGCTGACCGAGCTGGCGCAGTTCGCCGACAAGCACACGCGCGCCGGCCGTCGCTATGGCTTCGCGGACCTGGTCGCGCAGTTCCGCACGTCGATTCTCCGCGAACTCGACTACGAGCAGGAGGCTCGCAACCTGCAGACGCTCGGCGCGAACCTGGCCGGCTTCGACCGCATCCGCGTTCCGCAGCCGATCCTCGACTTCACCACGCACCGGGTGCTCACGATGGAGTTCGTCGGCGGGCGCAAGCTGACCAGCATCGGGCCGCTCGCGCAGCTCGAGCTCGACGGACCGGTGCTGGCCGACCAGCTGCTCGGCGCCTACCTCAAGCAGATCCTCGTCGACGGCTTCTTCCACGCGGACCCGCACCCGGGCAACGTCTTCCTTACCGAGGACGGCCATATCGCGCTCATCGACCTCGGCATGGTCGGCCGCGTCCCCGTGGCGACGCAGGAGCGGCTGCTCAAGCTGCTGCTCGCCGTGAGCGAAGGCCGCGGCGACGAGGTCGCCCGCGAGCTGCGCGCGCTTGCCGACCAGGTGGAGGACACCGACGATGCGGCCTTCCGCCGCGCGGTCGGTGAGATCGTCGCCGAGCACCAGGGCCTGGCCATGGCCGAGATCAGTGCGGGATCGGTCGTGCTGCGGCTCGCGAAGGCCAGTGCGGACAGCGGGCTTCGCCCGCCCCCAGAGCTGTCGATGCTGGGACGCGCCCTGCTGGCGCTGGACGAGGTGACCCGGACACTCGACCCGCACTTCGAGCCGGATGCCGCTGTCCAGCGGCACGCGGCGGAGCTGCTCCGCCAGCGCATGACCGAAGGCACCTCGCAGGGCAACGTGGTCACGTCGCTGCTCGAGGCGAAGGAGTTCGTCGAGCAGCTGCCTGGGCGGGTGAACCGGGTGATGGACGCCCTCGCGGAGGGCGAGCTGAAGCTCAACGTCCGCGGCATCGACGAGCGCGAGCTGATGCGCGGGATCCAGAAGCTGGCCAACCGACTCACCGCAGGCATGGTCATCGCGGCGCTCATCATCGGTGCGGCGATGCTGACGCAGGTGTACCCGGTGCTGGCCACGGCGTTCTTCGTCGTTGCGGCCGGGCTCGGCTTCCTCCTGCTGGTGAGCATCTGGCAGAGCGACCGGTCGACCCGGCACCAGCGGCCGCGGGGATAGCTACGCGCTGCCGCGGTCCCGGTTGGTCATCGCCATGACGTCGAGCACCTTGTCCAGCTCGGCCGGCTCCATGAGCCCGCGCTCCAGGACGACCTCGCGGATCGTCTTGCCCTCCTTGAGCGCCTGCTTGACGACCGCCGCGGCCTCCTCGTAGCCGATGTACTTGTTGAGCGGCGTGA
>CAZYXZ010000076.1:0-15492 GCA_964651395.1 uncultured Frankiaceae bacterium
CCGCTGCCTCGTGCCGGACCACGTCGGCTTCGGCCGCTCCGACAAGCCCACCGACCTCGGCTGGTACACCTACGACCGCCACGTCGAGTACGCCGCCTCGTTCTTCGAGCAGCTCGACCTGCGCGACGTCACGCTGGTCGTGCACGACTGGGGCGGCCCGATCGGGCTGCGCATCGCCGCGGAGCATCCCGAGTACGTCGCGCGCCTGGTCATCTGCGACACCGGCCTGTTCACCGGCCACACGCCGATGAACGCCGCCTGGCACGCCTTCCGCGACTTCGTCGAGCGCACCGAGGACCTGCCGGTGGGCTTCCTCGTGAAGGGCGCCTGCCTCCACGACCCCGGCGAGGCCGTCATCGCGGCCTACGACGCGCCGTTCCCGACACCGGCGAGCAAGGCCGGCGCGAAGGCGTTCCCGCTGCTCATCCCCGAGGTGCCGGACGCCCCCGGCGCGGCCGAGGGCGCCGCCGCGCTCGCACGGCTGATCGCGGAGCCGCGGCCGACGACGCTGATCTGGGGCCGCCACGACCCGGTCGTCCCGATCGACAAGGCCGGCGAGCGCCTCGCCGAGGTGCTCGGCGTCGCGCCGCCCACCCCGCTCGAGGCGAGCCACTTCCTGCAGGAGGACGCCGGCCCCGAGCTCGGCCGCCGCATCGCCGACTGGCTGACCGCCTAGGTCGCGTCGGGGTCGTACGGCGGGGACTCGCCGGGAGCCAGCGGCTTCGACACGGTCTGCGTCGACGCGCCGTCGTCGAGCCACTGCCGCGGGTTGAGACCGCGCAGGTCCTTGCGCAGGTCCTCGAGGCTCTCCATGCCGTCGACGCCGATCTCGCGCTTGAGGTCGCTGGTCACGTCGGTGGCCATCAGCCGCAGCTGGCGGATCAGCCGGCCGGCCTGCGCGGCCACCTTGGGCAGGCGCTCCGGCCCGAAGACGAGCAGCCCGAGCAGCGCGAGCACCGCCATCTCGCCCCAGCCCAGGTTGTTGAACACCCCCCCATCCTCTCAGTGAGTCGGGACACCAGGTGTCCTAGCTGGGTGGCTTCTCCGCGAGCACCACCCTTGCTTCGCCTCGAGCGCCCGCCCGGATGTACGCGACGGTGACCGTCTCGCCGATCTTGTGCTGGCGCGTGGCCACGACCAGGTCGTCGACCGAGGTCACCTTCGCACCGCCGAGCCCGACGATGACGTCGCTGACCTTCAGGCCGCCGCGCTCGGCGGGACCGCCCGAGACCAGCTGCATGATCTGCGCGCCGACCGGCAGCTTGAACTGCCGGGCCGTCTCGTTGTCGATGGTGCGAGCCGAGACGCCGATGTACGGGTGCGTGGCGCGGCCGGTGCGGATGATCTCCTCGGCCACCGACCGCGCCTCGTCGATCGGGATCGCGAACCCGAGTCCGATGCTTCCGCCGCTGCCGGTCGTCGCGATGGCCGAGTTGATGCCGACCACGGTGCCGTGGATGTCCGCGAGCGCGCCGCCGGAGTTGCCGGGGTTGATCGCCGCATCGGTCTGGATGAAGTTCGTGAACACCGTGCCGTTGGTGATGCCCCGGCGGTTCAGCGCGCTGACGATGCCCGAGGTGACCGTGCCGGTCAGGCCGAGCGGCGAGCCCACCGCGACGACCGGGTCACCGACGTGCAACGTGCTGGAGCGGCCGAGAGTCGCGGGCAGCAGCCCGCGCACGCGCGCCTTCACGACCGCGATGTCGGTGTCCGGGTCGCGACCGACCAGGTCGGCGTCCACCGGCTCGCCGGACGCCGGCACGACCTCGATGGTCGTCGCGCCCTCGACGACGTGGTTGTTGGTGATGATGTAGCCGTCGCTGCGGATGACGACACCGGAGCCCGTGCCCCTGCCCTCCGCACCGGACACGTTGATCGAGACGACGCTCGGCAGCAGCCGGGTCGCGACCGCGGTGACCGGGCTGTCCCCGTCGGTCTGCTCCGCGGGCAGCGTGGACTCCCCGAGCTTGGCGTCGGGGTCGAGCACCGAGCGGCCGACGTCGGTGTTGCGCACGGCGACCACCGTCGCTCCCGCGCCGATCAGCCCGCCGATCAGCGACGCCACCAGGGCCACGACCGCGGTGGAGCGCTGCGCGGGCCCGGGCCCGGGCGGGCGCGGCGGCGCGGTGGGCGGGCCGGGGGGATAGCCGCCGGGAGCGGGTGCGTACGGCGTCGCGGCGTACGGCCATCCCGCCGGGGGAGCCGGCTCCCACACCGGGTCGGGGCGCACGTCGGTCATCAGGCGGTCGCTCTCCTCAGAGATCAGGTCCGTCGAGCCTAGGCGAACGGGTTGAACCAGGAGCCGACGCGAGCCAGCCCCCGCCCTACCCGGCCCAGCAGGCCCCGCCGGTGCTGCGTGTGCGGCAGCGACGTGACGATGTCTTGGAGCACCGGCTGCTGGCAGTCGGCGACGAGGGTGAAGACCTTCCCCCCACCGGCCCAGACCACACGGCGCGGGAACGCCGGCATCACCCAGACGCGGGCCTTGCCCAGCGTCGACTTCTGCCACCCGACCAGGCCGCCGCTGTCCAGGCGGCCGCGCTGCTGGAACAGCGAGACCGTCGAGATGCCGTCGGAGTAGCTCATGTGCACGACGCGCTGGTCTCCGGCACCGCTGGCTCGCGCCTCGAGCAGCTCGAGCCCGCCGGGCAGCTCCTCGGGCATGACCCAGCCGGCGCGGCGCCAGTTCGCGAAGGTGACCGGGTCGCGGGTGATCGCGTCGCCGCTGGCCGTGCGCTTCACCGCGTGCATGAGCCCGCCGGGACTCTTGGGGATCAGCACCGGGCCCTTCGCCTGGCGGAGCTCGAGGGCGACGAACGAACTGGCCTCCAGCGTCTGGCCGTTGGTGTCGAGGACCTCGCGGCGCAGCACCAGCCGCGTGTCGCGGTCGATCCAGAAGCGGGCGCTCGGCGACGACCCGGGCCGGCGGACGACGACGAGGTCGGCCGTACGGCCGACGACGGAGTCGGTGCCCATGCGCACGGCCTCGTAGTTGCGGGTGAGCAGGGCCAGGTTGTCCGCCGCGATGCCGGCCCCACCGGGGAGGCCGAACGTGTCCCCGTGGATGACGCTGCCGCCGGGGCTCTGCGGCGTCGGGTCGACCCGCAGGATCGAGCCCTCACCGGCGGTGTGCGACACCTGGACCACCGCGGCGGTCGAACCGCTCTCGGCCCAGAACACGACGAACTGCGTACCGCTGTAGCTCTGCTCCTGCGCCGCGCGGGCCGCCGCCGCGAGCAGGGCGGCCCCGGACTCGTCACCGATCCCCGGCTGCTGCGCGTGCGCCGAGGCGAGCAGGAGACTGGTGACGCCTCCCAGCGCAGTGAGAACAGTGAGGCGCTTCACCTGCCGAAGTTCACCAGGACGAAGTTGGCCGCTGGGTCGGTGAGCGGCAGCTGCTCGGTGGTCGCCGTGTGGTCCTCGACGAAGGTGGCCACCGGCGGGCGGACGCCGCCGTCGGTGCGCTCGCCGCCGAGCAGCAGGCCCACGCCGAGCACCGCGACGATGCCCGACACCGTCCCGAGGACCATCCGCCCGTACGCCGTGCGGCGAGCCGGCACCGGCCGCGCCGTCGGGCGCCCGGCACGCGGGCCCCGTCGCCGCGGCCCGCGCTGACCACCCGCGCCGCGCACTACGTCGGACGTGCCGGCGGCGGTGTCCGACTGAGGGACCGCGCTCAGACGGGCGAGCAGGTCGGTGGACGGCTCGGGCGTGCCGAGGGTGGAGAGCCGGGCCTTGAGCCGGCGCTGGTCGTCCAGCTCTTCACGGCAGGGCGCGCAGCCGGCGACGTGCGCGAGCGCCTGCTCGCGGTCGGCGTGCGGGAGCCGGCCGTCGACCAGCGCCGCGGCCAGGTCCCCGAGGTGGTTGCTGCGCGTCATGTCGGGTTCTCCTGGTCGGCGCCTCCGGTGCGGGGGCGCGGGGTGCGGTGGGCGAGCGCGGTGCGGAGCTGGGAGCGGCCGCGGTGGATGCGGCTGCGCACGGTGCCGAGCTTGATGCCGAGCACCGCGCCGATCTCCTCGTAGGTGAGGCCTTCGACGTCGCAGAGCACGACCGCCGCGCGGAAGTCGGCCGGCAGCTCGTCGAGCGCGGCCTGGACGTCCGGGTCGTAGAGCGCGTCGTCGACCGCCTGCGCGGGGCTCGGCGAGGAGCCGGCGACCCGCTCGGCGTCCTCGGGCAGCGCCTCGAAGCGGATCCGCGCCTTCCGGCGTACCGAGTCGAGGAACAGGTTGGTCGTGATGCGGTGCAGCCAGCCCTCGAAGGTCCCCGGCTGGTAGTTGTCGAGCGAGCGGAAGACGCGGACGAAGACCTCCTGGGTGAGGTCCTCGGCGTCGTGCTTGTTGCCGGTCAGGCGGTAGGCCAGCCGGTAGACGCGCTGGCTGTGCGTGCGGACGATCTCGTCCCAGCTCGGCCGGACCCAGGGAGCCTCCGCGGAGACCTCCGGAGTCGTGGGGTCAGGCCGGTCCACGCCGACACCTCCCCGGGAGAGCACGGTCGTGGTCATCATCGACTCTCCCGTCTCCCCTGTCGTGTCGAAAGCTGCGCGCACGCCGACCCGCCAGCAGCCCTGCGCGGGTCGGGGTTCGCGCGGGCGCCGGCGGGCCGGATGGGACGACAGCCGCCCCACCACGCTGTCCAACGCCCGGATCGGAGGCGCGGTTCCCGTAGGCTCCGGGCCCATGGGGAGCCTGAAAGCCAGCATCGAGTACGCCGAGGGCTACGTGCCCGAGGACGCTCCGCTGCTCGCGGCCCGCCAGCGGGCGGCCGAGATGGGGGTGTCCGCGATCGGCCCCGGGGGCGGCGCCGCGCTGCGGCTGCTCGCCCGCACGATCGACGCCAAGTCCGTGATCGAGGTGGGGACCGGGACGGGCGTGTCCGGGACCTGGCTGCTGCGCGGGATGCGGCCGGACGGCGTACTCACCTCCATCGACGTCGAGAACGAGCACCAGCGCCTGGCCCGGAAGACCTTCGAGGAGGCCGGGTTCGGCAGCGGGCGGGTCCGGCTGATCTGCGGCGCGGCGCTCGAGGTCATGCCGCGGTTCAACGAGAACGCCTACGACCTGCTCTTCGTCGACGGGGAGAAGACGGACTACCCGCGCTGCTTCGAGGAGGGCGTCCGGCTGCTCCGCGCGGGCGGGATCATCGCCTTCGACAACGCCCTGTGGCACGACCAGACCGCGGACAACAACATCTACGACGCGCAGACCGAGGCGATCCGCGAGGTGAGCCGCATGCTGGCCGCCGCCGAGGGCCTGACGCCGGCCCTGCTGCCGGTCGGCGACGGGCTGCTCGTCGGCGTGAAGGACTAGCTAGACCGAGAAGAACCGGGCCTTGGCGGCGAACTCCGCGCTGAAGGACAGGATGACGGCCAGGTAGAGCATCCCCGTGGCCGCGCGGATGGAGCCCTCCGCGACCAGCTTGTGCACGAAGAAGCTGAGCAGCGCATTGACCGCGACCAGCCCCACGGCCAGGTAGAGCGTCAGGTTCGTGGTGAGCAGGAGCGGGTTGAGCCCGGCCTCGCTCGTGGTGACCCGCCCGCCCGGCGCGAGGGCCGCGCTCACGACGCCGAGGGCGATGCCGACGGTGAACGCCCAGGCGTAGGCGCGCATCGGGTCCTTCGTCAGCTTGCGGTCCACGAGGTACCAGTGACCGAGCAGCATCCCGACCCACGTCGCGCCGAGGAACGCCGCGCCCGTGAGGATCGCCACGCTGCCGCGGAACGTCGTACCGCGGAGCGCCGCGAGCTCTAGTGCTGCCCAGACTCCCGGCACCACCGCTGCCATGCCGAGCCATCTGGCCAAGGGCAGCTTCGACAACAAGAGCGCAGCCAGGAAAAGGGCGGACAGCGCGGTGAAGGTGGTCAGCGCTGCCGTCGCCTTCCCGCTGCCGTCGATCCGGCTCAGTGGGCCCCTCGCGCTGAGCTGGGCGACGATCGCGCCGGTCACCACGCTGCTCGCGACCAGCAGGAAGAAGCCGCGCTTCACCACACCCCAGACCGGCGTCACCCAGAGGATGGCCAGGCTGCCGAGAGCGAACTCGAGCAGGATCACCGCGAACACGCCCGCCGGCCCCCGCAGCTGGCTCGGATCCGCTGCGCCCAGGAGTGCGCCCACTACAGCGACGCGAGCCAGGTGAGGAGTGTGCGGACGCCGTAGCCGGTGGCGCCCTTGGGGTTCTCGTCGTCGTCGGCGTCGCCGCGGGACGCGCCGGCGATGTCGAGGTGCGCCCAACGCCGTTCGCCCACGAACTCGCGCAGGAACAGCGCCGCCGTGATCGCGCCGCCGCCCAGGTCGCCGCCGACGTTCTTGAGGTCGGCCACCTCGCTGTCGATCTGGCCGCGGTAGTCCTCCACCAGCGGCATGCGCCAGAGCCGCTCCCCCGCGTCCTCGGCCGCGGTCTCGATCCGCGCGGCCAGCCGGTCGTCGTTGCTGAAGTAGCCGGCCGTCTTGCGGCCCAGCGCGACCGAGATGGCGCCGGTGAGCGTGGCCAGGTCGACGAGGTAGTCCGGCGCCAGCTCCGCGTCGGCGAAGGCCAGCGCGTCGGCGAGGACCAGCCGGCCTTCGGCGTCGGTGTTGAGCACCTCCACCGTCTTGCCGCCGTAGTGGCGGATCACGTCGCCCGGGCGGATCGCGGTGCCGGACGGCATGTTCTCGGCGGTGGGGACGAGGCCGGTGACGCGCACGGGCAGGCCGAGCGCGGGCAGCGCCTGCATCGCCGCGATGACCGCCGCACCCCCGCCCATGTCGGTCTTCATGGCCGCCATGCCCTCGTTGGGCTTGAGCGACAGGCCGCCGGAGTCGAACGTGATGCCCTTGCCGACCAGGACGACGTACGGCGTCCGGCCGCGCGGTCGTGCGGGCGGCGTGTAGTCGAGGCGGATCAGCCGAGGGGAGCGGGTCGAGCCCTGGCCGACGGCGAGGATGCCGCCGAAGCCCTGCTTCGCCAGCTCGGGCGGGGTGAGGACGCTCACCTCGAGACCGGGTGCAGCCACCCTCGTCGCCTGGGCAGCGAGCCACTCCGGGGTCTTCTCGAGGCTCGGCGCGTTGGCCAGGTCGCGGGCCAGCCAGGTGGCGGCGGACCGCGCGCGGGCGCGTGCCAGCGCGGCCTCGCGCGGGGCGCCGGCCCGGTCGACCACGACCGCGACCCGGGCGAGCGAGGAAGGCTTGGGGTCGGACTTCTGGTCGCCGTAGGAGTAGGCCGCGAGCAACAGCCCCTCGGCGAAGGCCTGCAGGCCGGCCGCGTCGGCGCCGGCCGCGACCGCGGCGGTGACCTCCTCGACGCGGGTGGCCCGGCGCGCGACGGCGGCGCCGGCCTTGCGCAGCCGCGCCGGGGTCAGCTCGTCCGGCTCCCCCAGGCCCACGAGGAGCAGCGTCCGCGCCGCGAGCCGGCCGTACGTCGGGAAGGCATGCACCTCGCCAGGCTCGCCCTTGGCCTTGTCGCGCTCCAGCAGCTCGCGCAGGTCCACGCCGAGCGCTGCGGCCGCGGCTTCGCCGCGGCGGTCGAGCACCCCTCCGCCGTACAGCGGCAGGGCGAGCAGCTCGCCCGTCTGGGCCAGCGCGTCGCCCGTGGCCAGGCGCAGCTGGGGCAGCACAGCACGAAGGCGGCGGTTCCCCGCCGCCTTCCCGTTCCGCGACCGAGTGGCGCTCAGCCGGTCACCACGGCCTTGAGCGCGTCACCGAGCGCGCCGGCCTCGTCGGGTGACAGCTCGACGACCAGCCGGCCGCCACCCTCGAGCGGGACGCGCATGACGATGCCGCGGCCCTCCTTGGTGACCTCCAGTGGACCGTCTCCGGTCCGCGGCTTCATGGCCGCCATGCTGACTCCCCTCGTGCCTCGTCAGTCGCAGTTCGCGGTGTTACGCAGGCGGGCCGCCGGCGCACCGGCGAGCCCGTGGGGACCATTCTCCCGCATTTGCCCGCGGACGGGGAATCGGGCCGGGACCCAGGGGCGTGACAGCGCGGGGGACGCCCTGCCAGCCGCTGTCATACGCTGCCCCGGTGAACGCCCGATCCGCGCTGTTCGACGTGTACGGCGACCACCTCCGCTCCCGCGGCGGTGCGGCGCCGATCGCCGGCCTGGTCCGGCTCATGGCCCCGCTCGGCATCGCGGCGCCCGCCGTACGCACGGCCGTCTCGCGGATGGTGCGGCAGGGCTGGCTCACTCCCGACCGGGTGGACGGCGCGCCCGGCTACGCCCTCACGCCCCGCGCGACCCGCCGGCTGGACGAGGCGGCGGCCCGGATCTACCGCACCGGCGAGACCGGCTGGGACGGCCACTGGCACCTGCTCGTCGTCACGCCGCCACCCACCCGCTCGGCCCGCGACCGGGTCCGCGCCGGGCTGTCGTTCCTCGGCTACGGACCGCTCGACGACGCCACCTGGGTCGCGCCGCGGCCGGCCGCGGAGGCGGACGCGCTGCTCGCGAGCGAGGGCGCCCGGGCGGAGCGCTTCACCGCCCGCCACGACGGCGACTCGGCGGCGCTGATCAGCCGCGCCTGGGACCTCGACGGGCTCGCGCGGGCCTACCTGCGCTTCATCGGCGAGGCCAACCTGCTGGCCGCCGACGAGGACGGCAGCGACCAGACCGCCTTCGTGGTGCGCAGCCGGATGGTCCACGAGTGGCGGAAGTTCCTGTTCCAGGACCCCGGCCTGCCGGTGGCGCTGCTGCCCGTCGACTGGCCGGGCAGCAAGGCCGCTGAGCTCTTCGACGCGGAGTCGGGCCGGCTCGCGCCGGCCGCCGCGCGGTTCGTGGACGACTGCCTGCGCGTCACTTCCGGAGAGGACGGCACGTGATCAAGTACGTCGCGCTCTACCGCACACCCGAGGACCCGGAGGCGTTCGACCGCGACTACTTCGGCACGCACGTGCCGATCGCGAACGACACCCCCGGACTGGTCCGCACGGAGCTCGCGAAGGTCACGCGCATGATGACCGGCGAGCCTGCGTACCACGTGATCGCGGAGCTCTACTTCGACTCGGTCGAGTCGATGAAGGCCGCGTTCAAGACGGACACGTGGCGGGAGTCCGGCGATAACCTGCGCGCCTGGGGTGGCATGGAGCTGGTCACGATGTTCACCGCGCAGGTCGTCGACGACGAGGGGCACGATGTCTGACTCGGTCCGCTATGAGGTCACCGACGCGGTGGCGACCGTGTCCATCAACCGGCCGGATGCGCTCAACGCCGCCGACCGGTCCGTGCGCATCGGGCTGCGCAGCTCGTTCGAGCGCGCCGCCGGGGACCCCGGCGTACGGGCCGTCGTGCTCACGGGTGTGGGACGCGCGTTCTGCGTCGGGCAGGACCTGAAGGAGCTCGAGCCGCTCTACGCATCCGGCGACCCGGAGCTGGCCGGCATCGTCGGCGAGTTCAACGCCACGGTCCGCGCGCTGCTCGGCCTCACGAAGCCGGTCATCGCCGCGGTCAACGGGCCGGCCGCCGGCGCGGGCATGTCGCTCGCCCTCGCCTGCGACGTGCGCATCGCCTCCGACGCGGCGAGCTTCCTCACGGCATTCACGAAGATCGGCCTCGTGCCGGACACCGGGGCCACCTGGACGCTGCCGCGGCTGGTCGGCTGGCCGAAGGCGCTCGAGCTGTTCCTGCTCTCCGAGAAGGTCGATGCCGAGGAGGCCCAGCGCCTCGGCCTGGTCACCCGGGTCGTCCCGGCCGACGCGCTGGCGAAGGAGGCGCAGACGTTCGCGGCGGCGCTCGCGGCCGGGCCCACGGTCGCCTTCGGCATCACCAAGCAGCTGCTCGCCGCGGCAGCCACGTCGACGCTCGGCGACGCGCTCGACCGCGAGGAGCAGGGCCAGTCGACGGTCGGGCGCACCGCAGACCACATGGGCGCGGTGAAGTCCTTCCTCGCCAAGGAGCCCGCGGTCTTCGAGGGGCGCTAGCTCCTCGCCTCGACCATGCGCGCGAACCTGCGCAGGCTGTAGCGCAGCGGGACGGCCAGCAGCGGCTTGAGCAGGCCGAGGCCGACGACCCCGAGCCAGCCGAGCGGCGGCACGAGCCACTCGGTCCACTCCATGCGTGCGCGCCCGTCGGGCAGCGGCACGACCTCGAAGGCCGCCGTACCTCGCACCACGCGGCCGGTGTGCCGGACCACGCACCGGTACGGCGGGGCCCAGGTCGTGACGACCATCGTGTCGACGAAAGCGAACGGGCCGAGGCCGGTCCGCGCCGACAGCTCGGCATTCAGGCCCTGGCCGCCGGAGACCGTCGTCCAGAGCATCCAGTCGCCTTGGGCGGACCAGTCGACCATCGCGGCCCACACCGTCTCGACCGGCGCGGCGACGACCACGCTCGCGCGTAGCTCCGGCACTACTCCTCGTCCGGCTCCGGCACTACTCCTCGTCCGGCTCCGGCACGGACGCGGCGGGAGGCTCGGCCGGCTCCACCCAGTCGCTGGCCTCCTGCTCCGCACCACCCGGGGAGACGCGCGGCAGGTTCTCGACGATGGGCTCGGGCGTCCAGCTCCACGCCAGCGTGGCAGCAGGCCGGTCCGGCGAGTCGGCCATGGCCGCCGCAGCGCCGGTGCTGATCGGCTCGGCGGCCGGCGGCGGCTCCGGCTCCGGCTCCGCGACGACGGCGGGCTCCGGCTCCGCGACGACGGCGGGCTCCGACTCCGCGGCCGGCGGCGGCTCCGGCGCGGCGACCCGGGGCTCGGGTGCAGGCTTACCGGTGAGGCGAGCGAGCTGCTGGTCGCGGCGGTCCAGCTCGAGGGCGAGCCGGTCGAGCACCTGGTCGACCTCGTCCATGCGGTAGCCGCGCAGCGCGGTCGCGAACCGCACGTCGGCCACGTCGTCGGCGGTCATGTCGGTCTCGGGCAGGCCGATGGAGGCGCGGTCCGGCTCGACGTCGGCCATCGGGTCGCCGCGGCCGGACACGATCAGCAGGACGCCGCCGATGATCGCCGCGAACGCGAGCAGCTCGAGCAGCAGTGTCACGATGCACCTTTCCGGGCACCCGGCGAGGTCGGTCGGGGCCCATCGTGGCACGAGACGGCGGGAGGCGAGCAGCGTGGAGCTTCGGCTGGGCCGGCGCGTCTTCGCCGCCGGCGAGCCCGTGGTGATGGCCATCGTCAACCGGACACCCGACTCGTTCTACGACCGCGGCGCCACCTACGAGCTCGGCGCGGCGCTCGACCGCGCGGCGCAGGCCGTGGAGGAGGGGGCAGGGATCGTCGACATCGGCGGCGTGAAGGCCGGTCCGGGAGCCGAGGTCGACGCGGCGGAGGAGATCCGCCGTACGGCGGACCTCGTCGCCGCGGTGCGCGCGGCGCACCCCGACGTCGTCATCAGCGTGGACACCTGGCGCGCCGCCGTGGCCGATGTCGTGTGCGCTGAGGGGTGCGACCTGGTGAACGACGCGTGGGGCGGCGTCGAGCCTGAGCTCGCCGAGGTCGCGGCGCGGCACGGCGCCGGGCTGGTCTGCACGCACGCCGGCCACGTGCCGCCACGCACGCGCCCGCACCGCGTGGCCTACGACGACGTCGTGCGCGACATCGTGGCGACGACGACCGCGCTGGCCGAGCGCGCGGTCGCGGCCGGCGTACGCCGGGACGCGGTCCTCGTCGACCCCGGCCACGACTTCGGCAAGAACAGCCGGCACTCCCTCGAGGCGACACGGCGGCTCGGCGAGCTGGTCGCCACCGGCTGGCCGGTGCTCGTGTCGCTGTCGCGCAAGGACTTCGTCGGCGAAACCCTCGACCTGCTGCCGGACGACCGGCTCGAAGGCACGCTGGCGGCGACCGCGATCTCCGCCTGGCTCGGCGCGCGCGTGTTCCGCGCGCATGACGTGGCGGCGACGGTCCGGACGGTCCGCATGGTGGCCGCGATCGCCGGCCACGCGGACCTCGCCGTCGGGCGACGCGGTCTGGCCTGAGAGGATCGGGTCGTGGGCGACCTCGTGACCATCACGCCGGCGGCGGCGGCGCGCGCCCGGGCGCTGCTGGACCGCACCGGGTCGGCCGGGCTGCGCGTGCGCGTCCAGTCGGCCGGCTGCGACGGCTTCCAGGCGCTGCTCGACCTCGCTGCGTCCCCTCGCGATGACGAGATCGAGGTGCAGGAGTCGGGCGTCGCGCTCTTCGTCGACGTCGCCTCGATGCTCGCGCTGCCCGGCGCCGTGCTCGACCACCAGCAGACCAAGAGCACGGCCGAGTTCGTGTGGACCCACCCCGCCTCCACCGGTCCGTGCCGGTGCGCCGAGGCCGACCTGGAGGCTGTCCTGCATGGCGATGCCTGAGCGGTACCTGTTCGTCTGCATCAACGAGCGCGACCCCGACCACCCCCGTGGCTCCTGCATGCAGCGCGGCGCGGCCGACGTGTTCAACGAGCTGCGCGAGGCCCAGGGCCGGCACGACCTCACGCGGATCAAGGTGGTCTACGCCGGGTGCATGGAGGCGTGCACCTCGGGCCCGGTCGTCGCCGTACAGCCGGACAACGTCTGGTACGGCGGCGTCACCGTCGACGACTGCGAGCAGATCATCACCGAGCACTGCCTCAACGACCGGCCGGTCACGATGCTGCGGCTGGCCGAGGCGGACTTCATCGGGCCCGACTGACGGCGATTTCCTGCTTTACAGAGCCCGTACACACGGCTGACCCGATCCGCAATAGCGTCCGGCACAGTGGCTGCAGGTCGGAAACCACACACAACGGAGGACACCATGTGGGCACCGCTGCAGGGCACGGCCGTGAAGGTCGCCGGCTGGACCGCGGTCGGCGTCGTCGGCGGCGCGCTCGCCGTCACAGCCACCCAGGCCGTCGACCCGGCGCCCGGCCAGGCCGTCGTCTTCAACGCCGCGCAGTCCGAGGACACCGAGCCCGACGCTCCCGCGGTGGCTCCCGGCGAGCAGCCGGAGCCGGGCGCGTCCGCCTCGGCCCGCCCGCCCCGGCCGGAGGGCCGGCGTCCCGGCCGTCCCGGGCCGGGCGGTCCGTTCATCCACGGCGAGGGCACCGTGCGTACGCCGGACGGCTTCGCGACCGGCTTCACGCAGCGCGGTGAGGTGACCGCCGTGAGCGCCACCTCGATCACGCTGAAGAGCCCGGACGGCTTCACGAAGACCTACGTCGTCACCGAGGACACCAAGGTGCGCAAGGGTCGCGCGGAGGCGACCATCGCCGACGTGAAGGTCGGCGACCGCGCCGGCGTCCGCGGCATCAAGGAAGGCGACAGCTACGTCGTCAAGGGCATCCACGTGCACGTGCCGGGCGAGCGTCCGGCCGGCCCACCGCCCAACCGTCCGCCGGGCGGCCCCGGGGGCGCTGGGGCACCGGAGGGTGAGCCCGCGCCCGAGGGTGCACCCGCCTAGCGCACCAGCAGCCCGGTAGCCACCAGGGCGAACAGCAACGCCCCTCCCCACCACAGGGACCGCCGGACGTGGCCTGCCACGTCCGGCGGTTGCCATGGCTGGCGCCGCCGCCCGCACTCGCAGAGCCCCGGCTCGAACGCGGCGGAATGGCCCTCGGGGCAGACGAAGCGCGGTCGCGCCGCGACGTCGTACTCGCAGGTCGGGCACGGCCCGGCCTTGCCCTCCTGCTGGCGTCCGCACCGCGGGCAGCGCCGGTAGCGCGCGACCTCGTGCGCGAGGAACGCCGCGCTGCCGCCGAAGAGGACCGCGAACATCCCGAAGCTGACCGTGGTCGACGCGAGGTCGAGGTGCTGTGTCGCCGCTCCGGCGTACGTGAGAACGGCTGTCACAGCGACGGCGACGGCCGCCCAGCGCAACGCCAGCCGCTTCGGATAGTCCACGCCGCCAAGGCTAGTGTTGCCGACGTGACCGCCGTCGACGAGACCGCCACGGAAGCGCCGGACGCGCCCGCGAAGACGCAATGGCACGAGCTGTTCCACGAGGTCGTGGAGACCGGCCTGTGCACGGGCTGCGCGGCGTGCGTGATGGCCTGCCCGCGCGACGTCCTCGGCTACGACCACGCCACGTCGTACCAGCCGTTCAACATCGAGCCCACGACGCCGGCCGACGGGTGCCTGCACGGCGAGAAGGGCTGCGACATCTGCACGCGCGCGTGCCCGCGGTTCCGCGACTGGGAGCTGACCGCCGACGTCGCGCTCTTCGGCCGTCCGCGGCGCGACGACGAGCCGGCCGGCATCTACGAACAGGCCCTGCTCGTGAAGGCGACCGACCCGGACACCGCGGCCGCCGGCCAGGACGGCGGGCTCGTCTCCGCGCTGCTGATCTGGGGACTCGAGACCGGCCGCATCGATGGCGCGCTGGTGTCGGACTTCGCGACCGAACGGCCGCTGGACGCCGTACCGGCGCTGGTCACCGACCGCGAGGGCGTGCTGCGCACCGCCGGCTCGCGCTACACGTACTCGGCCAACCCGCTTGCGATGAAGGCGGCCGAGGCCGAGGGCGCGAAGTCGCTCGCGCTGGTCGGGATGAGCTGCCAGGCGTCCATCAACGGCACGGTGCTGGCCAACCGGCTGAACAAGTACGCGAAGCGCATCGAGCTGACCATCGGCCTGCTGTGCAGCAAGACCTTCACGTGGGACGGCATGTACGACGGGAAGCTCACCGAGGAGTACGGCATCCCGCTCGAGACGATCAACAAGGTCAACATCAAGGGCAAGTTCATCGTGTGGCACGGCGAGGAGAACACGCGCGTCGACATCCCGCTCAAGGAGTGCCACGTGCACACCCGGCCGGGCTGCGCGACCTGTCCCGACTTCGCGGCGGAGCATGCCGACATCTCGACCGGCGGTCTCGGCCAGGGCGACGGCTGGACGCTGACCCTGGTCCGCACGCAGCGCGGCCTGGACTGGATGGCCGGCCTGAAGGAGGCCGGGCGGATCGAGGTGCGCCCGGCCGCGGAGGACCCGGCGGCGGTGAACCTGATGAACAAGCTCGCGCTCGCCTCCCGCAAGCGCTGGCCGGTCGAGCGCCTCGGCATGCCCGACTCCTACGCCGCCCCCGGCCGCGCCGTACTGCCCGTCCCCCTCCCCATGCCCGAAGTCCCCAAGCCCTAGTTCCGGATCTCACGTACCAGGAGGGGTCGCTTTTCGACCCCTGGCGGTACGTGAGATCCGTTTACAGCTCGGCTTCGAGGACTTCGCGGGCGCTGGGGTGGGGGGCGCGACCGGAGCCTTCGGCGTGGTCGACGGCGGACTGCGCGGTCTTCGTCCACACGAGTGCCGCGCGGATGGCGGGGCGCGCGAAGCCGCGGTCGACGATCTGGTCGATCTGCGCCCGCAACGGCGCGAAGGCGTCATCCGGGTCGCACACGACCACCGGCTTGTCGTGCATGCGCAGGGTGCGCGCCGTCCAGACCTCGAGCAGCTCCTCCAGCGTGCCGATGCCGCCGGGCAGCGCGATGAACGCGTCGGCGCGCCGGTCCATCTCCGCCTTGCGCTCCCGCATCGTCTCCGTGACCACGAGCTCGTCCGCCTCGTCGTCGGCGACCTCGCTGTCCATCAGGCCGCGTGGGATGACGCCGATGGTGCGCGCACCGTTCTCCCGGGCCGCGCGCGCGACCGCGCCCA
>CAZYXZ010000077.1:0-14716 GCA_964651395.1 uncultured Frankiaceae bacterium
GATCGGGATGCCGACCACCTGCACCGGCGCGAGCCACGGCGGGAACGCGCCGGCGTAGTGCTCGGTGAGGACGCCGAAGAAGCGCTCGATCGAGCCGAACAACGCGCGGTGGATCATGATCGGCCGGTGCCGGGTGCCGTCCGATCCCTGGTACTCCATGTCGAAGCGCTGCGGCAGCTGGAAGTCGACCTGGACGGTCGACATCTGCCAGGTACGGCCGATCGCGTCCTTGGCCTGGACCGAGATCTTCGGGCCGTAGAACGCGCCGCCGCCCTCGTCCATCACGAGCTCGAGGTTCATGCCCTCGGCGACCGTGCGCAGCACGTCGGTCGCCTCGGCCCACTCCTCGTCCGTACCGACCGCCTTGCCCTCCGGCTTGGTCGACAGCTCGAGGTAGAAGTCGGTCAGCCCGAAGTCGCGCAGCAGGTCGAGGACGAAGACGAGGAGCGTCTCGAGCTCGCCCGCCATCTGCTCACGCGAGCAGAAGATGTGCGCGTCGTCCATCGTCAGCCCGCGCACGCGGGTCAGCCCGTGCACGACCCCCGACTTCTCGTAGCGGTAGACCGTGCCGAACTCGAACAGGCGCAGCGGGAGCTCGCGGTAGGACCGCCCGCGCGCCTTGAAGATGAGGATGTGGAACGGGCAGTTCATCGGCTTGAGGTAGTACGGCGTCCCGTCGACGTCCATCGGCGGGAACATCCCGTCGGCGAACCAGTCGAGGTGACCGGAGATCTCGAACAGCTGGCCCTTCGTGATGTGCGGCGTGTTCACGAACGAGTAGCCGGCCTGCTCGTGCCGCTGCCGCGAGTAGTCCTCCATGACGCGGCGGATGATGCCGCCGCGGGGATGGAACACGGCCAGCCCGCTGCCGATCTCGTCCGGGAACGAGAACAGGTCGAGCTCGACACCGAGCTTGCGGTGGTCGCGCTTCTCCGCCTCCTCGATCCGGTGCAGGTGCTCGGCCAGCGCGTCCTTGCTCTCCCATGCGGTGCCGTAGATGCGCTGGAGCATCGGGTTCTTCGCGTCGCCTCGCCAGTACGCCGCCGCCGTGCGCATGAGCTTGAACGCCCGAATGTTGCGAGTGCTCGGTACGTGAGGCCCGCGGCAGAGGTCCGTGAACACGACGGCGCTCTCGCCCTTGCCGGCGTCGTTCTCGTAGACGGTGATCTCGCCGCCGGCGGCGTCGAGCGCCTCTTCCTCGTCGACGGTTCCGGCCGCAGCTCGTTCGATGATCTGCAGCTTGTAGGGCTGCTCGGCGAAGAGAGTGTCGGCCTCTTCCTTCGTGACCACGCGCCGGTGGAAGCGCTGTCCGTTCTTGATGATCTCCTTCATGCGCTTCTCGATGCGCGTGACGTCCTCGGGTGTGAACGGCGTCTCGACGTCGAAGTCGTAGTAGAAGCCGTCCGCGACCGCAGGCCCGATGGCGAACTTCGCCTCCGGGAACAGCTGCGTCACGGCCTGCGCCATCACGTGCGCCGTGGAATGGCGGAGCACCTCACGCCCCTCGGGGCTGGCCGCCGGCACCGGCTCCACCGTCTCACCACCGGACAGAACCCAGTTCGTGTCCCGCAGCTCGCCGTCCACGCGCAGCGCGACGGTGTCGGGCGGGTACTCGGCCACGGGGTTCCTCTCGAGCGGTCCGGCTGGGACCGCCGATCCTACGAGAGCACTCCCCGCCCACTCGACCGGCTTACTTGACGACCGCCTCGCGCACGTACAGATCGGTGTCGTTCGGGCCGGTCGTGCCCTCCGTCGTCGGCCACACCGCCACGACGCCCCGGTGGGTGGTCGCCAGTCCGATGTAGTCGCCCAGGCCGTAGCACGTGGACGCGCCGTACGCCTCCTGCACGGGCGGCAGCGATGCGGTCGCCGGCGAAAGACGCACGGGGTTCGAGAATCGGCCGGTGCCTGAGCGGTTCACACTGAGCCAGGCGTCGTAGGAGATCCGTTGCGGCTCCGCCGCGGACAGGAAGGCGACGGCCACGCCGCCACCGGGCAGCTTGGCCAGCGCCGGGTGGAAGCTCGGGCCGGCCTCCGGCGAGACCCGCTGCCGCTGGAACGTGCGCCCCCCGTCGCGGCTGACCGCGTGCCACACGACCGCCTCACCGGTGCTCGGCACGACGGCGCCACCGATCGGGCCGAAGTACGTGCTGCCCAATGCGGCGACGACGTGGAGTGCGCCGGCGCGGTCGTAGCCGGTCTGCACCGCGCGAAGGACGCGCTGCCGGCCGATGCTCGGGTAGAGCGGGCAGACCGGACTGGCCTGGCCGGGGAGCCCGCCCGTGAGCGCCATCACCGCCTCGGTGAACCGCCGGCCGCCGTCGCGAGAGACGCGTACCGCGATACCCGCGTCGACCTCGTAGGCGACCGCCACCTCGCCCCGCGGACCGACGGTCACGTCGGGATATCCGGCCCGGTCCGCCAGCAGGACCGAGGGCGACCAGCTGCGGCCGTCGAACGCGGCGAACACCGTGCCGGAGAGGGTGTCGTCCCAGGCGGCGTACATCCGGCCGCGGTAGCGGCTCCCGACTCCGGTGTCCGTCGCGAAGAACGGCTTGTCCACGCTGTCGTTGCGGTCGCCGATGAGCGGCAGGTCGGAGACCGTTCCCCCGGCACTCACCCGGCGCTGGACCACGCGGAAGGCACTCGCCTTGCCGTCGTAGTACATCGACTGCAGCACGATCCCGTCACCGCGAGGGTCGGGGGCGACGTCCGGGTCGCCGACCATGATGTCGCCGTCGACGCTGGCCGGGTTGCCGATGATCACGACGGGCGTGTGCGGTGCGGGGTCCTTGACCGGCAGGGCGATGTACCGCGCCGGACCGCCGCGCGCGGGGAGCAGCTGCAAGGAGGTCGCACGCGTGACGAGCGGGTTGAAGCCGCAGTCGGCGAGGTCGTTGTAGGCCACCCAGGTGCCCGCGCGGGTCACCGTGATCTGCGGTTCGCTCCCCACCGGGCAGAGGCCGTCGCGGGGCGAGACGAGCCGCTGCGGTGGGCCGAGCACCACGTCGGGGGCGGCACGCGCCGGCAGGCCGACGCTCGCGAGCGCGGGGAGGACAAGGAGAACGCGAAGCAGCCTGCGCGGACGCACGACACCCCCCGGCTGGGACGAGAGACGTTCAGCGTAGGGCGTTGGCCCTCATGTCCGCCGCCCAGCGGCGCTCGAGCTCCGCGAAGGACATGCCCAGCGCCTTGCGCACGGCCGCGTCGATGTGCGCACGTGCGTCACCGGGACCGAGCCGGCCGCCGTTCCCGGCCGCCTCGTACAGGCGGAGCAAGCCGGCCTTGCCGGCGATCTTCTGGACCTCACGCGCCATGAGGTAGGACTCGGCGTACGACTGGTAGATGCGCTGCGCTCCCCCGACGACGAACTCGTAGTCGTCGGGCACGTGGCCGTCGAACCGGCCGGAACGCACCGCGTCGCGCGCCGGGCCGAGCCCCACGGCGCTGGCGTTCTCGCCGAGCACCTGCGCGACGCCCTCCTCGAGCCAGGACGGGACGTACGGTCCGGCCTGCTCGCGGCTGGCGACGTGGATCAGCTCGTGCGACATCGTCGCGCGGCGCTGCTCCGTGGACTGGCCGAGGAAGTTGTCCGGCTGCAGGAACACCCTGCGGCCGGTGAAGCGGAAGACCGTGCCCTCGACCTCCGCGCTCGCGCCGGCGAACGCGACGAAGTTGTCGAGCGGAAAGGTGGCCAGGATGCGGTCGGCCAGCGACTCGGTGTCGCGCGGGATCTCGATGGCCACCTTGCGGCGCCAGGGCAGCGTCCACTCGGCGATGGTGGTCCGGATCGCCGTCTCCGACTCCGAGAGGACGGCCGCCACCTCCCTCGCCTGGTTGTCCGGGTAGATCGCCAGGAAGTGCTCGCTGCTGCGCGTGCGCATGAGGCCGTAGTCCCAGGGATGGCGCGCCGACTGCAAACCCGCCGCGTCGACGGCGTCGTCGGCCGCGACGCGCCACGTGCCGCCCGCGTCACGCGTCATCGTCAGGAACAGGCTCTCGACCGCGGGTCCCTGGTCGTCGACGCCGCCCGCGAAGGCATAGCGCTCCTCCACCGGGACCACGACGGTGTCCGGACCGAAGCGCGCGAGGTCGGCCGGGACGGACATGTCCCCGAGGTCGTCGAGGTTGGCGGTCAGCGCATACAGGGAGAAGTTGAGGCCGGCGGCGAACTCCACCGCCTCGCGCTGCTGCTGGAGGAACACCGGGTTACGACCGTCGACCGTGGCCAGATAGGCGTCGACGTCATGGCGGCGGAAGGCATCCGCGCGTGCGGTGAGCATGGGCTGCACTGCCTTGACCAGCGCGTCGCGCGACCGGTCCAGCGGCGGAGCGGCCTGCCGCGCGCCGGCCCGGGTGCCCCCGAGCCATCCCGCTGGCCCGCCGAGGCACGAGGCAACCAGCACGACGGCAGTGAGGAGCACGGGTCGGCGCACCGGCCGATGGTACGCACGGCGCTCTTCGAGTGGTTTGATCCTGGTGTGACCGACCAGGGGGATGCACGGCTGCGCACGGCGGCGCGGGCCTGGCTGGCCGCGCTCGACCGGGTCGACGCGGCGATGGCCGGTGACGACCACGACGACTACGGCGCGACCCTCGAGCTGGCCGAGGCCGCCACGTTGGCCCGGCTCGGGCTGCAGCAGGCTCTCGTCGACCTCGGCTGGTCACCGCCCCGGTCGGTGCGCGAGGCGCAGAACAGCTGAGGCAGGCTCGCCGCGGATAGCGCAGACGCCACTTTCCGGTGTCGCGCTCGCGACTTGTCGACCACCCCGCGCACACAACCGGCTACTGCGGGTACGAGGACGCGCACCGTCCTCCTCAGACCCGGGAGCCCCTGTGCGCCGACGCTCCGCCGCCGTCCTCGCCGTCGCCCTCACCGCCGCACTGGTCACGGAGGTCGGGCCGGCGCACGCGGCGCAACGACGCGTCCTCCTCGCGGAGAGCTTCGAGGGGTACGCGCCGAACCAGCTCTGGCGGAACCAGACGGCGTACGGCAAGTGGTTCGTGAACTACGCGGGCTTCGGCGGCATCGCGGTCGAGCAGAGCCGGTCCCGCGTGCTCGCCCTGAAGCCGAAGGCGAGCACGCGCGCCAGCGAGACGCATGCGGCGCAAGTCGTGTCGCGGCAGCGCTTCGGCGACTTCGACATGACCCTGCGCCTGCACACCGCGCGGCAGCTGCGGACGCCGCGGCCGCGCGCCTGGGAGGTCGCCTGGGTGCTGTGGCACTACCTGGACGACAACCACTTCTACTACCTCGTCCTCAAGCCGACGGGGTGGGAGATCGGCAAGGCCGATCCGGCATACCCCGGCGGGCAGCGCTACCTGGTCACGCAGGACGAGATCCGCTTCCCGACCGGTCGCTGGCACGACGTCCGCATCCGTCAGGAAGGCAGCACCATGACGGTCTGGGCCAACGGCCGGAAGCTGCGCACTCTCACCGACACGCGCGCGCCGTACCTGTCAGGCCGGATGGGCCTGTACACCGAGGACGCGTACGTGCACTTCGACAACGTCTGGGTGACGACGGCGCACTGACCAGGGTGGGCGATACTGGTTTCGAACCAGTGACCCCTGCCGTGTGAAGGCAGTGCTCTCCCACTGAGCTAATCGCCCTGAGCGTCCCGGAACGCGGGACGAGGCGAGACTCTATGCGATCGAGCCGTTGGCCACGACGGTGGTCGGCGCGCTCGGCGCGCGACGTCCGGGTTCGCGCGAGATGGCCAGACCGGTCAGCCCGGCGAGATTCGCCGGCAGGGGCAGAGCGCCGATCACGTTCACCCCTGAGTGCACGACGTCGAAGGTGCTGAGGGCTGACGGCCGCGCAGTCGCGTCGATGCCCCAGAGGACGTAGACGCTCTGCGCGTCGTTCTCGGCCAGCCCGTCGACCAGCAGGTACGCCGTCGCGCCCTTGGAGAGCACCGTGGCCTTGGCGCCGTCGACCGACGTGAGCGCGACCCGCTTCGTCGCCGGGTCGTTCTCGAGGGCGAGGACCGCCGCGGCGCGCGCGAGCGCGAGCGCCTTCGTGCGGTTGTCGGCGCGCAGTCCGACCACGAGGGCGGACGTGGCAACCAGCGCCGTCAGCGCCGCGGCAGCGGCCAACATCTGCAGCGGCCGGCGCCGGCGCACGGGAGTGCGCGCGGGTGTGGGTTCCGCGAAGACCGACGGACGCTCGGACACCTGCAGGGAACCGCGGATCCTCTCCCACAACCGGTCCGGTGGTTCCGCCGGCTCGGCGGCGTACGCCAGCTCGGCACCGAGCGCGCGCATCTCGGCGAGCGACCGGACACAGAGGTCGCAACCGCGGAGGTGCGCCAGGAACTCCTGCTCGTCCTCGGGCTCGAGCGCGTCGAAGGCGTGGCCCGCGGCCAGCTCCTCCCAGCGCGCGTGCTCAGTCACTTCGGGGCCCCCGCGGCGGTGCGAGCGCAGCGCGCTGCGTCGTGAGGTAGCTCATCGATGTCCACCCTGGTCGTCGGCGGCGTGCAGCGAGATGTCGAGCCCGTCGCGCATCCGTCGCATGCCGGCCAGCATCCTGGTCTTGACCGTGCCCAGCGGCGTGTCGGTGATCTTCGCGATCTCGCGCTGCGTGTAGCCGCCGAAGTAGGCCAGTCCGAGCGCCTCGCGCTGCGCGTCCGGGAGGTCGCCGAGCGCGCTGCGCACCCGTTCACGGCGGATCGAGGACCACGCCTCGGCGTCCGGTCCGGGCAGCTCCGACTCACGGAACTCGAGCAGCTCGGCCGGGGCGCGGCGCTTGCGCAGGTTCTCCTCGCGACGGACGGCGTCGACCGCCTTGTGATGGGTCATCGACATGAGCCAGGAAGAGAACGCCCCGCGGCTCGCGTCGAACTTCGAGGCGTCTCGCCATACGACGACGAACACCTCCTGGACGGCGTCCTCGGCCAGCTGCGGGTCGCCGAGGATGCGCTTGGCCAGGCCGTAGGACACCCCGCCGTAGCGCTTGTAGAGCGCCTCGAGCGCGGTGCCGTCGCCCTCGGTGACCAGTGCGACGAGCGCGCTGTCCTCGAGGGCGTCGTAACCGCGGCCGGGCGTCAAGACACTCGTCCTCACACACGCTCTTCGCTCGGGGAGCGCCAGCGGATTGGCCGGGCCCGGTGGTGCCGGGTCACGGTACCTCTGCCGCCTCGTGCCGTGCCCGTCACCCAGCGCGGGCTCGGTCGTTGATCCAGCCAACTCCCAGCTACGGCGAGAGGCCTTCGCATGACGACCCGCCCAGGCACGGTTACCGCCGACCTCGAGCTCCGGCTCGTGATCCCCGGCAGCCACTCTCTCCCGGTCCTGGCCGGCGTCCGCTACGACGCCGCAGACCCATATGCCGTACATGTCACGTTTCACACCGGCGGCGAGCGCGGCACGGTCGACTGGAGCTTCGCCCGCCAGCTGCTCACCGACGGCGTGACCCAGGCGGTCGGCGAGGGCGATGTACGCGTCTGGCCGACCATGGTCGACGACGTCGCCACGGTCTGCCTCGCACTGTCCAGCCCGTCCGGCCAGGCCGTCTTCGAGGCCGGCCAGTCCGACCTGGTCGAGTTCCTCACCCGCTCCTACGCGGCAGTGCCCACCGGCTGCGAGAGCGACTACATCGACTTCGACGCCGAGCTCGCCCTCCTGCTCTGGGACGACGAGACCTCCTAGCTCTCCGGGGGTTTGCGAAGGCCCGCCGAGCCTCCCGCCCGGCGGGCCTTCGCATGTCCGGGGCTAGCCGACCTGCTCTCCGCCGATCACCACGTTGCGCACTGCCGGCGCGCCGAGGTGGGCGACGAGGTCGGCTTCGTGCGCGGCTTCGAGGACGACGAGGTCACCGTGCGCACCCGGCACGAGCTGGCCCACATCGGTCCGGCGCAGCGACGTCGCCGACCCGGCGGTCGCGGCGCGGAGGGCCTGCTCGACGGACAGCCCCAGCTCGAAGCAGGCCAGCTGGATCGCGAACGGCATGGACTCGCACCAGGACGTGCCCGGGTTGCAGTCGGTGCCCAGCGCCAGGCTGACTCCCGCCTCGCGCAGCACGCGGGCGGTGTCCCAGCTGTGCCCGCGCGTCGCGAGCGTCGCCGTCGGCAGCAAGACGCCGACGACCCCCGCATCGGCCATCGCGCGTGCGCCTGCCGCGTCCACCCGGTCGAGGTGGTCGGCGCTCGCGCAACCGCATTCCGCGGCGAGCTGTGCACCGGCCGACCGGCTCAGCTGGTCGGCGTGCATCCGCAGCCCGAGTCCGGCCGCCGCCGCAGCACGCAGGAGCAGCCGCGCCTCGTCGACGGTGAAGGCGCCCTCGTCGGCGAACACGTCGAACCACGTGGCGCCGGCGGCCGCCGCTCCGGGCAGGACAGCGGCCACGGCGGCGACGTGCTCCGCCCGGTCGACACCGGGTGCGGGTACGTGCGCGAGGTACGTACGCTCGATCCGCTGCGGCACGCGTGTCGCGAGTCCGCCGATCACGCGGAGCAACGCGAGCTCCCCCTCCGGCGCGAGGGCGTAGCCGGTCTTGACCTCGAGGGTCGTCGTGCCGTTCGACAGGGCGGCACGCGCACGCACCTCGGCCGCGGCGACCAGCTCCGCGTCCGGCGTCGACGTCGTCGTGCGGACCGTGTCGAGGATGCCGCGGCCGTCATATCGCTCCCCGCGCATGCGCGTCAGGAACTCCTCACGCCGGGTGCCCGCCCAGACCAGGTGCGTGTGCGCGTCGACGAACCCCGGCACGACACACGCGCCACCGGCGTCGAGCTCGGGCAGGTCGCCACCGGGCGGCAGCTCCCGCTCCGGCCCCGCCCACTCGACCCGTCCGCCGACGATCGACACGGCGGCGTCCTCCACCAACCCGGTCGCGTCGCCGGCCATCGTCAACAGCCGGCCGATGCCGCGTACCAGCAGGTCGGTCATGGCTGCGCCGGGTCCCGCGACTGCCACTCGGGTGCGTGCGTGCCGGAGATCATCGGCATGCGGATGCCCACCTCGCGCGCGGTGGCGACCGCGGTGTCGTACCCGGCGTCCGCGTGGCGCAGCACACCGGTGCCGGGGTCGTTGGTCAGGACCCGCTCGAGACGCAGCGCGGCGTCCTCGGTGCCGTCGGCGACGACGACTACACCGGCGTGGATCGATTTGCCGATGCCCACGCCGCCGCCGTGGTGGACGCTCACCCACGACGCGCCGGAGGCGGTGTTGAGCAGCGCGTTGAGGATCGGCCAGTCGGCGATCGCGTCGCTGCCGTCGCGCATCGCCTCCGTCTCGCGTTCCGGGCTCGCGACGCTGCCCGCGTCGAGATGGTCGCGGCCGATGACGACGGGGGCGTTGACGACGCCGCGCGCGACCAGCTCGTTGAACGCAGCGCCGGCCAGGTGCCGCTCGCCGTAGCCGAGCCAGCAGATCCGCGCCGGCAGACCCTGACCCTTCACCCGCTCGCGGGCGAAACGGATCCAGCGGTGCAGCGGCTCGTTGTCGGGGAACGCGGCCAGGACGGCGTCGTCGGTGGCGGCCAGGTCCGCCGCGTCGCCGGACAGGCAGGCCCAGCGGAACGGACCCGTGCCGGTGCAGAACAGGGGCCGCACGTACGCGGCGACGAATCCCGGGTAGTCGAAGGCCTCCGCGAGGCCGGCATCCTGCGCCTGGCCGCGCAGCCCGTTGCCGTAGTCGAAGACGACGGCGCCGCCGCGTTGGAAACCGAGCATGGCGCGGCAGTGCGTGGCCATGCTCTCGCGCGCGCGGTCGACGTACTCCGACGGCTTGGTCCGGCGCAGCTCGAACGCCTCGTCGAGGGGCAGGCCGGCCGGGACGTAGCCGTGCAGTGCGTCGTGGGCGGAGGTCTGGTCGGTGACGACGTCGATCGGCGCGCCGCGGCGGAGCAGCTCCGGGAAGACGTCGGCGGCGTTGCCGACGACACCGACCGACAGCGCGCGCCGGTCCGCGACGGCGCGAGCGCAGCGGTCCAGCGCGTCGTCGAGGTCGTCGGCCGCCTCGTCGAGGTAGCCGTGGTCGAGCCGGCGCTGCACCCGGGTCGGGTCGACCTCGACGCAGAGCGCGACACCGCCGTTGCCGGCGACGGCCAGCGGTTGCGCGCCGCCCATGCCGCCGAGTCCGGCGGTCAGGACGAGCCGGCCGGCAAGCGTCCCGCCGAAGTGCGCCCGGCCGACGGCCGCGAAGGTCTCGTAGGTGCCCTGCAGGATGCCCTGGGTCCCGATGTAGATCCACGAGCCGGCGGTCATCTGCCCGTACATGGTCAGCCCGAGGTCCTCCAGCTCGCGGAAGTGTTCGGGCGTCGCCCAGCGCGGCACGAGGAGCGAGTTGGCGATGAGGACGCGCGGGGCCATCTCGTGCGTCCGTACGACGCCGACCGGCTTGCCGGACTGCACGAGCAGCGTGTCGTCGGGCGCAAGCTGCCGCAGGGAGTGGGTGATCGCGTCGAAGCAGGCCCAGTCGCGGGCGGCGCGACCGTTGCCGCCGTAGACGACGAGATCGTCCGGCCGCTCCGCCACCTCGGGGTCGAGGTTGTTGTGCAGCATGCGCAGCGCCGCTTCGGCCGCCCAGGTCCGGGCCGTGCGCTCGGGAGCGCGTGGCGCGCGCACCGGGCGGAAGCCCTCCATGTCCACCTCCTACCCGAGTGGTCCGGCAGCGGCTGCCGCAGCCGCGACGACGTCGTCCAGCGCGGTCTCCGCCGCGGCCAGCTCCGGGGCGAGCCAGCGGTCCGGGCCGACCCCTGGCACGACCGCCCGCAGCGCGTCACGCGCTGCCGCCGTACCCGCGGCCGGTGACGAAGGGCGCAGGTCCAGGGCGCGGGCGGCCGCGGTCAGCTCGACGGCCAGGACCTGCCGCAGCCCGGCGACCGAGCGCCGCAGCTTGCGCGCGGCAGCCCAGCCCATCGACACGTGGTCCTCCTGCATCGCGGAGGTGGGGATCGAGTCCGTGCTCGCCGGCACCGCGTTGCGCTTGAGCTCCGCGACGAGGGCCGCCTGCGTGTAGTGGGCGATCATCAAGCCGGAGTCGACACCCGGGTCGTGCGCGAGGAACGGCGGCAGCCCGTGCGACCGGTTCGCGTCGAGCATGCGGTCGGTACGCCGCTCCGCCATCGACGCGACGTCGGCGACGGCGATCGCGAGCAGGTCGCAGACGAGGGCGAGCGGCGCGCCGTGGAAGTTGCCGTTGCTCTCGACCCTGCCGTCGGAGAGCACGACGGGGTTGTCGATCACGGACGCCAGCTCGCGGCCGGCGACGGCGTTGGCATGGTCGAGCGCGTCGCGCGCGGCACCGGCCACCTGCGGGGCGCAGCGCAGCGAGTAGGCGTCCTGGACGCGGACATCGCCCTCGCGGTGCGACGCGACGATGCCGGAGCCGGCGAGGAGTGCCCGGATGTTCGCGGCACTGGTCGCCTGGCCGGGGTGCGGCCGCAGCGCCTGCAGGTCGGCGGCGTACACGCGGTCGGTGCCCAGCAGCGCCTCGACGCTCATCGCGGCCGTCAGGTCGGCGGCGGTGAGCAGCCGGGCGAGGTCGTGCGCGGCCAGTACCAGCATGCCCAGCATGCCGTCGGTGCCGTTGATGAGCGCGAGGCCTTCCTTCTCCTCCAGCACCTGGGCGTCGATGCCGTGCGCCGCGAGCAGCGACGCGGCGTCCGCGTTCGTGCCGTCCGGGCCGCTCGCCACGCCCTCGCCGATCAGCACGAGGGCGACATGGGCGAGCGGCGCGAGGTCGCCGCTGCAGCCGAGTGAGCCGTGCTCCGGCACGACCGGCGTGATGCCGGCCTGCAGCAGCGCGGCGAGTGTCTCGGCGACGCTGACGCGAACACCCGTGAGCCCCGTGGCGAGCGTGCGCAGGCGCAGCGCCATCATCGCCCGCACCACCTCGGTCTCGACCGGTGGGCCGAGTCCCGCGGCGTGGGAGCGGATCAGCGAGCGCTGCAGCTGCGTCCGCTGATCCGGGGGGATGTGCCGCGTGGCCAGCGCACCGAACCCGGTCGAGATGCCGTAGACCGGCTGGTCGCCCGCGCGCAGCCGGTCGACGACGGCCCGGCCCCGGGCCAGCTCGGTTCGTGCCGCGTCCGTCAGCCGGACGCCTTCGCCGCGGGCCACGGCCACGACGTCCGACGGGCTGAGCGGCTCGGGTCCGATCTCGACGGTGCCCATGCCGGCGAGCGTAGCGAGCCGGCGATGCAGGCAGCACGGACCCTGTCCCGGGCAGGGATGCGCCCGCGTACGGCGAACCGCCGCCTATGCGACGAACGCTCACCCTGGTGACCGCAGTGCTCTTCGCCGTCCCGGCGGGCGGGTCGGCGGCCACCCCCGACGCCGCGCCGGCCGAGGACCAGGTCACCGCCACGGCCAACATGAGCGCGGTCGCTCGGATCCCGTTCCGCGGCGGCACCGACCTCGAGTTCGCCACGATCCGCGGCCGGCGCTACGTCGTGTCCGGGTCGCAGAACAACTACAACCCGACCGTCTCGCCGGGACTGCGCCTCACCGACGTCACGGACCCGACGCACCCGGTGAAGGGCGGCTTCCTGCCCTGCAACACCTCGCAGAACGACATCCAGGTGCGCGGCCACTACGCGTTCCTCGCGGTCGACTTCAACCAGAAGTCGGACTCGCTCGACCGGGCGGACTGCTTCAGCCAGGTCTCGCCCGACCTGAGCCCGGCCGGCGGCGTCGTCGTCGTCGACCTGGCCGACCCGTGGCGACCGCGCGCAGTCGGCTTCGTCGCGGTGCCGGGCGCCGCGCACAACACGACCGCGCACCCGACGCAGCCCTACCTCTACGTGAGCGAGTCGGAGGGACTCAGCCCGGGTGCGCCCGCGCCGGTGCACATCGTCGACTGGTCGAACCCGCGGGCGCCGACGCTGCTGCCCGACTTCGGCCTCGGCCTGGTCGACAGCGCGCACGACATCACGTTCAACGCCGACGGCAGCCGCGCGTACGTTGCGGCCGGCTTCGGCGGGTTCGTCGTCATCCTCGACACGACCAAGCCGACCGAGCCCGCGGTGCTGGGGCGGATCAACGACCTGGCCATCAACTTCACCCACCAGGCCGACCCCACCCCGGACGGCAACTACCTGCTGATCACCGACGAGCTGGCCGGGGCCGAGGGCAACTTGTTCTGCCCGGGTGGCGGCATCCACGTCTGGGACATCAGCGACGAGACCCGGCCGGTGAAGGTGGGCGCGTACTTCATCCCGGAGACCTACGCGTTCGCCGGCTGGGGTCCGCGACCGGCTCCCGTGCCCGGCGTACCGAACATCTTCCGGTGCACCGCGCACGTGATGCGCATCGCACCGGACTCGAAGACGCTGGTCATGGGCTGGTACTCGGAGGGCATCCAGGTCCTCGACATCTCCGGGATCGGGCCTGGCGTCTCGGTCGGCTTCGGCGGCCAGGAGCCGAGGATGGGCATCCGCCGGCTCGGCTACTGGAAGGTCGCCTTCGGCGACGCGTGGAGCGCGAAGATGGATGACCGCGGCTACGTCTACACGGGCGACACGCAACGCGGCATGGACATCGTGAGGTACAGCGCGGAGACGCCGGCGTCGGTGGAGCCCGGCGTGTGGCTGACCCCGGCGCAGGCGCTCGAGCGGTCGGTCCGGGACAAGGCCGCGCAGCCGGACCGGACCTACTTCTGCTTCGAGGTCGCCACGCGGCTCGGGCGCTAGCTCAGCTCACCGCACCGGTACGCCGGTCGCGCGGCCGAGGCGTACGGCAAGGCCGGCGGCCGCCTCGAGGAGGCAGAGCGCAGCCAGCCGCACGGTGCGGTCGTCCGGGTCGCTGCCCGCGTCCACCTCGGTGATGTCGACGGCCCGCACGCGGGGGTCGCGGCCGGCGAGGTACGCCGCCGTGCGGATCTCCCCGGCGGACAGGCCGCCGGGCAGGGCGGCCGGGCAGGCCGGCGCGACCGACTGGTCGCAGACGTCGAGGTCGAGGTCGACCAGAACGGCGCCGTGCCCGGCGCCGGCGACCTCGAACGCGCGGTGCAGGCAGTCGGCGATGCCGCGCGCCTCGACCTGGCTGCGGGTGACGGTGTTGATGCCTCGCGCGTGCGCCTCGTCGGCGTACGAGCGGGAGTTGGCCCAGTCGGCGATGCCGATCTGCACGACGCGCTCGGGGTGCAGGCCGGCGTCGATCAGCTGGCGCACCGGCGACCCGTTGCTGCGGCCCTCGCGGATGTCGTGGTGCGCGTCGAGGGTGACCAGGCCCGCGCGCCCGATGTCGGCCAGGGTGCCGATGCCCAGTGGCGCCGTGAGCGAGTTGTCACCGCCGATCGCGACCAGCAGCGTGGCGATCGCCACGCCGCTGCGTGCCGCGGTGACCGTGCGCCACGCGCCCTCCTCGCCGAGGTCGGGGTCGTCGACGTTGCCGAGGTCCACCGGGTGCACGGTGTCCTGCAGGTCGAGCCCGTGGCTCGGGCTCCACGTGGACAGCCGGCCGAGCATCCGGCGTACCGCCGCAGGCGTCTGGTGGGCCTTCGTGGGCGAGATCGACGTCGCATATGTCGGTATCCCGAGCACGGCGAGGTCGCTCGTCTCCGCGCCCGGACCACCGGCGAGCCAGGCAGCAGCGCTCGGCCAGCGGGGGTCCTCGGGTCGCGTCGTCACGGCATCGCATCCTCCCATCGCCGCACGCTCATGCGTTTGAGTGCCCTCTCCACGCAGGTTAGAGTCACCGACGCACTGCGGACGTGGCTCAGCTGGTAGAGCATCACCTTGCCAAGGTGAGGGTCGCGGGTTCGAATCCCG
>CAZYXZ010000078.1:0-14613 GCA_964651395.1 uncultured Frankiaceae bacterium
GGACCGCGACGACGCGACGCAGGCCGTGACCGCGCTGGCGGCGTGGCACGGCGCCTGGGGCGTGCGGGTGCACGAGGTGCGCCCGGCCGCCGACGCCGTCCGTGTGGTCGCGGCCATCCGGGGATCCCGCGATGAGTGACGAGCTCCAGGAGCTGCTGGCCGCGAACGCCGCGTTCTACGCCGCCTTCGAGGAGACCTCACTCGAGCGGATGCGCTCCGTCTGGCTCGATGACGACGAGGCGTCCTGCGTGCACCCTGGCTGGCGCGAGCTGCACGGGCTGAGCCACATCATGCGGTCCTGGGCGGTCATCTTCGCCAACACCCCGTACATCCAGTTCGTCCTCACCGACGAGGCGGGGGTCATCGAGGGCGACCTCGCGGTCGTCACCTGCGCGGAGAACATCCTCACCTCGATGGGCGACCTGTCCGGTGGCAACACCGTGCTCGCGACCAACGTGTTCCGGCGTACGCCGGACGGCTGGCGGCTCTGGCGGCACCACGGCTCCCCGGTCGCGATGGTGCGTGACGTCGACGAGCCGGAGGTCGAGTCGTGAGCGCCGACCGGATCGAGATCCGCGGGCTCCGCGCCTTCGGCTACCACGGCGTGCTGGGCAGCGAGAGAAGGAACGGCCAGACCTTCGTCGTCGACGTCGTCCTCGAGCTGGACCTGTCCGCTGCCGCGGAGAGCGACGACCTGGAGCGGACCGTCGACTACGGCACGCTGACGTCGGCACTCGCCGCCGTCGTCGAGGGCGAGCCGGTCGACCTCATCGAGACGCTCGCCCAGCGGCTGGCCGACGTCTGCCTCGCCGCGGCACTGGTCGAGGCGGTCGAGGTCGTCGTACGCAAGCCCGAAGCGCCGGTCGAGGCCTCGGTCGACGACGTCGGTGTCCGCATCCGGCGGGAGCGGTGAGCCGCGCGGTCGTCGCGCTCGGCAGCAACATCGGCGACCGTGAGCAGGCGGTCCGGGCGGCCGTCGCCGCGCTCCGGTCGGCCGGCGAGGTGCTTGCCGTGTCCTCGCTGCACGAGACCGAGCCGGTCGGCGGTCCCGAGCAGCCGGACTACCTGAACGCGGTCCTGCTGCTCGACACGCCGCTGGGCCCGGACGCCCTGCTCGCGTTCGCGCAGCAGGTCGAGGACCGGCTGGGCCGGGTCCGCACCGAGCGGTGGGGCCCGCGCACGATCGACATCGACATCGTGGCCTACGACGACGTCGTCAGCGACGACCCGGACCTCACCCTCCCGCACCCCCGGGCGCACGAGCGCGCGTTCGTCCTGCTGCCCTGGCTCGAGGTCGAGCCGGACGCCGTCCTGCCGGACGGGCGCACCGTCGCGTCACTCGCCGAGGCGGTCCGATGACGCCGACGCGGATCACCCACCTTGCCGGGATGGCCGTGCTCGCGCTCGCGGTGTCCTACCTCTGCGCCCTGGTGCTCTACCGGTACCTGCCGCCGCTCCCGCGGTCGTCCTTCGCGACGTTCCTCATCCTCGCGGCAGCCGAGGCGGCGTACGCCTCCTCCATCACGGCGCGCCGCGCGGGGCGGCCGCGCACGAAGCCGATCATGCCGATCGTCGTCGCGCGCGCCGCGGCGCTGGCCAAGGCCTCCTCGGTCATGGCGGCGATCGGCTGCGGCGTGTGGGGTGCGTTGCTCGCCTTCACGGCGATCCATCGCGACGACTACAGCTCCGCCGGTCGTGACACCGTGACCAGTGCGACCGCTCTCGCCTCATCCGTCCTGCTGGTCGCCGCCGCGCTGTACCTGGAGAAGTCCTGCCGGGTGAAGGAACCCCCAACCGGTGCGACCGGCGATCTCTCACCACCCATGGAGGAACTGTGACCGCACGCGTGCTCAAGGCCGGGACCGGCGAGGTGCTCGGCGATCCCGCGGGCGTGCGGGACCGGTTCATGGTCGACGGGTCCGACGCCGGTGGCCGCTTCGCGCTCGTGCAGCACCTCTTCGCGCCGAGGGCGCTGGCGGCGCCCATGCACCGCCATCGCCTCGAGGACGAGTTCACGTACGTCGTCGAGGGCCGTATCGGCGCGGTCCTCGGGGACGAGGAGGTGTTCGGCGAGCCGGGTGACCTGATCTTCAAGCCGCGCGACGAGTGGCACACCTTCTGGAACGCCGGCGACGAGCCGGCCAAGGTGCTGGAGATCATCTCCCCGTCCGGGCTGGAGCAGTTCTTCCGCGCCCTGGGGCAGATGACCGAGCCGCCGACCGCCGAAGCCATGGGTGAGCTCGCGGCGCCGTACCAGTGCGACGCGGACATGGACCGCACGATGGAACTGGTGCAGAAGCACGGACTCAGCTTCTAGCCGGAGCTACTTGTCGACGTCTCCGACGACGAAGAACATCGAGCCCATGATCGCGACGAGGTCGGGGATCAGGGTGCCGGGCAGCAGGTGCGCGAGGGCGTGGATGTTGTTGAACGACGCCGTGCGCAGCTTCATGCGCCACGGGGTCTTCTCGCCGCGGCTGACCAGGTAGTAGCCGTTGATGCCGAGCGGGTTCTCGGTCCACGCGTAGGTCGCGCCCTCCGGCGCCTTGACCACCTTGGGCAGCTTCACGTTGACCGGTCCGGGCGGCAGCTTGTCGAGGCACTGGTCCGCGATGTCCAGCGACTCGCTGACCTGCTCGATGAGGCACTCCCAGCGGGAGTAGCAGTCACCGGCGTCGCGGGTGACGACGTTGAAGTCCACCTCGCCGTACTTCAGGTACGGCTCGTCGCGGCGCAGGTCGAAGTCGATGCCTGAGGCCCGGGCGATCGGCCCGGTCACGCCGTAGTCGAGTACGGCGGCGGGTGAGAGGACGCCGACGCCGACGGTGCGCTGCCGGAAGATGTCGTTGTCGCGGATCAGCGTGTCGATGTCGGGCATGCGACGGCGTACGTCGGCGACCGCCTGGCGGGCGCGGTCGGTCCAGCCGGCCGGCAGCTCCTCCTTCAGCCCGCCCACCCGGTTGAACATGTAGTGCAGTCGGCCGCCGGAGATCTCCTCCATGACCCGCTGGATCGCCTCGCGCTCGCGGAAGGCGTAGAAGACCGGCGTGATCGCGCCGATCTCGAGGGGGTAGGAGCCGAGGAACATCAAGTGGTTGAGGATGCGGTTCAGCTCGGCCATGAGCGTGCGCATCCACGTCGCCCGGTCCGGGACCTCGAGGCCCATCATCCGCTCGACGGCGAGCACCACGCCGAGCTCGTTGGAGAAGGCCGAGAGCCAGTCGTGCCGGTTGGCCAGCACGATGATCTGCCGGTAGTCACGCGCCTCGAACAGCTTCTCCGCGCCGCGGTGCATGTAGCCGATGACCGGCTCGGCCGAGACGATCCGCTCGCCGTCGACGGTGAGGGCCAGTCGCAGCACGCCGTGAGTCGAGGGGTGCTGCGGGCCGATGTTGAGGACCATGTCCGAGGTCGCGAGCTCGGCGGCGCCGATCCCCATCCCGATCTCGGTCTGCGTCACGCCCGCGGGCAGCACGTCCACCATGCCCGGCATGTTATCCGGGGCCCGCCTGGATCAGCGCACCGACGTCGACGCCGACGCCCTGCATCAGCCAGCCGAAGCCGCCGAGCCCGCCGCGGTCGAGCAGCTCGGCGGCCTCGCCGGTGCGCTGGAGGGCGACCAGGTACGCGCGGGCGTCGCTGTGCGCCAGCTCCAGCGGCGGCCGGGAACCGTCCACGCCGAGCGCCGTCAGCGCCGTCCGCTGGTCCGTGAGCAGGCTGCTCGTCGCGCCCGCTTCCACCCCGGCGGCCGCGACCGAGTCGAGGGCGACGTGGGCGGTCAGGTCGCACGAGCCGTCCGGCACCGGGAGCACCGCACGGCCCTCGCGGTAGCCGGTCAGCGTCCCGCCGGCCCAGGCGCCCGCCGCCCGCTCGATCTGCGAGTGCGCGTAGTCGACGGTGACCAGGACGCCGCGCCGCAGCATCCGGACCGTGCCGGCCCACGACTCGTCGCGCAGCCACCCCAGCTCGGCCCGCTCTCCGGGATCGGTCATCGGCCACCACTCGGCCAGCCAGTCCGCGTCCTCTTCGGACGGCACCGGGCCGAGCCGCTCCTCGCCGTCGTCGCTCACCTCGACCAGTCGCGGTCCGTCCTCGGTCAGCTCGACGACGTCGAGCGGCACGTTGTCGAGCCACTCGTTCGACAGCACGACGCCGGTGATCGGCCCGATCTCGGTGAGCGACTCCGCCCAGCCCAGGTGAGCGGGCACGGTCGGCGGCCGGCTGGCCAGGTCCATGCCCGTGAGGACGACACGCTCCCGCAGCGGGGCGGGCAACGCGACGTCGAGCGCGGTGAGCAGCGCGCCGCGCGCCGCCCCGACCTCCACGACGTCCAGCCGATCGGGAGCGCCGAGCGCTTCGTCCGCGCGCGCGACCAGCTCGGCCAGCGCGGCGGCGAACAGCGGCGAGGCGGTGCTCGACGTCCGGTAGTGGGCACCGGGACCGCCCGCAGCGCGGTGGTAGAACCCGCCAGGTCCGTAGAGCGACTCCGCCATCGCGTCGCGCCAGGTCCGCCACCGCCGTTGCACCGGGCGAGAGTACGGGGGGTTAGCCTCCGCTCGTGATCCAGACACCCGCAGACCGGCCGGCCCGCCTCGCCGTCGGCGTCGTCGGGTTCGGCCGCGTGGGCGGCGCGCTGGGCGTGGCGCTCGGGCGCGCGGGGCATCGTGTCGTCGCCGTCTCCGGCGTGACCGATGCGACGTGGCGCCGTGCGGACCGCCTGCTCCCCGGTGTGCCGGTCCTGCCCGCGGCCGAGGTGGCCGCGCAGGCCGAGCTGCTGCTGGTGACGACGCCGGACGACGTGCTGGCCGACGTGGTCGCGACGCTGGCGGCGCAAGGCGCGTTCCGCGCCGGGCAGATCGTGCTGCACACGAGCGGCCGCCACGGTCTCGAGGTGCTCGAGCCGGTACGCGCGGCCGGCGCGCTGCCGCTGGCGCTGCACCCGGTCATGACGTTCGCCGGGGGCGCCGAGGACGCCGACCGCATCCCCGGCGCGGTGTTCGGCGTGTCCGCTCCGGAGCCGCTGCGTGCCGTCGCCGAGGCGCTCGTCGTCGAGATGGGCGGGGAGCCGGTGTGGGTGCCCGACGACGCCCGCGGTCGCTACCACGCCGCGCTGGCCTGGTCGGCCAACTACCTGGTCACGCTGGTCGCCTCCGCCCAGGACCTGCTGGCCGGCGCCGGTGTGGGCGAGCCGTCGCGCCTGCTCGCACCCCTGCTCGGCGCGGCGCTGGACAATGCGCTGCGCCGCGGTGACAACGCGCTGACCGGCCCGGTGGCCCGCGGCGACTCCGGCACCGTCGCGGCGCATCTCGAGGAGCTGCGCCGCAGCGCGCCTGAGCTCGTCCCGGCGTACCTCGCGCTGGCCCGGCTGACCGCGGACCGTGCGCTGGCCGCGGGGCTGCTCGACGCGGCGGCAGCGGAGCCGCTGCTCGGCGTCCTCGCCGACGAAGGCGCGCGGTCGTGACCCCGCGCGTCGTGCGTACCCGCGCCGAGCTGGCCGACGCCCTCGCCGGCCTCCGCTCGGCCGGGACCACTGCGGTGGTTCCCACGATGGGCGCGCTGCACGAAGGGCACCGATCGCTGATGCGCGTCGCGGCGCAGCTCGCCACCAACGTCGTGGTCACGATCTTCGTGAACCCGCTCCAGTTCGCGGCGGGCGAGGACCTGGACAAGTACCCGCGGACGTTCGACGCCGACCTCGCGGCGTGCGGCGAAGAGGGTGTGGCCCTCGTCTTCGCGCCGGCCGACGACGTCGTCTATCCCGAGCCACCGCGGATCACGGTGCACGCGGCGGAGCTCGCGGACCGGCTCTGCGGCCGGAGCCGGCCCGGCCACTTCGACGGCGTCCTCACGGTCGTCGCCAAGCTGTTCCACCTCGTGCCGACGGATGTCGCGGTGTTCGGCCAGAAGGACGCGCAGCAGCTCGTGCTGATCCGGCGGATGGTGCGCGACCTCGACTTCCCGGTCCGCGTGGTGGCCGGCCCGACCGTGCGCGAGCCGGACGGCCTCGCCCTGTCCAGCCGCAACGTCTACCTCACTGCGGAGGAGCGGCAGAGCGCCCTTGCGCTGCCCCGCGCGCTGGCAGCGGGCGAGGCCGCGGCAGCCACTGGGCCGAATGGCGTAATCGAGGCCGCCCGCGCCGTGCTCGACGCGGAGCGCGGCCTGCGACTGGACTACCTGGAGCTGGTCGATCCCGACAACCTGGACCCGCTCGAGGACTCCGGGGCCGGACTGCTGGCGGTGGCGGCGTACGTCGGGAACACGCGGCTGATCGACAACGCTGTAATCGATGTCACAATGTCTGGCAGCAGCAACTAGGCGCGTACTCCCAAGGAGCCGTGACCCGTGTTTCGAACCATGCTCAAGTCGAAGATCCATCGTGCGACCGTGACCCAGGCCGACCTGCACTACGTCGGCTCGGTCACCATCGACGAGGACCTCATGGACGCCGCCGACCTCCTGGCCGGCGAGCAGGTCGCCATCGTCGACGTCACCAACGGCGCGCGGCTGGAGACCTACACGATCCCCGGCCCGCGCGGCAGCGGCGTCATCGGCATCAACGGCGCCGCCGCCCGGCTGATCCACACCGGCGACCTGGTCATCATCATCAGCTACGCGACGGTGACCGACGCCGAGGCCCGGACCATGCAGCCGAAGGTCGTCTTCCTCGACGCCGACAACCACATCGCCGGCACCAGCCACGACCCGGCCGACGCCATCCCGGGCGAGCTGGCCGACCTCACCGAGGACAGCGACGGCCGCGGCGGGGTTGGGGCCCCGCTTCGCGGAGGAGGCCGGGTTGGGGTGCCCGGCCGGGAAGACAGCAGAGACATCTCGCGCGGCGAACTGCGCACAGCGCTGCGCCGCGGCGACCAAGTCTGGTGACCGCGGTGGGGGCGGTGCTGCCGGCCCGGCTGGCCGCGCCGCTCCCCGGCTGGACGTTGACCACCGACGTCGTCGTCGTCGGCTCGGGCATCGCGGGGCTGACCGCCGCGCTGCGCTGCCGTGAGGCCGGCCACGTCCTGCTCGTCACCAAGTCCTACCTCGCGCACGGCGCGACCAACTGGGCGCAGGGCGGCATCGCCGCCGCGCTCTCGCCGCTGGACTCACCGGACGCGCACCTCGCCGACACCCTTACCGCCGGTGTCGGGCTCTGCGACCCCGACGCGGTCCGCGTCCTCGTCACCGAGGGGCCGGACCGGGTCCGCGAGCTGATCGCGCTCGGCGCCACCTTCGACACCGAGGACGGCGAGCTCGCGCTGACCCGCGAAGGAGGGCACCTCACCAAGCGGGTCATCCACGCCGGCGGCGATGCCACGGGCGCGGAGGTGGAACGGGCGCTCGTGGCCGCGGTCCGGCGTACGCCGGGCATCGAGGTGATCGAGCACGCGCTCGTCCTCGACCTGCTGCAGGGGCCGAACGGCGAGGCGGCCGGCCTGACCCTGCACGTGCTCGGCGAGGGCAGCATCGACGGTGTCGGCGCGGTCCGCGCGCGGGCGGTGGTCCTGGCCACGGGCGGCATGGGTCAGGTCTACGCCGCGACCACCAACCCGACCGTGTCCACCGGCGACGGCGTGTCGCTCGCGCTGCGGGCCGGCGCGGAGGTGGCCGACCTCGAGTTCGTGCAGTTCCACCCCACGGCGCTGCACCTGCCGACGGCCCGCGCGACCGGAGCTCCACAGCCGCTGATCAGCGAGGCGATGCGCGGTGAGGGCGCGGTGCTCGTCGACGCCGCGGGCGAGCCGGTCATGGCCGGCGTCCACGCGTTGGCCGACCTGGCGCCGCGCGACGTCGTCGCGAAGGCGATGAGCCGGTTGATGGCGGCGCAGCACGTCGACCACCTCTTCCTCGACGCCCGGCGGCTCGGCGAGGAGAAGCTGCTGCGCCACTTCCCGACCATCGTCGCGCGCTGCCGTGAGGCGGGCATCGACCCGGTGCGCGACCCGATCCCGGTGTCGCCGGCGGCGCACTACGCGAGTGGCGGGGTGCGCACGGACCTCGACGGCCGTACGTCGATCCCCGGCTTGTTCGCGTGCGGCGAGGCGGCCTGCACGGGCGTGCACGGCGCCAACCGCCTGGCCAGCAACAGCCTGCTCGAGGGGCTGGTCTTCGCGCACCGCATCGGCGGTGCCGTGCTCGCCGGCCTGCCGGAGCTCGTCGTGCCAGCCGCACCGGCGGGGCCGGACGGCCTGCTCGACCCCGAGGCCCGACGCGACATCGCCAACGCCATGACCGAGGGCGCGGGCGTCCTGCGCAGCGCGGCCTCCCTGGCCGCGACGGCGAAGTCGCTGGGGGTCCTCGGCGAGCCCAGCGACGTCGTGCCGTCGCCGGCTTCGTGGGAGGCGACCAACCTGCACGCGATCGCCTCCGCGGTCGTCCAGGCCGCGCAGCTGCGCGAGGAGACGCGAGGCGGCCACTGGCGCGAGGACTTCCCCGACGCCCGCGACGAGTGGCTCGGCCACCTGGTCACGCGGCTCGACGACGACGCCCTCGTGACGACGTTCGAGCCGCTCGCGTGAGCGAGGCGGCGGCGGCCGGCGTACCGAGGGAGGTCCTGGAGGCGGTGGCGACGACCGCGCTGGCCGAGGACCTCGGCCCGGACCGGCTCGACGTGACCGGGGCCGCGACCATCCCGGAGGAGCTGATCGGCACCGCCGACGTCGTCGCCCGAGCGGCCGGCGTCGTCGCCGGTGGCCTGGCGGCGCAGATGGTCTTCGAGCTGGTCGGCGTGACCAGCGAGGCGGTGACGCCGGACGGCGCCACGGTCGCGCCCGGCGACGTGGTGCTCACGGCCCACGGCCGCGTGCGCGACCTGCTGGCCGGGGAGCGCAGCGCGCTCAACCTGCTCTGCCACCTGTCCGGCGTGGCGACGCTCACCCGACGCTGGGTGGACGCGGTCGAGGGGACCGGCGCGCAGGTGCTCGACACCCGCAAGACGACGCCGGGGCTGCGCGTGCTCGAGAAGTACGCCGTCCGGTGCGGCGGGGGCAGCGGCTTCCGGATGGGCCTGTTCGACGCCGCGATGGTGAAGGACAACCACGTCGTCGCCGCCGGGGGTGTCGCCGCGGCGTACCGGGCGGTGCGCGAGCGCTTCCCGGACGTCGCCGTCGAGGTGGAGTGCGACACGCTCGAGCAGGTGACCGAGGCTCTCGCCGCCGGCGCCGACCTGCTGCTGCTCGACAACATGGACCTCGAGACGCTGCGGGCCGCCGTCGACCTGGCGAAGGGGAAGGCGCGCACGGAGGCCAGCGGCGGGCTGACCCTCGAGCGCGCCCGCGCGGTCGCCGGGACCGGAGTCGACTACCTTTCCGTCGGGGCGCTGACCCACTCGGCGCCCGTGCTCGACCTGGGCTTCGACCTCCGGCCGATTGGTGGTGCTTAGGCCAATGCTCCTCGCAGTGGACGTCGGGAACACGAACACCGTCATCGGCGTGTTCAACGGCGAGGAGCTGATCGACCACTGGCGGGTGGGCACCGACGTGCGGCGCACCGCCGACGAGCTCGCGCTGCTCTTCCAAGGGTTCCTGTCGCAGCAGGGCATGAGCTTCGAGCGGCAGGTCACGGGCGTCGTCGTCGCCTCCGGCGTCCCGGCGGTGACGCTGGCGATGCGCGACATGGTCCGCCGCTACTTCCACTTCAACCCGGTGATCCTCGAGCCGGGCATCAAGACCGGCGTGCCGATCCTCACCGACAACCCGAAGGAGGTCGGCGCCGACCGCATCGCCAACGCGCTCGCCGCCTTCCACCTCCACGGCGGTCCGTCGATCGTCGTCGACTTCGGCACGTCCACGAACTTCGACGTCATCAGCGACAAGGGCGAGTTCCTCGGCGGCGCGATCGCGCCGGGCGTCGAGATCTCCCTCGACGCGCTCGCCACCCGTGGCGCCCAGCTGCGCAAGGTCGAGCTGGTGCTGCCGCGCTCGGTCATCGGCAAGAACACGGTCGAGTGCCTGCAGTCCGGTCTGCTGTACGGCTTCGCCGGACAGGTCGACGGGCTCGTCGAGCGGATGACGAAGGAGCTCGGCGGACACGCGACCGTCATCGCGACCGGCGGCCTCGCGCCGCTGATCATCGCGGAGTGCGCGACGGTGGCGCACTACGAGCCATGGCTGACCCTGATAGGCCTTCGCCTGGTCGCCGAGAAGAATGCGGCGCTGTGACGGACGAGCTGCCCGAGCATCAGCAGGTCCGGATGGACAAGCGAGCGCGCCTCATCGACAGCGGAGTCGACCCGTACCCCGTCGGTTTCCCGCGGACGACGAGCATTGCGGAGATCCGGGCGGCCTACGAGCACCTGACGCCGGAGCAGGAGAGCGGCGACCGGGTCGGCATCGCCGGGCGCGTGGTGGCCCGTCGCGGTCACGGCAAGTTGGCCTTCGCCGTTCTCCGCGACGGCACGGGCGAGATCCAGCTGATGCTCTCGGAGGACCGGCTGGGCCCCGAGGAGCAGGCGGCCTGGGAGAGCGACGTCGACCTCGGCGACCACGTCGGCGTCGAGGGCGAGGTCGTCGCGAGCCGTCGCGGCGAGCTGTCGGTCATGGTCGAGTGCTGGGCGATCACCAGCAAGGCGCTGCGTCCGCTCCCCGACAAGTGGCACGGCCTGACCGACCTCGAGGCGCGGGTCCGCCAGCGCTACGTCGACCTGGTGGTCAACCCGGACTCGCGCCGCCTCCTGGCGGTGCGCAGCGCGGTCGTGCGTTCGTTGCGCGACTCGCTGACGGAGGGCGGCTACCTCGAGGTCGAGACGCCGATGCTGCAGCCGATCCACGGCGGGGCGGCCGCGCGGCCGTTCACGACGCACCACAATGCGCTCGATATCCCGTTGTTTCTCCGGATCGCGCCCGAGCTCTATCTCAAGCGGCTTCTCGTGGGCGGCATCGAGAAGGTATTCGAGATCAATCGCAACTTCCGCAACGAGGGCGTGGACACCCGCCACAATCCCGAGTTCACGATGCTCGAGGCCTATCAGGCCTACGGCGACTACAACACCATGGCGGCGCTCACCCGGGAGCTGGTGCAGGCCGCCGCGCAGACCGCGACCGGGTCGCTGTCGGTCCCGCTGCCCGAGGGCGGCGAGCTGGACCTGTCCGGGGAGTGGCGTTCCGTCGCCGTCCACGACGCCGTCTCCGAGGCACTCGGCGAGCCCGTGACGCCGGACCTGGACGCGGCCGCGCTGCGCGCCCTGGCCGACCGGGCCGGTGTCAGCACCGACCCGGCCTGGGGAGCGGGCCAGGTTCTCCTCGAGCTGTACGAGCGCCTGGTGGAGAGCAAGACCGTTGCGCCGACGTTCTACCGGGACTTCCCGACCGAGGTGTCCCCGCTCACGCGCCAGCACCGCGACGACCCGCGGCTGGCCGAGCGCTGGGACCTGGTCGTGCTCGGCCGCGAGCTCGGTACGGCGTACAGCGAGCTGGTCGACCCGGTCGAGCAGCGCCGCCGGCTGCTCGAGCAGTCGCTGCAGGCGGCCGGCGGCGATCCCGAGGCAATGGCCCTCGACGAGGACTTCCTGCGCGCGCGGGAGTACGGCATGCCGCCGGCCGGCGGCATGGGCATGGGGGTCGACCGGCTGGTCATGCTGATCGCGGGCGTCGCCAGCATTCGCGACGTGATCCTCTTTCCATTAGTGCGGCCCGAATAGTCCACACCCGCATTTGCAATGCTTTGTCCGGCATGTTCTATTTGAAATAGAACATGCCGGCCCACGGGTGGAGGAGACATGGCGCAGAAAATCAATGTCACGCTCATCGACGACCTGACCGGTGAGCCCGCCCACCAGACCGTCTCGTTCTCCCTCGACGGCGCCAGCTACGAGATCGACCTCACCGACAAGAACGCGCAGGCGTTGCGCGAGACCTTCGCCAAGTACGTCGGCGTGGCCCGGCGGGCCAGCGGGGGTTCGGGCCGGCGCGGCCGGCGCTCCGGCGGCGGCGCGGACCGTCAGAAGGTGCAAGAGGTGCGGGCCTGGGCGAAGAAGAAGGGCCTGAAGGTGAGCGACCGCGGCCGCATCTCCGCCGAGATCATGAAGCAGTACGACGACGCCAGCCGTTAGCGGCGGCCACGCCGTTCGCAGCAGACCTGGGAACACGGTCCCCAGGCGCGGAGTTGAACCGTTCGCACCGGACAACGGAATTAACAATGCGCCTCGCGGCGAGTTCGCCTTTCAGGCATGAGAGGACGCTCGCTCGGGGATACGATCGGGAAGCCGCACGCCGTACCGCGGTGCGTGGCCGACCGCCTGGGAGTGAGAAATGTTCGAGAGGTTCACCGACCGAGCAAGGCGGGTCGTCGTCCTGGCGCAGGAAGAAGCCAGGATGCTCAACCACAACTACATCGGGACCGAGCACATCCTGCTCGGCCTGATCCACGAGGGCGAGGGCGTCGCCGCCAAGGCACTCGAGTCCCTCGGCATCTCGCTCGAAGGTGTGCGCCAGCAGGTCGAGGAGATCATCGGCCAGGGCCAGCAGGCGCCCTCCGGCCACATCCCCTTCACTCCGCGCGCGAAGAAGGTGCTCGAGCTCTCGCTTCGTGAAGCGCTCCAGCTCGGCCACAACTACATCGGCACCGAACACATCCTGCTCGGCCTGATCCGCGAGGGCGAAGGCGTCGCGGCACAGGTGCTGGTCAAGCTCGGCGCCGACCTCAACCGGGTGCGCCAGCAGGTCATCCAGCTGCTCTCCGGTTACGCGGGCGGCAAGGGCGAGCCGGCCGGCGGTCCGGCCGAGGGCACGCCCACCACGTCGCTGGTCCTCGACCAGTTCGGGCGCAACCTCACCCAGGCGGCGCGCGAGTCCCGTCTCGACCCGGTCATCGGGCGCGAGAAGGAGATCGAGCGCGTGATGCAGGTGCTGTCGCGCCGTACCAAGAACAACCCGGTCCTCATCGGCGAGCCCGGTGTCGGCAAGACAGCAGTCGTGGAGGGCCTCGCCCAAGCAATCGTGAAGGGCGAAGTTCCCGAGACGCTGAAGGACAAGCAGCTCTACACCCTCGACCTCGGCGCGCTCGTGGCCGGCAGCCGCTACCGCGGTGACTTCGAGGAGCGGCTGAAGAAGGTCCTGAAGGAGATCCGCACCCGCGGCGACATCATCCTGTTCATCGACGAGCTGCACACGCTCGTCGGTGCGGGCGCTGCCGAAGGCGCGATCGACGCGGCGAGCATCCTCAAGCCGATGCTCGCGCGCGGTGAGCTGCAGACCATCGGCGCGACGACCCTCGACGAGTACCGCAAGCACCTCGAGAAGGACGCCGCGCTCGAGCGCCGGTTCCAGCCGATCCAGGTCGGCGAGCCGACGCTGCCGCACACCATCGAGATCCTCAAGGGCCTGCGCGACCGCTACGAGGCGCACCACCGCGTCTCCATCACGGACGCCGCCCTCGTCGCCGCCGCGACGCTGGCCGACCGCTACATCTCCGACCGCTTCCTGCCGGACAAGGCGATCGACCTCATCGACGAGGCCGGCTCGCGCATGCGCATCCGCCGCATGACCGCTCCGCCCGACCTCCGCGAGTTCGACGAGCGGATCGCCGAGGTGCGCCGCGAGAAGGAGAGCGCGATCGACGCGCAGGACTTCGAGAAGGCCGCGTCGTTGCGCGACAAGGAGAAGCAGCTCCTCGGCGAGAAGGCGCAGCGCGAGAAGGAGTGGAAGGCCGGCGACATGGACGTCGTCGCCGAGGTCGACGAGGAGCAGATCGCCGAGGTCCTGGCCACCTGGACCGGCATCCCCGTCTTCAAGCTGACCGAGGAGGAGACGGCCCGGCTGCTCCGCATGGAGACCGAGCTGCACAAGCGGGTCATCGGCCAGGAGCAGGCCATCAAGGCCGTCTCGCAGGCGATCCGGCGTACCCGCGCCGGCCTCAAGGACCCGAAGCGCCCCGGTGGGTCGTTCATCTTCCTCGGCCCCTCCGGCGTCGGGAAGACGGAGCTGTCCAAGACGCTGGCCGAGTTCCTCTTCGGTGACGAGGACTCGCTCATCCAGCTCGACATGAGCGAGTACATGGAGAAGCACACCGTCTCGCGGCTGGTCGGCTCGCCCCCGGGTTACGTCGGCTACGAGGAGGGCGGCCAGCTCACCGAGCGGGTGCGGCGCAAGCCGTTCTCCGTGGTCCTCTTCGACGAGGTCGAGAAGGCCCACCCCGACGTCTTCAACACGCTGCTGCAGATCCTCGAGGACGGCCGCCTGACCGACGCGCAGGGTCGCGTGGTGGACTTCAAGAACACCGTGCTGATCATGACGTCGAACCTCGGCACCCGGGACATCGCCAAGGGCTTCAACCTCGGCTTCTCCAAGGGCACCGACAAGGCGATCGACTACGAGCGCATGAAGGCCAAGGTCCAGGACGAGCTCAAGGTGCACTTCCGGCCGGAGTTCCTGAACCGGATCGACGACGTCATCGTCTTCCACCAGCTCACGGAGGAGGAGATCGTCGAGATCGTCGACCTCATGCTGGCGCGGGTCGAGGTGCAGATGAAGAACAAGGACATGGCGCTCGAGGTCACCCCGGCCGGCAAGGCGCTGCTCGCCAAGAAGGGCTACGACCCGGTTCTGGGAGCCCGTCCGCTGCGGCGCACCATCCAGCGGGAGATCGAGGACGCGCTGTCCGAGAAGATCCTGTGGAAGG
>CAZYXZ010000079.1:0-10246 GCA_964651395.1 uncultured Frankiaceae bacterium
TGCACGAGGAGGGCATCGCCGGACAGATCTACCTGTTCAAGAACAACACCGACTCCGCAGGCAACTCCTACGGCTGCCACGAGAACTACCTGGTCGGCCGCCACGGCGAGTTCAGCCGCCTCGCCGACATCCTCATCCCGTTCCTGGTGACCCGGCAGATCATCTGCGGCGCCGGCAAGGTGCTGCAGACCCCGCGCGGCGCGGTGTTCTGCGTCAGTCAGCGGGCCGAGCACATCTGGGAGGGCGTCTCCTCGGCGACCACGCGCTCGCGTCCGATCATCAACACCCGCGACGAGCCGCACGCCGACGCGGAGCGCTTCCGCCGGCTGCACGTCATCGTCGGCGACTCGAACATGAACGAGAGCACCGCGCTGCTCAAGGTCGGCACGACCGACCTGGTCCTGCGGATGATCGAGTCCGGCGTCGTGATGCGCGACCTGACGCTGGAGAACCCGATCCGCGCGATCCGCGAGGTCAGCCACGACATCACCTGTCGCCGGCGCGTGAAGCTGGCCAACGGCCGTGAGGCGAGCGCGCTGGAGATCCAGCACGAGTACCACGCCAAGGCCCGCGACTTCCTCACCCGCCGCGGGGCCGACCCGGTCGCCGAGCGCGTGCTCGACCTCTGGGGCCGCACGCTCACCGCGATCGAGACCGGCGACCTCGGCTCCGTCGCGCGCGAGGTGGACTGGGTCTGCAAGTACCACCTGCTCGAGCGCTACCGGGCCAAGCACGGCCTGTCGCTGTCGTCGCCGCGGATCGCGCTGCTCGACCTGGCCTACCACGACGTCAACCGCGACCGCGGCCTCTACTACCTGCTCGAGCGGAAGGGTGCGGTCGACCGGGTCAGCGACGACGCCACCATCGCGCAGGCCATGGACACGCCGCCGCAGACGACCCGCGCGCGGCTGCGCGGCGAGTTCATCCGCAAGGCCAAGGAGAAGCGCCGCGACTTCACGGTCGACTGGGTGCACCTCAAGCTCAACGACCAGGCCCAGCGCACCGTGCTCTGCAAGGACCCGTTCCGCGCCGTCGACGACCGGGTCGAGCGCCTGATCGCCTCTATGTAGCGCTGACGTCGGCGGCGTAGTACCCGGCGGCGGCCGCGGCGCTGAAGTACCAGTAGTCCTCGTCGAGCGAGCGTCCCATCGTCGACAGCGGGACCGGCGAGGAGCGCAGGGCTTCGTCCAGGTCCTCCACGACCGTGACCACGTCGTGCCGCTGCGCGATGCCCGACGCCTGCAGGTCGGCCTGCACCTCGCGGGCGAGGGGGGCGGGCAGCTCCGGCACGACGACGGTCGCGCGGGCCAGCGCCACCCGGCCGTACGCCGTCGCGCTGTGGTGGCTCACGCCGCGGTGGCGTTCCCGCGGGTCAGACGCGGAGATGCGCAGCGACGCGACAGCGCGCCCGTCGAGCGCGGCGACGGCGTTCACCGCCTCGCCCGCACCGACGCCGGAGAAGCCCCAGCGCAGGCCGACGCCCAGGTTGCCCGGCCCCTGGGTCACGACGACGACGTCCGCGAGCAGGACGGCACGTGCCGCCAGCAGCGCCTCGTGCAGCGTGACCGCCTCGAGGTCGCCGCCGAAGGCCTGGCCGGCGGTCACCGTCCCCGCCAGCCATCCGGCCGCGGTGAGACCGGCCACCGTGCGCGAGTACCAGATCGGCAAGGCGCCGCCGTCGGTCATGGCGTAGACCACGCGCGCCTCGGGCCGCCGCGCGCGCACGCCCGCGACGATCGCCGGCAGCGCGGAGTGCAGGTCCGCGACGACGACGGGAGCTCCGTCCAGCGACGCCGTCGCCGCCATCGCGGCCCGGTGTGGCGACGCCTCCTCGGCGACGCCGAGCACCGCGTGCTGCAGCGGGGTGTAGCGCGCCTTCATGACGTGACCCTCGGTGACCACGACCGGCGGCAGCCGGTCTGGGATCGCGACCACCACGTGGTCGCCGCCGGTGCCGAGGCCGAGCGCGACAGCGGTCGTGTTCACCACGACCCGGTCGCCCGGTTCCGGCGTACCGACCAGCGCCGGGTAGGCGACCGCCTCGGACGGCTCGCCGTCGATGTCGATCGCGACGACCACCGCACCGGGCCGGGACGTGATGAGGGAGACCACAGTGCCGGTGCGCAGGTCGATCACCGGGTGAGCGTACGTACTCAGCCGGTCCGGCGACGGAGCAGGTACGTGCAGGTGTGGTCGCCGTCCGGCATGAACTTCACGCGTTCGACCGCGACGTCCTCGCCGACGGCGTCCCGCAGCATCGCGAGCTCGGCCGTGCAGGCCTGCGGGTAGTGGCCCGCGATCCGCGCGATGGCGCAGTTGTGCTCGGTGAGCAGCGCGCTGTCCTCGTCGAGCACCGTCGCTTCGGCCAGGTAGCCGGCCGCGTCCTGGACGGCGGCCAGCTCCGCCGCCGCGCCCGCCACGCTCTGCCCGGCCAGCCGCGGTCGCAACGCCTCCGCGGCCTTCGCCGCACCGCGGGCGAACGCCCGGTCCACGGCGTCCGGGCCGTGCTCCTCGGCCACCGCGTCGAGCAGCACCTCGGTCAGCTCCGGGTAGGCCCGGGGGAACGTCTCGTCGCCGGCCGGGGTGAGCCAGAACTTCGTCGCCGGGCGGCCCTTCGGGCGGCGTTCCACCGACGTCGTGAGCAGGCCGTCGCCGACCAACGCGTCGAGGTGCCGGCGTACGCCGGCCGTGGTCACGCCGAGGGCCGCAGCCAGCTCGGTGGCGTCGGCCGAGCCCCGGCGCTTGACCACCCCGAGCAGCGCCCGCCGGGTCGTCCCGTCCGTCGAGATAATCATGACCCACCCTTAAGCCGACTTTGCCAACGACTATCGTGCGTAAAGCCCGGAGGGTCAACGACCACGGCCGGTTGCTACGGTCCGTGCCATGTCGGCGCCCAAGCTCGAGCGGCTGGTCAACCTGCTGATGCTGCTGCTCTCGGCCCGGCGTCCGGTCACCGTCGAGCAGATCCGGGAGATGCTGCCGGCCTACGACCAGGATGACCCGGAGAGCTTCCGCCGGCAGTTCGAGCGCGACAAGGAGGAGCTCCGCGAGCTCGGCATCCCGCTCGAGACCGGCTTCGTGGACGCCTGGGAGGTCGAGCAGGGCTACTGGATCCGCCGCGACGACTACGAGCTCCCGCCGATCTCCCTCGCCCCCGACGAGGCCACGGCCGTCGCGCTGGCCGCGCGCCTGTGGCAGTCCGCGGCGCTCGGCGAGGCCAGCGCGAGCGCCCTGCTCAAGCTGCGCGCCGCCGGGATCGAGGCGGACCCGGTCGAGACCACGGTGGTCGAGCCGCGCGTGGCGGCCAGCGACGCCGCCTTCGAGCCGCTGCTGGCCGCTGTGCGCGCCGGGCAGGCGGTCACGTTCGACTACGTGACGGCCGGCGGCACGGACCCCGCACGCCGCACCGTGGAGCCCTGGGGCCTCGTGCACTGGCACGGCCGGTGGTACCTGGCCGGGCACGACCGCGACCGGGACGCCACCCGCGTGTTCCGGCTGGGCCGGATCGTCGGCTCCGCCGCCCCGGTCGGCGATCCGGGCACGGTCAGCGTCCCCGCCGGCGTCGATCTGCGCGCCGTCGTCACGGCCACCGAGGACGTGCCGGCCACCGGGACGGCGGTGGTCCGCATCGCCCCGGACAGCTGCTGGCAGGTCCGGCGTACGGCGACCGAGGCAGTCGAGGAGGCGGACGGCTGGACCCGCTGCACGCTCCCGCTGGGCGACGTCGACCGGGCGGCGGAGTGGCTCGTGGGCTACGGCCCGCAGCTGGTCGTCCTAGAGCCGGACGAGCTGCGCACGGCGGTCATCGGCCGCCTGCAGGAGGCGCTCGCCGGGGCTGCAACATGAGCGGTGCGGCATGAACGGCGCCACGTGAGGGGCGCGGCCGGCCGGCTGGCCCGGCTGCTCGCTCTCGTGCCGTACCTCGTGGCCCACCCGGGCATCCCGGTGGAGGAGGCGGCCGCTGTCTTCGGCGTCACGGAGAAGCAGCTCCGCGCGGACCTCGACCTGCTCTTCGTCTGCGGCCTGCCCGGCTACTCGCCGGGCGACCTCATCGACGTCAGCCTCGACGGCGACCGGATCACCGTGACGAACGCCGAGACGATCGCCCGGCCCTTGCGGCTGACCCCGCAGGAGGCGCTGTCGCTGGTCGTCGCCGCGCGCACGCTGGCCGCCGTACCTGGGCTCGCGGAGCGCGGCGCCCTCGACCGCGCGCTGGCCAAGCTCGAGGACGTCGTCGGCCCGGTCACCGACCAGGTCACCGTGCAGCTCGACGCCGAGGGGGAGACCCTCACCGCCGTCCAGGCGGCACTGCGCGAGGGGCGCCTGCTCCACCTGCGCTACCACTCGGGCGGCCGCGACGAGGTGACGGAGCGCGACGTCGATCCCATGCGGGTGCTCTCCGTCGGCGGGCGCTGGTACCTCGAGGGCTGGTGCCGCCTGGTCGGCGACGTGCGGATGTTCCGGGTCGACCGGATCCTCGCGGTCGACGTCCTCGAGGAGGCGTCCGCGCCGCCGCCGGAGGCGGTGACCCGCGACATCGACGAGGGCGTGTACCTGCCCCGCCCCGAGCAGACGCTGGTGGTGCTCGATGTCAGCCCGTCCGCCCGCTGGGTGGCCGACTACTACCCGTGCGAGTCGGTCGAGCCGCTGCCGGACGGCGGGCTGCGGCTGAAGCTGAGGGCGGCCGACACCCGCTGGGTGGCCCGGCTCGCGCTGCGCCTGGGGGCGAACGCGCGGGTCCTGGAGCCCCCGGAGCTGCGCGCAGCGGTCGCCACGGCGGCCACCGACGCCCTCGCGGCGTACGCGTAGAGAGGTAAGGGACTAGTTCCCTTGGGGACCAGTCCGGTCCGATCGGACGGTCAAGCCATGCCACCGACGTGCCGACGAGACATTTGTAGGGCGCTACGCCGAAGGGAGGTGGTGGCCATGACCAGCATCAAGGCCTCGTGCTACGACTGCGGAGAGATCGAGCTGACCGCGGACGACGTCACGCTCATGGTCTGCAATCACGCCGCCTCCTCGTACTACACGTTCGTCTGCCCCGGCTGCGAGGCACTCGTCCGCAAGCCGGCCGACGACCACGTCGTGTCGCTGCTGATGTCCGGGGGGGTTCGCGCGGAGGTCTGGGAGATCCCGGCCGAGGCGCTGGAGGAGCACAACGGACCGCAGCTGACCTACGACGACCTGCTCGACTTCGTCCTGCACGCCGCGCACACCGACTACCTCGCAGGGCGCGTCGACCCGGTCGCCGGATAGCCTCCGGGCATGTCCTGGCCGGTCGGCGTCCTCGCGTTCGCGTGCGGTCTGGCCGGTCTCGCCATCCTCGGGCGCATGGGCTGGACCCTCTACCGGCGGGTGCGCCACCTCGGCAGCAGCGTGGCCGCGGCCAGCGAGCGGATCGCGGAGGCGGCCGCGGCGATCGAGCTCCCGCAGCCCGAGCACGGAATGAACCCCTCCTACCCGCGCGGCGAAGTACTCCCGTAGCCCAGGCCGGGCGCCCGTCCGGGCGTAGACTCAGGCCGACCCTCAGAGAGGCAGACCCCCGATGCCCAGTGGCCCGGAGCTCTACATCGTGCTCGGCATCGCCGTGCTGCTCTTCGGCTCCAAGAAGCTCCCCGACGCCGCCCGGTCGATCGGCCGCTCGATGCGCATCCTCAAGGCCGAGACCAAGGGTCTGCGCGACGAGGACGGGGACGGCCGCGACGACAAGACCGGGCAGCCCATGCCCGCCAAGTCCGACGAGCGCGACAGCCCCATCAGCTAGCGGCGGCCCGCGGACTCGCTGATGGCCGTACGTCTCCGGCGTCGCCAGGAACGGCACCCGGACGACTCCCGGATGTCGCTGGTCGACCACCTGTTCGAGCTGCGCGGCCGGGTCGTGAAGAGCCTGCTGGCCATCGCGGTCGCCTTCGCCGTCATCTTCTTCTTCGCGTACGACCCGATCTTCGACATCGTCCTCAAGCCCTACTGCGACCTGCCCGTCCACCTGCGTGGCGACCAGCCCGGCGACTGCCGGCTGATCATCCTGGGCGTCGCGGACTCGTTCCTGCTCAAGCTGCGCGTGACGATGATCTGCGCGCTGGTGGTCTCCGCGCCGATCTGGCTCTACCAGGTGTGGGCGTTCATCACGCCAGGCCTCTACGCGCGCGAGAAGAAGTGGGCCGCGCCGTTCATCCTCAGCTCGACCGCGCTGTTCGCCGTCGGCATGGTGCTGGCCTACTTCACCCTGAACAAGGGCCTGGACTTCCTGCTGGGCTTCGCCGGCGACGGCATCGACCCACAGCTCGTGGCCGACCGCTACATCAACTACGTCATCTTCATGCTGCTGGCGTTCGGCGTGTCGTTCGAGTTCCCGCTCCTGCTGATCTTCTCGAACCTGGCCGGCATCCTCCCGGCCAGCCGCCTGAAGGCCTGGCGGCGCGGCATGTACTTCGGCATCGCAGTCTTCGCCGCGGTCATCACGCCGAGCGGGGACCCGTTCAGCTTCTTCGCCCTCGCGGTGCCGATGTTCCTGTTCTACGAGCTCGCCGTGCTCTTCGCGCGCCTGCGCGAGCGGGCCCGGCGCCGGCGCGGGCCGGTCGAGGGCGACACCGACCAGTGGTCGGACGACGAGGTCTCGCCGCTGTAGGAGTCCTGGCTAGGGTGCGGGCATGCACATCGCGCTCGTGGTGAACCCGAAGGCGGGCAAGGGCAAGGGCGCGGAGCTGCGCGCGCAGTCCGTGGCCCGGCTGCGCACCCGCGCGGACGTCCGGGAGCTGGTCGGCGCCTCCGAGGAGGAGAGCCAGGCGCTCTGCCACCAGGCGGTCGCCGACGGGGTGGACGCGCTGGTCGCGCTCGGCGGCGACGGGATGGCGCACCTGGCCATCCAGGCGGTCGCGGGCACCTTCACACCGCTCGGCATCATCCCGGCCGGCACGGGCAACGACCTGGCCAGCCACCTCGGCCTGCCCGGCAAGAACCCGATCGAGGCCGCCGACGTCGTCCTCGCCGGGCACACCCGGGACATCGACGCCGTTCGCGTCGCGGGGGAGACCGAGAGCTGGTTCGGGGCCGTGCTCGGCTCCGGGTTCGACTCCGCCGTCAACGAGCGCGCGAACGAGATGACCTGGCCGCGCGGCGACAACCGCTACATCCTCGCGATGCTGGCGACGCTGCCGCGGTTCAAGCCGCTGCACTACACGCTCACGCTCGACGGCGAGGTCTGGGAGACCGAGGCGATGCTCGTCGCCGTCGGCAACTCCCGCTCGTACGGCGGAGGCATGCGCGTCGCGCCGGACGCCGTGCTCGACGACGGGCTGCTCGAGGTGTGCGTCCTCGGCGCGGTCGGCAAGTTCGAGTTCCTGCGCACCTTCCCGAAGGTCTACAAGGGCACCCACAAGACGCACCCCGCCGTGCAGATCCGGCGAGCCCGGACCGTCACCCTCGACGCGCCGGGCGTCTCGGCGTACGCCGACGGCGAGCCGATGGGCCCCCTGCCGCTGACCTGCGAATGCATCCCCGGGGCGCTCCGGGTCCTGGTGCCGGGACCCACGTAGGCTGGTCGGCATGGCCACGCCGGTTGTCGCGAGCCACTTGGCGGAGTTCGCGGCCGGCTACAGCTTCCCGCTGGACCGCTTCCAGATCGAGGCGTGCACGGCGCTCGAGTCGGGCCTCGGTGTCCTGGTCGCAGCGCCGACCGGCGCCGGCAAGACCGTCGTCGGCGAGTTCGCGGTGCACCTCGCGCTCGCCGTAGGTCAGAAGTGCTTCTACACGACGCCGATCAAGGCCCTCTCCAACCAGAAGTACGGCGACCTGGTCGCCCGGCACGGCCCGTCGAACGTCGGCCTGCTCACCGGCGACAACGTCATCAACGGCGACGCGCCGGTGATCGTGATGACCACCGAGGTGCTCCGGAACATGCTCTACGCGCGCTCCGACGCGCTGCACGGTCTCGGCTACGTCGTCATGGACGAGGTGCACTACCTCTCCGACCGCTACCGCGGCGCGGTATGGGAGGAGGTGATCATCCACCTGGCCGAGTCGGTCAGCGTGGTGTCGTTGAGCGCGACGGTCAGCAACGCCGAGGAGTTCGGCGCGTGGCTGGGCACGGTGCGCGGTGAGACGACCGTGATCGTCGAGGAGCACCGTCCGGTGCCGCTGTGGCAGCACATGCTGGCCGGCAACAAGCTGCTGGACCTCTTCGTACCCGGCGAGGACGGCAAGCCCACGGTGAACCCCAGCCTGATCCGGCTCTCCCGAGAGGAGTCGCGCTACCTGCCCGAGCGGCGTGGCCGGGACGGCAAGAGGCCGCCGCGCAGCCGGCACTTCGCCAGCCGCAGCGAGGTCATCGACACCCTCGACCGCGAAGGACTGCTTCCCGCGATCACCTTCATCTTCTCCCGCGCGGGCTGCGACGCGGCCGTGCGCCAGTGCCTGCACGCCGGTCTCCGCCTGAACACCGACGACGAACGCGTCCGCGTGCGCGAGTACGTCGAGCTGCGCTGCACCGAGCTCGCGGAGGAGGACCTGGGCATCCTCGGCTACTGGGAGTGGCTCGAAGGACTGGAGCGCGGTATCGCCGCCCACCACGCCGGCCTGATCCCGACGTTCAAGGAGTGCGTCGAGGAGCTCTTCGTGCGCGGCCTGGTCAAGGCGGTGTTCGCGACCGAGACGCTCGCGCTCGGCATCAACATGCCCGCTCGCTCCGTCGTCCTCGAGCGGCTCGTGAAGTGGAACGGCGAGACGCACGCCGACGTCACGCCGGGGGAGTACACGCAGCTGACCGGGCGCGCCGGTCGCCGCGGCATCGACGTCGAGGGCCACGCGATCGTGCTGTGGCAGCCGGGCGTCGAGCCGCTGTCCATCGCCGGGCTCGCGTCCACGCGCACCTACCCGCTGCGTTCGTCGTTCCGCCCGTCGTACAACATGGCGGTCAACCTGGTGGGGTCGGTCGGCGCCGAGAAGGCCGGGGCGCTGCTCGAGCTGAGCTTCGCGCAGTTCCAGGCCGACCAGGCGGTCGTCGGCCTCGCGAAGCAGGTCACGAAGAACGAGGCCGCGCTCGAGGGCTACGCCGACGCGATGAGCTGCCACCTCGGCGACTTCGCCGAGTACGCCGGGCTGCGCGCGGCCGTCTCCGCGCGCGAGGCCGCCATCGCGCGGGAGTCGTCCTCGCTGCGCAAGGCGGCCGCGGTGCAGTCGCTCGAGCGGCTCAAGCCGGGGGACGTGATCCGCATCCCCGCCGGGCGCTACGCCGGCCTGGCGGTCGTGCTCGACCCCGGACTCGAGGGGACCAGCCCCGCACCGCAGGTCATCACCGCGGACCGGCAGCTGCGCAAGCTGTCCATCGAGCACTTCCCCAGCCCGGTCGAACCGGCCGGCCGGGTCCGCATCCCGCGCAACTTCAACGCGCGCAACCCCCAGGCCCGGCGCGACCTCGCGTCGAGCATCCGCGCGCTGGGCCTGGACGAGGGCGGGCGGCCGCGCAAGCAGCGCGCGCTCGGTGCGGACGACGAGGAGATCGGCCGGCTGCGCAAGGCGATCCGCGCGCACCCGTGCCATGGCTGCGCGGAGCGCGAGGACCACGCGCGCTGGGCGGAGCGCCACGCACGCCTGGTCAAGGACACCGACCAGCTGCGCCAGCGGGTGAACAGCCGCACCAACTCCATCGCGCGCACGTTCGAGCGGGTCTGCGGCGTCCTGGCGGAGCTCGGCTACCTCGAGGGCGGCCGCGCGAACAGCATGGTCACCGACGCCGGGCATCAGCTCGCGCGCATCTACACCGAGTCGGACCTGCTGGCCGCGGAGTGCCTGCGCCGCGGGCTGTGGGAGGGCCTGTCCGCCGCCGACCTGGCCGCCGCCGCGTCGATCCTGGTCTACGAGACGCGCGGGCCAGGCGAGGAGTCGGTGCGGCTCCCGGGCGGTCGGGTGCGCGACGTCCTCGCCGAGATGACCCGGACCTGGGGGGACCTCAAGGACGTCGAGGGCCGGCACCGGGTCGACTCGCTGCGCGAGCCCGACCTCGGCTTCGTGTGGGCGGCGTACCGGTGGGCGTCCGGCGTACGGCTGGACCAGCTGCTCAGCGAGGTGGACCTCACGGCCGGCGACTTCGTGCGTTGGGTCAAGATGCTGGTCGACCTGCTCGACCAGATCAGCGGCGTGGCCGGCGACGAGGGCACCGTCGGCGCCGCCGCCCGTCAGGCCGTGCACGCGCTCAAGCGCGGCGTAGTGGCGTACAGCAGCGTTGTGTGACCCGGCGCGGGCGCCCCAA
>CAZYXZ010000079.1:10256-12713 GCA_964651395.1 uncultured Frankiaceae bacterium
CCTCCGCAAGCGCGGCCCCAACCCCGCGCGGCCGTCCGTGGTCTGATCTGCCTGTGACAGACCTGGTCGACGACCTCGTCGCGCTGCTCGGCGCGGACCGCGTGCGCGCCGACGACGCGGAGCGCGCCGCGAAGGCGACCGACTGCTGGCCGCGCAGCACGCTGCTGGACCGGTCCGGCGCCGCGTCCGCGCCGTTGCCGGACGTCGTCGTCCGCCCGCTCGACACCTCCGAGGTCGCGGCCGTGTACCGCTACGCGACCGGGCAGGGCGTCCCGGTCACGCCGTACGCCGGCGGATCCGGTGTCGTCGGGGGCGCGGCCCCCGTACAGGGCGGCATCTGCCTCGACCTGACCGGACTGCGCGGTCTCGTGGAGCTCGACGAGATCTCCGGCGTCGTGACGTTCCGGGCCGGCACGTTCGGGCCGGAGGTCGAGGAGACGGTCAACGCACGAGGGTTCACGGTCGGGCACTTCCCGTCGTCGATCATGTGCTCCACCGTCGGCGGCTGGGTCGCCGCGCGCGGCGCAGGTCAGCTGTCCACGCGCTACGGCAAGGCCGAGGACCTGGTGGTCGCGCTCGAGGCCGTCCTGCCCACCGGCGAGGTCTGGCGGACGCACCCGGCCCCGCGGACGGCCGCCGGACCGGACATGTGGCGGCTCCTGGCCGGCGCCGAAGGCACGCTCGGCGCCATCACCGAGGTCACGCTGCGGATGCACCCACTCCCTTCGGCGCGCCAGTTCGGCGGCTGGCTGTTCCCCGACCTGCGCTCCGGGGTCGACGCGCTACGGCGTGTCCTGGCCACGGGCGCGCGACCAGCGGTGGTCCGGCTCTACGACGTCCTCGACACCGCGCTGGTGCTCGGCGGACAGGGGCTCGACGTGGGCGAGGGCGCGCTGCTGGTCACGGCGTGCGAAGGCGACCCGCGGCTCGTCGCGGCCGAGCACGCGATCCTCACGGACGTCTGCACGGCGGCGACCGACCTCGGCACCGGGCCGGGGGAGCACTGGTGGTCGCACCGGTACGCCGTGAGCTTCCGGCTGCCGGAGGTCATCGCAGGCCGGCTGCTCGGGCCGCACGGCGTCGCCGACACCATCGAGGTCGCGGCGCTGTGGTCGCGGCTGCCCGACCTCTACGACGCGATGCACGCGGCCATGTCGCCGTACGCGACCGTGGTGATGGCCCACGTCTCGCACTGCTACCCGGAGGGCGCGTCCATCTACTGGTCGTTCGCGACCGACGCGGCCGACGAGGCGGATGCGCTGCGCCGCTACGACGCGCTGTGGACCGCGGCGATGGACGCCTGCCGCGCGGCGGGCGGCTCGATCGGCCACCATCACGGGGTGGGCCAGGCGCGCGCACCGTGGCTGGCCGCCGAGATGGGGGCCGGCCACGCGATCCTGCGTGCCGTGAAGGCCGCGGTCGATCCGAGTGGCATCGCCAACCCCGGGAAGCTGGGACTGTGATGGAGCTCGAGATCGCGGCGACGATCACGACCCGCCACGAGCCGACCCCGCGATCCGCGCAGCCGCTCGGCGACGCCACGCTCTGCTCGTCGTGCCCGAAGCTGTGCTCGACCACCTGCCCGGTCCAGGCCGCGACCGGACGGGAGTCGGCCGCACCGTGGCGCATCTCCCGCGCTGCCCGCACCGCGGAGCGCGACGGCTGGACGCCGGCCGCGGTGCACGCGACCGCGCAGTGCACCGGCTGCGGCGCCTGTTCCCGAGCCTGCCTGCCCGGCGTGAGCCTGCCCGACGTCTCGCGGGCCGCGCGGGCCGCGGCAGCGAGCGAAGGAGCCCCGCTGCCGGCTGCCGTCGCCGTCGCCGACCGCATCGCCCGCACCGGTTCACCGCGCGGGGCGGACATTCACGCAGCCGAGCTGTCCACCGGGACCGACCCCACCGCACCGACCGCGCTGTTCTTCGGCTGCACGGTGCAGTCGAGCCAGCCCGCGGTGGGCCGGGCCGCACGACGTCTCTTCTCCGCGGCCGGCGAGCCGGTCCGGTGTCTCGGCGCAGAGCCGTGTTGCGGCGCCGCGGCGCTGGACGTCGGATTGGTCGACGAGGCGCGCACGTTGGCGACCGCGGCCGCCACCGCACTCGGCGACGCGACCCGCGTGGTTCCGCTGTCGCCGGGGTGCGCGCGCGTCATCCGCGACGAGTGGGCGTCGTGGGGGATCGCGGCACCGGAGGTGGTCACCGCGCCCGAGTGGCTGGCCGCCGCCGTCTCCGCAGGACGGCTCCCATCCCGCCCGCCGGACGGCACGACCGTCGCCTGGCACGACCCGTGCACCCTCGCGCGCGGCCTCGGTGTGGTCGACGCCCCGCGCGCCGTGCTCGTCGCGCTGGGCCTCGGCATGGCGGAGCCGCAGCGGACCGGGCTCGACACCCGATGCAGCGGCGCCGGCGCGGCGTACCCGTTGGTCGACGCGGACGGCGCGGCCCTGGTGGCCGACGTACG
>CAZYXZ010000079.1:12723-14311 GCA_964651395.1 uncultured Frankiaceae bacterium
GACCTGCTCGAGCTGGCCGCCGAGCGACTGCTGGGCGCCTGACCGTGGCCCATCCGCTCGGCCCGTTGGCCCTGCTCGTGCCGGCCGGGCGCCACGGCCCGATCCCCGGCCAGCTCGAGGAGCTGGAGACCGAGCTCACGGCCCGCGCGCTCGACCACCACCGCGTCGACCTCGGCGACGATCCGGCGGCTGCGGTCCGCGCGGCGATCGCGGCCGGATCCCGCTACGTCGTCGCGTGCGGCGTCCAGGACGTCGCGGTCTCGATCCTGCCCGCGCTGGTCGATCCGGACGGCACCTCTCCGGACGTCGTACTGGGCCTGTTCCCCGGTGGCCGGGTCAACGACTTCGCGCACACGTTCGGCCTGGGGCTCGACCCGGATGTCGCCGCGGCGCTCCTGGCCGGTCCGCGCGTCATGCGCGTCGACGTCGGCGTCGCGGATCTCGCCGGCCGCCGCCGGCTGGTGCTCAATGACGCCGTCGTCGGGCTCGGCGCGTCGGCGGCCCGCAGTGCCAGCCGGTCCGGACTACGGCGGCTGCTGACGTGGTGGTCGACGACGGCGCTCTACCGGCGCCCGCTGGTCGACGTGGACATGACCTTCGCCGAGTGGCACGGCCGGCTCGTGCAGGCGCACCTCGCCAACGGCCAGTACGCGCTCGACCACCTCCACGTCGCGCCGCTGTCGCTGCCCGACGACGGGGCATGGGACGTGCAGGTCTGGTCCGGCCCGCGGCACCTGCCGTTCACCGCGCAGCCGCGGATGCTGCGCGGCGAGCACCTGCCGCACGAGCACATCAGCCAGTGGCGTCACGTGCGGGTCGCGATGACGGCGCACGGTCACCGCTCGGTCCCGGTCGCCATCGACGGCCGGCCGGCCGGTCAGCTCCCCGCGACGTTCACGCTGCTGCCCAAGGCGCTGCGCCTCAAGATCTGACGGGCGCGTCCTCGAGGCCGAGGACGCCGCGCTCCCGGCGCACGGCGGCGGCGTACGCCGTCACCTGCGCGTCGACCCACGCCTCGTCGGTGCCGAGCTCGGCGGCCATGAGCTCCGCCGCATGGCGGGCCGCGGGGAGTGCGGCATCGCGCGCGCGCAGCGCGAGCCGTGTGCGGCGCGAGAAGACGTCGTCCAGCGTCGCCGCACCCTCGTGCCGCGCGGCATGCACCACTTCGGCAAAGACGTGGGCGGTCGCCGGCGACACCGGGGAGGCGAGATCTTCGGCGGCGGCCAGGTCCAGCACTGCGGCAGCCGCCTCGCCGTGCTGCCGGACGAGGAGCGCGGCCAGCTCCGCGGTGAGCCCGAGCGACTCCGCCGCCGACGTCATCTCCGACACGAGCGTCTCGTACGGACGGGCGCTGCCGAGGTTGATCTCGTCGGTGCGGCAGCGCGCCCGCCGCCGGTCGCGCTCGACGATCCGGTCGACGACGTCCTTGGCCATCCGACGGTACGTCGTGAGCTTCCCTCCGGTGATGGTGAGCAGCCCGCCCCTTCCTTCGACGAGGCTGTGCCGCCGGGACAGGTCGGCCGTCGCGCCGGCCGCGCCGCGCAGCAGCGGGCGGCAGCCGGCCCAGGCGCCCGAGACGTCGCCCTCG
>CAZYXZ010000080.1:0-14110 GCA_964651395.1 uncultured Frankiaceae bacterium
CGGCGCCGCTCGACGACCTCGGGCCGTGGGCGCCGCTGGCGCTCTGGGCCCGCGGCCCCGCCGACCTGGGCGTCGTCGCTGCGCGGTCGGTCGCCGTCGTCGGGTCCCGCGCGGCCACCGACTACGGCCTCAGCGTCGCGGGCGAGCTCGGCGCCGGACTCGGCGAGCGCGGCTGGGCCGTGGTCTCGGGCGGCGCGCTGGGCATCGACGGTGCAGCTCACCGAGGCGCGCTCGCCGTGGGCGCGACAACGGTCGCCGTCCTGGCCTGCGGCGTCGACGTCGCGTACCCGCAGCGGCACGAGGCGCTGCTGGCGCGCATCGCGGAGCGCGGACTCGTCGTCAGCGAGTGGCCGCCCGGGTCTGCGCCGATGCGCCATCGCTTCCTCACCCGCAACCGCGTCATCGCCGCGCTGTCGGCCGGCACGGTCGTCGTGGAGGCCGCGGTGCGCAGCGGGGCGCTGTCCACCGCGAACAACGCAGAACGGCTCGGCCGGCCGGTGATGGCCGTGCCCGGGCCGGTCACGTCGGCGATGTCCGGCGGGTGCCACGTCTGGCTGCGCGACCACGACGCAGTGCTCGTGACCGACGCGGCAGAGGTGGTCGAAGTGGTCGGGCGGATGGGCGAAGACCTCGCACCCCGACGCAGTGGTCCCGCCACGCTCTTCGACGAGCTCACACCGACCGCGCGCCGCGTCCTCGACGCGCTGCCCGCCCGACGATGGGCCCCGGTGGCTGCGCTGCTGCGTACGTCGGGTCTCGCACTGCCAGACGTGCTGGAAGGGCTGAGCCAGCTCGAGCTGGCCGGCCTCGCCGAAAAGTCCGACGGCCGCTATCGCTGCAAGCGCGGTGCTTGACCCGGACTGATGCACTGATCATGGTCAGGTCATGGAGCTCGCCGCGGCACTCGTCGAGTTCCGCCGTCACCTCGAGGCGGAGCGCGGGCTGTCGCCGCACACGGTCGCGGCGTACTGCGGTGACGTCGCCAACCTCGGCGAGCATGTCGCTCGCGCCGGCGTCGACCAGGTGGCCGACGTCACTCCTGACCTACTGCGTAGCTGGCTCGCGCGACTGCGCTCGACCGGGCGCGCCCGCGCCACGATGGCCCGCCGCGCGTCTGCCGTGAAGGTGTTCTTCGCGTACGCCGCCAAGCGCGGCTGGGTCGCCGCCGACCCCGCTGCGGCACTGACCGTGCCCGGTCCGGAGCGCCGCCTGCCACGGGTCCTGCGCGCCGCCGAGGCTGCGGCGCTGGTCAGCGCTCCGGCCGGTGACACGCCCGTGGGGTTGCGTGACCGCGCGATCCTGGAGCTGCTCTACGCCAGCGCGATCCGGGTCGGTGAGCTGACCGGTCTCGACATCGACGACCTCGACCCGCACCGCCGGCTGGTCCGGGTGCTCGGCAAGGGCAGCAAGGAGCGCAGCGTCCCGTACGGGCTGCCGGCGGCCCACGCGCTGGAGCTGTGGCTCACCGCAGGCCGTCCGGAGCTCGCGAAATCGGACAGTGGCGCCGCCCTGTTCCTCGGCGAGCGCGGCCGGCGCATCGACCAGCGCGCCGTGCGTCGGCTCGTCCACGCCTATCTCGCGGTGCTGCCCGGACTGCCCGACCTGGGTCCGCACGGGCTACGTCACTCCGCAGCCACTCATCTCGTTGAAGGCGGCGCGGACCTCAGAACGGTCCAGGAGCTCCTGGGGCACGCTACGCTCGCAACGACCCAGGTTTACACGCACGTGTCGGCAGAACGGCTGAAGGCAACCTATGAGCAGGCGCACCCCCGAGCCTGACGGCGCGCGCGTCATCTCGCGTACGCCGGCCTCTGCCGCGGCCTCGATCGATCCCGACAAGGCCGACGCCGAGAGCGTGATCCCTGAGCTCTGGCGCGAGTTCAAGGACACCGGCAGCACCGCGGTTCGTGAGCGGCTGATCCTGCACTACTCGCCGCTGGTGAAGTACGTCGCCGGGCGGGTCGGTGTGGGGCTCCCGCCGAACATCGAGCAGGCCGACCTCGTGTCCTACGGGATCTTCGGACTGATCGACGCCATCGAGAAGTTCGACCTCGAGCGGGCCATCAAGTTCGAGACCTACGCGATCAGCCGGATCCGCGGCGCGATCATCGACGAGCTGCGCGCCATCGACTGGATCCCGCGCTCGGTCCGGCACAAGGCGCGCGAGGTCGAGAAGGCCTACTCCAGCCTCGAGGCCAAGCTGCACCGCACGCCGACCGAGGCCGAGGTGGCCGATGAGCTCGGCATCGACCTCGACGACCTGCACCAGATCTTCAGCCAGGTCTCCTTCGTCAACGTCGTGGCGCTCGACGAGCTGCTCAACGTCGGCGGCGAACGAGGCGACAAGCTCTCCCTGGTCGACACGCTCGAGGACCCGCGCACGGAGGACCCGGTCCTCGCCTTCGAGACCGAGGAGACCAAGTTCCTGCTCGCCAAGGCGATCAACACGCTCCCGGAGCGGGAGAAGATCGTCGTGACGCTCTACTACTACGAAGGCCTCACCCTCGCCGAGATCGGGCAGGTGCTGGGCGTCACGGAAAGCCGGATCTGCCAGATGCACACCAAGGCGGTCCTCCAGCTCCGCGGCAAGATCGCCGAGCAGCGCGACTAAGGGCCGCGGCTCCTCACTCCCTGGCCTGCTGCGCGGCGCCGCTCGCGACGGCCGGGGGTCAGGAGCCGCCCCCCGGCGAGCACGGCGAGCCCACTCCCCGCAGCACCGGCGAAGGCCAGGCCCGCGCCGCTGGCCGGCTTCGCGGCGCGCGACGGCGCGGGGGCTCTCGTCTCGGTGCGGCGCGCGGCTTCCGCCGCGGGTTGCACTCGATCGGCTCCATGCCACAGGGGCAGCAGCCGGGCGGGTTCGGGCGAGCCGAGCAACAGCAGCGGGTCAAGGTAGACATCGTCGCGGCGTAGCCCCCAGTGCAGACCGGGATGTCCCGGTGCGAGCGTCCCGAGGACGGCGCCGCGTCGTACGGCGTCGCCTTTCGCGACGCCGACCTCGAGCGGCTCGTACGTCGTCCGCAGCCCGTTCGCGTGCGCGACGCTGACGACTCCCCGCCCGGCCAGCACCCCCGCGAAGCGGACCACGCCCGAACCGGCGGTCCGGACCGGCGTGCCGACCGGGGCGGCCAGGTCGACCCCGCGATGCCCGGCCAGCCACGGCTGGTCGGGCGGGTCGAACCCGCGACGGACCACGACCGGACTCACCGGCGCCGTCCAGCGCGGTGCCTCCGCCTGGGGAAGGAGCGGGAGGAGGAGCGTCAGCAGCAGTCGCATGAGCCCACGGTGAGCCCCTCAGGGGGCTGCGGACCGGGCTCCGCCGGATCTGTGGAAGAATGAGCCAGCGGTCCAGCCACATCGGGCCGACTTCGCACGTCCACACATGGCCGGGTCACCACGCACCGGCCAGCCTCCGGGCACCTCGGTCCCGCTCTCCGGAGCGGGTGGGACGCCCGGCGTGGACGTCAGGACGGCGGAACCGCTCCGCCGTGTCAACCGAGGCCGTCCCGGCCTGCCCGGGGCGCGGAAGGAAACACATGGCCGTCGTCACCATGCGACAGCTGCTCGAGAGTGGCGTTCACTTCGGGCACCAGACCAAGCGCTGGAACCCGAAGATGAAGCGCTTCATCTTCACCGAGCGCAACGGCATCTACATCATCGACCTGCAGCAGACGCTGTCCTACATCGACCGCGCGTACGAGTTCGTGCGCGAGACGGTCGCCCACGGCGGCACGATCCTCTTCGTCGGCACCAAGAAGCAGGCGCAGGAGGCCATCGAGCGCGAGGCCACCCGGGTCGGCATGCCCTACGTCAACGAGCGCTGGCTCGGCGGCATGCTCACCAACTTCCAGACCGTCCACAAGCGCCTCCAGCGCCTGCAGGAGCTCGAGATGCTCGAGCAGACCGGCGGCGTCACGGTGATGACGAAGAAGGAAGCCCTCGTCCTCGGCCGCGAGAAGAAGAAGCTCGAGCGCACTCTCGGCGGCCTGCGCGGCATGACCCGCACGCCGAGCGCGGTGTGGATCGTCGACACGAAGAAGGAGCACATCGCGGTCGGCGAGGCGCACAAGCTCAACATCCCGGTCGTCGCCATCCTCGACACCAACTGCGACCCGGACGAGGTCGACTACAAGATCCCCGGCAACGACGACGCCATCCGGTCGGCGGACCTGCTGACCCGGGTCATCGCCGACGCGGTCGCCGAGGGCCTCATGCAGCGCGCGGCGGCGCAGGCCGACGCGGGCCGCGAGGGCGAGGTCGCTGCGGCCGACGGCCAGCTGGCCACCGACGAGCCGCTCGCGGACTGGGAGATCGAGCTGCTCAAGCAGAAGACCGATCCGGCTGACTCTCCGGCCTCGGCTGAAGCCGCGTCCGCATCACCGGCCGAGGCGCCCGTTGCCGACGCCGCACCGAGTACCTGACCTTCTTACCGACCACAGATAGGGACTAGCCCCACCATGGCTGAGATCACCGCTGCCGACGTGAAGAAGCTCCGGGAAGCAACCGGCGCCGGCATGATGGACTGCAAGAAGGCGCTCCAGGAGGCCGACGGCGACTTCGACAAGGCGATCGAGGCGCTGCGCATCAAGGGCGCCAAGGACGTCGGCAAGCGCGAGGGCCGCAAGGCCTCCAACGGTCTCGTGCACAGCTACCTGCACAAGACGAGCCCCGACCTGCCGCCGACCGTCGGTGTCCTGCTCGAGCTCAACTGCGAGACCGACTTCGTCGCGAAGACCGAGCCGTTCCAGCAGCTGGCCAAGGACCTCGCCCAGCACATCGCGGCGGCCAACCCGCTCTACGTGAGCAAGGACGACGTCGCCCCCGAGGTGATCGAGGCCGAGAAGAAGGTCTTCGAGTCCATCGCCCGCGAGGAGGGCAAGCCGGAGGCCGCGCTCGAGAAGATCGTCGAGGGCCGGGTCAACGGCTACTACAAGGACTTCTGCCTGCTCGAGCAGTCCTGGGTCAAGGACAACAAGAAGACCATCAAGGCCTTGCTCGACGACGCCAACGCCTCGCTCGGCGAGAAGATCGAGGTACGACGGTTCGCCCGCTACAAGGTCGGCCAGAACTAGGACCTCGAGGCGAAGGGAGCACCGGATGACACAGGTCTTCGACCAGAGTTCGGACTCTCTTCGCTGGTCGCGTGTGTTGCTCAAGCTCTCCGGTGAGGCGTTCGCAGGAGGCGAGCCGTTCGGCATCGACCCGTCCACGGTGCAGCGGATCGCCGCCGAGGTGGCCGACGTCAACGAGGGCGGCGTCCAGATCGCCATCGTGGTCGGCGGCGGCAACATCTTCCGCGGTGCCGCGCTGCAGGAGCGCGGTATGGACCGGCCGCGCGCCGACTACATGGGCATGCTGGCGACCGTCATCAACTGCCTGGCGCTGCAGGACGCGCTGGAGCACCACGACTGCCCGACTCGCGTTCAGACGGCGATCCAGATGGGCCAGATCGCGGAGCCCTACATCCCGCAGCGAGCGATCCGGCACCTCGAGAAGGGTCGGGTCGTCATCTTCGGGGCGGGCATGGGCGCTCCGTACTTCTCCACCGACACGACGGCGGCGCAGCGCGCCCTCGAGATCGGCGCGGGCGCGGTGCTCAAGGCCACGCAGGTGGACGGGGTCTACGACAGCGACCCGCGGAAGAACCCGGACGCGGTGCGCTTCGACTCACTCGACTACGCCGACGTGCTGGCTCGTGGCCTGAAGGTGATGGACGCCACGGCGATCAGCCTGTGCATGGACAACTCGCTGCCCATCGTCGTGTTCGACCTGGCCGGCGAGGGCAACATCGGCCGCGCCGTGCGCGGTGAGAAGATCGGCACGCTGGTCACATCCGGGACAGGGGAGGTCTGACGTGATCGAGGAGACCCTGTTCGAGGCCGAGTCCAAGATGGAGAAGGCCGTCGGGGTGACCAAGGAGGAGATGGCCACGCTGCGCACGGGCCGCGCCTCGCCGGCGATGTTCAGCAAGATCACCGTCGAGTACTACGGCGCGCCGACGCCGCTTCAGCAGCTGGCGTCGCTGCGCGTGCCCGAGGCGCGGATGGCGGAGATCCAGCCCTACGACAAGGGCGATCTGGCGGCGATCGAGAAGGCCATCCGCGACAGCGACCTCGGTGTCAACCCGAGCAACGACGGCAGCATCATCCGCATCGTCTTCCCGCAGCTCACCGAGGAGCGCCGCAAAGAGCTGATCAAGGTCGCGCACAAGCGCGCCGAGGACGGTCGCATCTCCATCCGCGCGGTTCGCCGGCACGCCAAGGACGCGCTGGACAAGCTGGTCAAGGACGGCGAGGCCGGCGAGGACGAAGTGCGGCGCGCGGAGAAGGAGCTCGAGGAGGTCACCCACCGTTACGTCGCGCAGGTCGACGACCTGCTCAAGCACAAGGAAGCCGAGCTCCTCGAGGTCTAGTGACTGACCAACTCGCGCCTGCCAGTCGCGCCGGGCGCAACCTGCCGGCGGCGATCGGCGTGGGCCTGACGCTCGGCGCGCTGGTGATCGGCACGCTGTTCACGCGGCACGCGTACTTCATGGTGGTCGTGGTCGCCGCGATCTCCATCGGCACGTGGGAGATGTGCCGGGCGCTGCGTACGGCGGGCTACCGGATCGCGGAGCTGCCGGTCGTTCTCGGCGGCGCGGTCATGCTCGCTGCGGCCTACCAGCGCGGTCCGGCGGCACTGCTCTTCGGACTGGTGGTGACCGTGCTGGCATGCCTGGCCTGGCTGCTGCCGGACGGAGGCACCGCCGTCGTCCGCGATCTCGCGGCCAGCGTCTTCGTCGCTGCGTACGTGCCGTTCCTCGCCGGCTTCGCGGCCATGCTGGTCGCGCCACCCGACGGGCACCGGCGGATCATCGCCTTCATCGCCACCGGCGTCTGCAGCGACACCGGCGGCTACATCGCCGGCGTGCTGAAGGGGCGGCACCCCATGGCGCCGACGGTCAGTCCGAAGAAGTCGTGGGAGGGCTTCGCGGGCAGTGTCGCGGCGTGCCTGGTCGGGGGCACGATCTTCCTGGCGGCGTACTGGGACCTGGCCCTCTGGAAGGGGGCGCTCTTCGGGCTCGCGGTGGTCTGCTCCGCGACGCTGGGCGACCTCGGCGAGTCGCTGATCAAGCGCGACCTCGGCATCAAGGACATGGGCCACATCCTGCCCGGGCACGGCGGTCTCATGGACCGGCTGGACTCCCTGCTGATGACTGCTCCGGTCTGCTGGTTGCTGCTGAGCGCCTTCGTCCCCGTCGCATGAGCCTGCCGCTGGTCTTCGACGCGCCGGCGCGAGGGAAGCCGCCGAAGCACCTCGCCGACCTTGCCCCGGCACAGCGACGCGCGGCCGTCGAGGCGGCCGGTCTGCCCGGCTACCGCGCAGACCAGCTGAGCCGGTGGTACTTCCGCGGCGACGGCGACGTCGCGACGCTCACCACGATCCCGAAGGTCGACCGCGCGCAGGTGGTCGAGGCGCTCTTGCCCTCGTTGCTCGCCTCCGTGCGCGAGCTGAGCTGTGACCACGGCGCCACGCGCAAGACGCTGTGGCGCACGTTCGACGGGGCGCTCGTCGAGAGCGTCCTCATGCGCTACCCGGACCGCGTGACCGTGTGTGTGTCGTCGCAGGCCGGCTGCGGGATGGCCTGCCCGTTCTGCGCGACCGGCCAGGGCGGCCTCACCCGCAACCTCTCCGCCGCCGAGATCGTCGACCAGGTCGTGCAGACCAACCGCCAGGAGCGTGTCAGCAACCTCGTGCTCATGGGCATGGGGGAGCCGCTCGCGAACTACGACGCGGTGATCGGTGCGGTACGCCGGATCACCGAACGGTCCGGGTTGAACCTCTCGCAGCGTGGCGTGACGCTGTCCACCGTCGGGCTCGTGCCGGCCATGCGGCAGCTGGCCGGCGAGGGGCTGGCCGTGACGCTGGCCGTCTCGTTGCACGCGCCGGACGACGAGCTGCGCGACACGCTCGTGCCGGTGAACACGCGGTGGCCGATCGCGGAGGTGCTCGACGCCGCCTGGCACTACGCCGACGTGACGCGCCGCCGCGTGAGCATCGAGTACGCCCTCATCCGGGACATCAACGACCAGGCCTGGCGCGCGGACGCCCTCGGCGCGCTGCTGCGCGGCCACCTCGTGCACGTGAACCTGATCCCGCTCAACCCCACGCCGGGCAGCGTCTGGACGGCCAGCCGGCGCAAGGACCAGGACACCTTCGTCCGCCGCCTGGAGGCCCACGGCGTCCCTACGACGGTGCGTGACACGAGGGGGCGCGAGGTAGCCGCAGCGTGCGGTCAGCTGGCAGGGGAGAATGGCTGACATGCGCGACGTCGTACTGCTCGGGAGCACCGGGTCCGTCGGGACCCAGGCGCTCGACGTCGTACGCCGGAACCCGGACCGCTTCCGGGTCGTCGCCATCGCCGCGGGCGGCGGCAACGTGCGGCTGCTCGCGGAGCAGGCGCTCGAGCTCGGTGTCGACGTCGTAGGCGTCGCACAGGCCGGGGCCGCCGAGGACCTGCTGCTCGCGTTCTACGCCGAGGCGGACCGCCGCGGCTGGACCAGCGGCCAATACGCCATCCCCAAGGTGCTCGCCGGACCCGACGCGGCCACTGAGGTCGCACAGTGGCCGGCGGATGTCGTGCTGAACGGCATGACCGGCTCGATCGGCCTGCGTCCGACGCTGGCCGCGCTGGAGGCCGGCCGCACCCTCGCCCTGGCCAACAAGGAGTCGCTCATCGTCGGCGGCGCGCTGGTCACGAAGTTGCTGGGCGACCACCCCGAGCGGCTCGTGCCGGTCGACTCCGAGCACTCCGCCCTCGCCCAGTGCCTGCGCGGCGGGAAGCGCGCTGAGGTTCGCCGGCTGGTGTTGACCGCCAGCGGCGGACCGTTCCGCGGGCGCACGGCGGACGAGCTGGCCGGCGTCACCGTCGCCGATGCTCTCGCGCACCCAACGTGGGACATGGGCCCCGTCATCACCGTCAACTCCGCGACGCTGGTGAACAAGGGCCTCGAGGTCATCGAGGCCCACCTGCTCTTCGGCGTCCCGTACGAGGACATCGTGGTCGTGGTCCACCCGCAGTCCCTCGTGCACTCGATGGTCGAGTTCGTCGACGGCTCGACCCTCGCCCAGGTCTCGCCACCGGACATGCGACTGCCGATCGCGCTGGCGCTCGGCTGGCCGGACCGCGTGCCCGAGGCCCAGCAGCCGATGGACTGGTCGCAGGCGCAGACGCTGGCGTTCGAGCCGCTCGACCCGGCCGCGTTCCCGGCCGTCGGCCTGGCCCGCGACGTGGGCCGCGCCGGTGGCGCCGCGCCCGGCGTCTTCAACGCCGCGAACGAGGAGGCGGTCACCGCGTTCCTGGCCGGCAGCCTGCGCTTCTCGCAGATCGTGGAAACCGTCGCCGCCGTCGTCGACGAATACCTGGCGCAGCGTCCGGGGATCGATGTGAGCCTCTCGGACGTTCTGGACGCTGAGACCTGGGCCCGGCAACGCGCCCGTGACCTGACGAGCGTGGGAGCTACTTCGTGAGCCTGGGCGTGTGGATCTTCATCATCGGGCTGCTGCTGTCCGTGATGCTGCACGAGGCCGGCCACATGGCCACGGCCAAGCACTACGGCATGAAGGTGACGAAGTACTTCGTCGGCTTTGGCCCGACGTTGTTCTCCTTCCGGCGCGGTGAGACCGAGTACGGCGTGAAGGCGATCCCGGCCGGGGGCTTCGTCAAGATCGTCGGCATGACCGACCTCGAGGAGATCGAGCCGGGGGACGAGGACCGTGCCTTCTACAAGGCGCCGGCGAAGCAGCGTGCCGTCGTCCTCTCAGCGGGCTCGCTGACCCACTTCGTGCTCGCGTTCGTGCTGGTCTACGTCACGCTCGTCTTCGTCGGCCTGCCGGCGAGCAGCACGGTGGTCGGCGAGGTCAGCCGGTGCCTGCCGGTCGCCCCCGCGACCGAGTGCACGCCGAGCGACCCGCTGTCCCCGGCCGCCGAGGCCGGTCTCCGACCGGGCGACCGGATCGTCGCGTTCAACGGCCTGCCGGTGCAGGAGTGGGAGACCGACCTGACGCGCGCCATCCGCGCGCATGCGGGCGGGCCGGCCACGGTCGACGTCGAACGCGACGGCCGGCCGCTCGCCATCCGCGTGCAGCCCCGCGTGGTCGTGCATCCCGACCCGGACAACCCCGGGAAGACGATCCAGGTCACCCAGATCGGGCTGCGGCCCCGCGAGCGGATCGAGCGGGCCGGATTCGTCGAGGGCGCCGGCGACACGCTCGGCCAGATGCGCACGATCTCGTGGGGCACGCTGAAGGGCATCGTCTCCCTGCCCGGCCAGATCCCCAACGCCGTCCGCAGCGCGGTCAGTGGCCGGGAACGCACCGCGGACCAGCCGATCAGCCTGGTCGGCGCCGCGCAGTTCTCCTCGGACTTCCGCACCGCGCTCGGCATCCTCGCCGCGCTGAACTTCTTCATCGGCGTGCTCAACCTGCTGCCGCTGCTCCCGCTGGACGGCGGACACCTGGCGATCCTGGGGTACGAGAGCCTGCGCAGCCGCTTCGCGCGGTGGCTGCGGCTGCCCGACCCCGGACGGGTGGACATCCGCAAGCTCATGCCCGTGGCCTACGTCGTCGTGCTGGTGCTGGGCAGCCTCTCGCTGCTGCTGATCTACGCCGACGTCACCAACCCGATCACGAACCCGTTCGGCTGATGACGGCGATCCCGCTCTCCCTCGAGCCGCCCGCGCCTCTCGTCGCGCCGCGCCGCGCGAGCCGGCGCATCGTCGTGGGCGGAGTCCCCATCGGCGACGGCGCTCCGGTTTCGGTGCAGTCGATGTGCACGACGAAGACCGCCGACGTCAACGCGACGCTCCAGCAGATCGCCGAGCTCGCCGCGAGCGGCTGCCAGATCGTCCGCGTCGCCGTACCGGACACCGACGACGCCGCGGCGCTGCCGGAGATCGCGCGCAAGTCGACGATCCCGGTGATCGCCGACATCCACTTCCAGTGGAAGTACGCGATCCAGGCGCTGGAAGCCGGCTGCCAGGGCATCCGCATCAACCCGGGCAACATCAAGAAGCACGACAAGATCGCGCTCATCGCGGCGGAGGCGAAGGCGCGCGGCGTCCCGGTGCGGATCGGGGTGAACGCCGGCAGTCTCGAACCGGGCATCCTCGCCAAGCACGGCCGGGCCACGCCGGAGGCGCTGGTCGAGAGCGCGCTGTGGGAGGCGAGCCTGTTCGAGGACGCCGACTTCTTCGACGTGAAGATCTCGGTCAAGCACAACGACCCCGTGACGATGATCCAGGCGTACCGGCTGCTGGCCGAGCAGTGCGACTACCCCCTGCACCTCGGCGTCACCGAGGCCGGCCCGGCTTTCCAGGGAACGATCAAGTCCTGCGTCGGCATCGGCGCGCTGCTCGCCGAGGGCATCGGCGACACGATCCGCGTCTCGCTGTCCGTCCCTCCCGTCGAGGAGGTCAAGGTCGGCCTCGCGATCCTCGAGTCGCTGGGCCTGCGGCAGCGGCGGCTGGAGATCGTGAGCTGCCCGTCGTGCGGCCGCGCCGAGGTCGACGTCTACACCCTCGCCGCGCAGGTCGAGGCCGGTCTCGAGGGGCTCACGGTGCCGATCCGCGTCGCGGTCATGGGCTGCGTCGTCAACGGCCCGGGCGAGGCGCGCGAAGCCGACCTCGGCGTTGCGGCCGGCAAGGGCAAGGGGCAGATCTTCGTCAAGGGCGAGGTCATCAAGGTCGTCCCCGAGTCGGCCATCGTCGAGACGCTCATCCACGAGGCGATGCGCATCGCCGAGGAGATGGAAGCGGCCGGCGCGACCAGCGGCGCTCCGACCGTCACGGCCGGCTGAGTGGCCCGCTAACCTCGAGGCGTGATCCGCACCACACCCGTCCGGGTCCTGGGCGCCGCCGACCTGGACAGCGCGCTCGCTCTCGCCGAGCGCGACCCCGTCGTCAACGTCTTCGTCACGTCCCGGCTCGAGACGGCCGGCCTCAGCCCGCGCGAGCTCGGCGCGGAGGTCTGGGGCTACGGCGACGACACGGGACTGCGCGCCCTCTGCTACGCCGGGGCCAACCTCGTGACGGTCGAGGCGGACGCCGACGCGTGCCGGCACTTCGCCGACCGCGCCCGGCGCCAGGGCCGGCACTGCTCCTCGATCGTCGGGCCGGCCGCCGCCGTCGAGGTGCTGTGGAACGAGCTGGTCGACGCGTGGGGGCCGGCTCGTGAGGTCCGGATCCCCCAGCCGCTGCTCGCCGTCGACGGCGAGTCGGTGGCGGGCACGCCCGACCCGGCTGTGCGGCTGGTCCGGCCCGACGAGGTCGACACGCTGATGCCCGCGTGCCTCGCGATGTTCACGGAGGAGGTCGGCGTCTCGCCGGTCGCCGGTGACGGCGGCGCGCTCTACCGCGCGCGGGTCAACGAGCTGGTCTGCTCCGGCCGCGCCTTCGCGCGGATCGAGGACGGCCGGGTGCTGTTCAAGGCGGAGATCGGCGCTGCCACGAGCCGCGCGTGTCAGGTGCAGGGCGTGTGGGTGGACCCCGAGCTGCGCGGCCAGGGCCTGGCCAGCAGCGGGATGGCGGCTGTCGCCCGGGCGGCCCTGCGCGACATCGCGCCGGTGGTCAGCCTCTACGTCAACGACTACAACGAGCCGGCACTCCGGGCATATCGGGCAGCGGGTTTCGGGCAGGTCGGCGAGCTCGGCAGCGTCTTGTTCTGAGCGCGCGCTTTTAGTATGGTGGCCCCACATTCCGAAGACCTCGGCCGACGTCGTACGTCCACAAGGCGTTCGCTCGGCCGCCCAGCGAGGGGGACGCTCAGTGAAGAAGCACGCCCTGGTTCTGGCCGCGGCGCTGGTCGCCGGCGGCATCGCGGTTGGCGGCATCGCCGTCGCCGCCCCGGAGTCGCCGTGTCGCGGTGACGAGAACGAGACCCGGCTCGGCTACGACGCCTCGAACCCGGTCCAGAACGAGCTGCCGACCATCTACACCGACGGCGAGCACTACGTCGGCGTCTGCGGCGGCACGACCGGTGAGCCCGGTCACGGCTACGTCGAGGCGCGCAACATCGGCTCCGGCTATGCCGACGGTGCCCCGATCGTGACCGGCCAGTCCGGCAACGAGTCGCTGGACACCATCCTCAACGGCCCGACCAGCGAGTACGGCCCGAGCACGATCGGCATCGCGAGCCCGGCCGACGGTGAGTACGGCTGCGCGCCCGAGGGCACCACGCAGTACGGCTACTGGCGGGGCAACGCCGTGCAGCGCGAGCTGCCGACCGTCTACACCGACGGCTTCAACCAGATGGTGGGCGTGTGCGGCGGCTCGGGTGGCTACATCCAGCTCAACACGCTGATGGACGCGATCAACGGCGACAAGCCGCTGATCGAGGGCCAGTCCGGCATCGAGACGATCGACGCCCAGATCTGGGGCGACGGCGAGAACTCGTACGGCCCGGCCACGGTGTGGCTGGAGGGTGGCGGCTCGGAGAGCCCGAACCCGACGTGTGCGCGCGACGAGAGCGACACGCGCCTCGTGCACCAGAACGGCAACGCCATCACGCGCGAGCTGCCGACCGTGTACACCAACACGAACAACTACGTCGGTATCTGCGGCGGCGGTGGCCGGCTGGAGATCAACAACCCGGGCAACTTCGACCCGGAGCACCCCGAGAACACGGTCATCATCGAGGGGCTTCCCGCCCTTCCGTAGTACCGAGCAACGCGCGGAAGGCCCAGCCGGCAACGGCTGGGCCTTCTTCGCGTTCGGGAATAGCGTCCCGGACCGCGCGTCAGTCTTGGAGTGAGCCCATGCCACCCGCAGCCGGAGGCCGCGAGGACGCGGACGACTTCACCGCCGTCGTCCGCGAGCACGGTGCTGCCGTCTTCGGCTTCGTCTTCCGGCGGGTCCGCAACCGCGACCTGGCCGCCGACCTCACGCAGGAGACGTTCCTGCGTGCGTGGCGCGGGCGCGCCGGGTTCCGCGGCGACAGCAGCATGCGCGGGTGGCTCTGCGTGATCGCCGCCAACGTCGTCCGCGACCACGCGCGGTCGGCGCGCCGCAGGCCCGCAGAGGTGCTCTCCGCGGAGCTGCCGGACACCCCGGCCGGCGGCGACCTCGCCGATCGCGTG
>CAZYXZ010000081.1:0-14029 GCA_964651395.1 uncultured Frankiaceae bacterium
ACATACGTTCGACAGGGATCGACGTCAATCCCTGGTGTGGAAACTACGAGCCGGGTGTGACATCTCCGCTCGCGACGGGCAGCTCGCGCAGGCGCGGGACCGGCGACGGCAGCAGCCAGAGGGCGCAGCAGGCCCCGCCGAGGGCGGCGATCCACAGCGTCGGGCGCAGGCCCAGCGTGCTGCCGAGCAGGCCGCCGGTCACCGCGCCCAGCGGCCGCATCCCGTAGTTGACCATCCGGTAGGCCCCGGTGACCCGGGCCCGCACGGCGTCCGGCACCACGGCCGCGAAGATCGCCGCGCCCGTGATGTCGAGGATCACCACGCCGAGCCCCGAGCCGAACTCGGCCGCGAACAGCAGCGCCAGCACGACCGGCCGGCTGCCCCCGGCCAGCGGCACCAGCAGCAGCGGCGTCGGGAAGACGACACAGCCCACCAGGAACGCCGGCCCCACGCCGATGCGCCGGCTGAGGGCGCTGGTCGCCGCCGCGCCGATCACCGCACCGACGGACGCGGTCCCGAGGACCAGGCCGAGCAACGACGGTGAGACGCCCAGCTCCTCCGTGACGTAGAGGATGAACATCGAGAAGAAGACGTAGTTGAAGAAGTTGACGGTCGCCGTCGCCCCCAGCGCCGCGCGCACGACCGGCGAGTCCCGGATGAACCGGGCGCCTGCGGTGATCTGCCCCTCCTCCGGCTCCGCGACCGGCGGCTCCGCGGGGTCGATGCTGCGCAGGAACAGCGCGGAGACGACGAACGTCACGGCATCGGCGGCCACCGTGACCGGCGCGCTGAGCAGCGCGACCAGCCCGCCCGCGATGCCCTGGCCGCCGACGAAGGACACCGCGCGGCTGCCGTTGAGCAGCGCGCTCGCCTCGACGTACGCCGTCGGCGGGACCAACGCGACGAACAGCGTGGTGTACGCGACGAAGAAGAAGACGTCGAGCGTGCCGATGAGGAAGGTCACGACGTAGAGCTGCGGGAGGTGCAGCGCGTCGAACGCGTACGCGATCGGGACGGTCAGCAGCAGTGCGGCACGCAGGACGTCGGTCGCGATCATCGTGCGGCGCCGCCGGCCGGTGCGGTCGACCCAGGCACCGGCGTGCAGCGAGAACAGCAGGCTCGGCAGTACGCCGGCCGCCGTGAGGTAGCCCATCTGCCGCGGCCCCGCGTCGAGCACCAGGACGCCGACCAGCGGGATCGCGAGCAGCGAGATCTGGTCGCCGAACATCGACGTCGTCTGGCCGATCCAGAACCGCCGGAAGACGCGATCCCGCAGGAGTGCGGGAACGCGCGGTCTCCGACCGTGGCGGATTTTGGCCGACATGCGACCAGAATCCTCCACTGTGGAGGAACAGCGGCGGGTGGCGCATGGGGACGTCGCGACGATGCTCGCTGCGCACGGGCTGCCGACGGGCGTGCCGGCCGCGTTCGCGGACTCGCTGTCCGGGTCGGTGATCGAACGGGTCGGCGACGCGCATGTGCTCAAGCGCATGAACCCCGCGCACGACTGGATCATGACGGCGCTCGCCGATCCGGGGTGGAGCGTGCGGGTGTGGGCGAGCGGTCTGCTCGACGCGCTGCCGGACAGCGTCGAGACGGCGTACGTCGACTGCGCGCACGACGGCGACGGCTGGGCGGTGTTGCTGCGCGACGTCGGGGCGGCGCTCGTCCCCGAGGGTGACGCGCCGATCAGCCACGAGGACAACGAGGCGTTCCTGCGGACCATGCGCAGCACCCATCGGGCGCTCGACAGCTGGCCGGGCGACGGGTTGCTCGACCTCGCCACCCGGCTCCGCGAGTTCGACCCGGCCCACCTGCGGGGGTGCGGTCTGCTCGGCCGCCATCCGGTCCCGCCCCTCGTCGTCGACGGCTGGGCGCGGCTCGCGGACGAGGCGCTGCTCCCGCCGGACGTGCGCTCCGTCGTCGCCGACCTGGTCGACGACAGCCGGCCGCTCCGCGACGCGCTGGCGCGGCTTCCGCAGACCGTCGTCCACGGCGACTGGAAGCTGGGCAACCTCGGCCGTACGCCGGACGGCCGCGTCGTCCTGCTCGACTGGCAGGTGGTCGGTCCCGCGCCCGGCTGCATCGACCTCGGCTGGTACCTCGCGGTCAACAGCCGGCGGCTGCCCGTGTCCAAGGAGGACTGCCTCGAGCTGTCCAGCCCATGGTCCGGCCGCGAGATGGCGCTCGGCCTGCTCTGCGGATTCCTCCAGCTGGGCTGGAACAAGTGCGACGAGCCGGACGAGCTCGCCTGGTGGGGCGACTGGGTCCGCGAGGGCGCGCGCCTGCTGTAATGCGCGGGTGAGCAACCCCCTCGACGTCGCCGACCTGCGCGAGCGGGTGCACAAGGCGCTCGAAGGCTTCCTCGCCACGCAGATCCCCCTGCTCGAGGCGATCGCGCCGGAGCTCGCGCCGGTCGGCGACGAGCTGACCGGGTTCCTGCTCGACGGCGGCAAGCGGCTGCGCCCGGCGTTCTGCTACTGGGGGTGGCGCGGCGCCGGCGGCGCCGACACCGACGAGGCGGTCGCCGCGGCCGCGTGCCTGGAGCTGCTGCACGCGTGCGCGCTCATCCACGACGACGTCATGGACGGCTCCGACACGCGCCGCGGGCGGCCCTCCGTGCACCGGCGGTTCGCGGGCGTCCACCGCGGCGAGGTGTGGCTCGGCGACCCGGAGGCGTTCGGCCGGTCCGCGGCCATCCTGCTCGGCGACCTGTGCCTGGTCTGGGCCGACCAGCTCCTCAACCGCTCCGGCCTGCCGGCCGACGCCGTGGCGCGCGCCATGCCGGCGTACGACGCGATGCGCGTCGAGCTCATGGCCGGCCAGTACCTCGACGTCGTCGAGCAGGTGCTCGGCGGGGCGGACACCTCGGCGGAGCCGAGCATGGGCGTCGCCCGGTCGATGCGCATCGCGCGGTTCAAGGCCGCCAAGTACACGATCGAGCGGCCGCTGCACATCGGCGCGCTGCTGGCGGCTGACAACCCGGCGCTGGTCGCGGCGTACTCGGCGTACGGGCTGCCGCTCGGCGAGGCCTTCCAGCTCCGCGACGACGTGCTCGGCGTCTTCGGCGACCCGGCCGAGACCGGCAAGCCCGCCGGCGACGACCTGCGCGAGGGCAAGCGCACGGTGCTCATCGCGATCGCCGTCCAGCGCGCGGAGCCGGGCCAGCAGTCGCTGATCAAGCGGCTGCTCGGGGACCCGCACCTCGACGAGCACGGCGTCGCGGACCTGCGGGAGGTGATCACCGGGACCGGGGCCCTCGAGCACGTCGAGCAGCTGATCGCCGACCTCACCCGGGAGGCGCTCGCCGCGCTCGAGACGGCGCCGGCCGAGCCGGAGGCGCGCGCGGTCCTCGCCGACCTCGCGCGCGCGGCCACGACCCGCCGGGGGTAGGGGCAGGACATCCCCCCAGCCCGTCGAACCGGACAGAGAACCCAGTTGCTCCTCGATGGAGGCCCCAGTCATGCCGATCCGCCGCAAGACCACCCTGCTCGTGCTCGGGGGACTGACCGGGGCCACCCTCGCCACCGTCGCGGGCGCCGGCGCGCCGGGTCCCTGCCCCGCGCCCAAGCCGATGACCTTCGCGGCACAGACGATCATCGACGAGACCCGCGCCGGCGGTGAGCCGATGATCCAGACGCACCCCGACGGCACGCTGATGTACGGGTCGCACGCCGGCACCACGCACTTCTTCACGCCGGAAGTCGCCAACCCGACCTCTCTCGCGTTCGGCCAGAACTACATGGGCCAGACCTACTTCTGGTACTCGAAGGACAACGGCACGACGTGGACCTTCGTCGACCGCAGCCTGCCGCCGGACAACGACCCGATGTCCGGCTTCTCCGACCCCGACTTCGCGATCGACAAGGCCGGCAACGTCTACCTGTCCGAGATCAACCTGGCCAACGTCGCCGTCTCCAAGTCCACCAACGTCGCCGAGGGCTTCGTGCTGCAGAACTTCTTCGGCATGACGCTCACCGACCGGCAGTGGAAGGAAGCCGACGAGGAGAACGTCGTCTACATGGTCGGCAACGCCCTGGGCGGCGGCACGTTCCCGACCGACCCGGTCGGCAACAACGGCCACATCCTCCTGAAGACCAAGGACGGCGGGGTCACCTGGACCGCCGCCCAGCAGGACAACGAGGGCCTCGGCGACCTGCGCGTCGACAAGCGCAACGGCACGCTGTACCAGGCCCGCTACGCCGGCGGTGAGCTGAAGATGGCCGCCTACCGCAACGCGCGCGCCGACGACCTCACCGCCGAAGAGGTGGTCATCGCCGACGGCGTCCAGATGCTCGCCCACTGGCCGTCGTTCGACCTCGACGCCGACGGCAACCTCTACATCACCTGGGACGAGAGCGGCACCGGCGACCGCGAGGCGGGCGTCTGGTACGCGTACTCCACCGACGCCGGCAAGACCTGGTCGAAGCCGGCTGCGGTCTCCGTCGGCCCGGAGACGCGGATCTGGCCGTGGCTCGCCGTGGGCGACACCGGCCGGGTCGGCATCGCCTGGTTCCAGGCCGACGCCGAGCTCCCGGACAACGACGCGGAGACCGAGGGCACGCACGCGTGGCGCGTCCACGCGGCCCAGTCCATCACCGGCCTCGGCTGCGCCGACAGCACGCAGCCCGGCTTCTCGGTCTCGACCGCGACCAGCGAGCCGATCCACCACGGCACCGTCTGCCAGAGCGGCACCACCTGCCAGGCCTTCCTGACCGACCGCCGCCTGGGCGACTACTTCGCCGTCGAGATCGACCCGAGCGGCGCCTTCGTGGCGGCGTACTCCGACACCTCGAAGGGCGGCTCCGTGTCGCTGCCGGGCTTCGTGCGCCAGTCCGGCGGCGAGTCGTTCTTCGGCAAGCCGGCCAGCACGGGCGGCAAGCCCGCCGTGAAGCCGGTGACCCCGCCGAAGAAGCCGACCACCGGCCGGCCGGCCGGCCCTCCACTCGCGGCGACCGGCGGTGACTACGGCACCGCGGCCCTGGCCGTCACCGCTCTCGCCGGCCTCGCCTGGGCGGTGCGCCGGCGCCTGGCCTGAGCCGCCAGCTCGCCATGTCTCCCGTCGGCTAGGTCGCCCTAACCGGGTGGATTGATCTCGCGCGTGCTGGGCACCCACGTGGCGCTGACCTTTTCGCCAGGAGGGGAGAGATGGACGAGCGGGATCGTCGGGCCGCCCGGGAGGCCCAGTACGCCGAGATGATCGCCCGGGCGGACGAGCGGGACCAGGCCGCGGAGCGCCGCGACCGGCAGGCCGAAGCGCGGGACACAGCAGCACGGGCCAGGACGGACACCACGGCCGAGGACGCCGAGGGCGAGCGCAGCCAGGCCGACATCGACCGGTTCCATGCGGGTCGTGACCGCGACGCCGCCGCCGGTGACCGGGCCGCGTTCGCCGCCGGGCGCCCCCTGAAGTCGGTGCCCCCGCCGGTCGAGGACGAAGACACGGAGCTCGCGCTCTAGGGGCCTAGACTCTGGCGGCACCCACCCCCGCGTGACTGGAGCCTGCGTGGACCGACGTGACTTCGTCCGCCTGTCCACGCTCGGCCTGGTCGCCGTACCCGTGCTGGGCGCGTGCACCGACGAGAAGCCGCCCGCACCGTCACCCACACCCACGTCGACCGGCGACGCGCTCCAGGACGTCGGGCCGGGCGCCGCGAACGACCTCCTGCTGGGCCCGGCGCAGGAGGAAGTGCTGGTCGGCGAGCGGCGGATCGCGTTCGGGATGCGTGACCCGGAGGGCAGCGCGGCCCGCGACGCCAAGGTCACCGTGTACGCCGGCCTCGACCCGCTCCAGCCGCCGGTCGTCTCCGCCCCCGCCACGATGCTGAAGGAGTCGGTCGAGAGCCAGGCGATCTACGTGGCCGACCTCGCGCTCCCCTCAGCCGGCGCCTGGCTGCTGGCCGCGGTCGCCGAGCTGGCGGACGGTTCGCGGCACAAGGGAGGCTTCCAGGTCCCGGTCACGGCCACGTCGACCGCGCCCAAGGTCGGCGGGCGGCCGCCGGCGACGGCGACGCCGACCACGGCCAAGCCCGGCGCCGCGAAGCCGCTGTGCTCGCGCGTCCCGGCGCCCTGCTCCATGCATGCCGTCTCCTTCGACGCGGCGCTGAAGAGCGGCAAGCCGACGGTCATCACCTTCGCGGCGCCCAGCTTCTGCAAGAGCGAGACCTGCGGCCCGGTCGTCAACGTCGTCGAGACGGTGGCCAAGGACTTCGCGGGTCGGATCAACTTCATCCACGTGGAGGCCTACGGCGCGGACAAGAACGTGCTCGCCCCGCCGCTGGTGCCGTGGAAGTTCGCCTCCGAGCCGTGGACCTACTTCATCGGCAGCGACGGCCTCGTGAAGGACCGCATCTCCGGCGCACTCGGCGGCGAAGAGGTCCGCGCGCGCGTCGCCACCCTCACCTAGCGCGCAACCGGCTCGCGAGCTCCGCCGCGGCGGCCCCGGGATCCGCGGCCTCGGTGATGGCACGGACGACGACGACCCGGCGCGCGCCGGCGTCGAGCACCTGGTCGAGGTTCGTGAGGTCGATCCCGCCGATCGCGAACCAGGGCTTGGTGGTCGACGTCCGCGCCGCGTACTCGACCAGCGGGAGGCCGGGCGCGGGCCGGCCGGGCTTGGTGGGAGTCGGCCACACGGGCCCGGCGCAGACGTAGTCGACGCCGTCCTCGACCAGCGCCGCGTCCAGCTCGTGACGCGCATGTGAGGACAACCCGACGAGCATCTCGACGCCGAGCAGCTCACGCGCCACATCGACCGGGAGGTCGTCCTGACCGAGGTGCAGGACGTCCGGCCGGACGGCGTACGCGACGTCGGCCCGGTCGTTGACCGAGAACAGCCGGCCGTGCCGCGAGCAGGCCTCCTGGAACACCTCCGCCAGCTCGATCTCCTCGGCCGCCTCGAGGCCCTTCTCGCGCAGCTGCACGACGTCCACGCCGGCCGCGAGGACGGCGTCGAGGAACTCGCCCAGGTCCCCCTGCTCGCGGCGGCTGTCGGTGCACAGGTAGAGCCGCGCGTCCGCGAGCCGGCTCCGGAGGTCAGCCACCGGCGACCGCGCGGACCAGCTCGAGGACGTCACCATCGGCCAACGTCGTCTCCGCGGCCTCGCTGCGCAGCAGCGCCACACCGTTGCGCTCGACGACGACCCAGCCCAGGCCCAGGCCGAGGTCGCCCAGCAGCGTCGGTAGCGGCAGGCCGTCCGCGACCTCGCGCAGCTCGCCGTTGACGGTGATGCGCATCAGAAGCCCGCTGCCTGCGCCCGTCGCTTGACCTCGCGGCCGCGGTTCTCGCGCAGGGCCTGGACCGGCGTCCCCGGCAGCGAGTCGTCGGCGGTGAACAGCCAGCGGATCGCCTCGTCGTCGGCGTACTTCGCGTCGCGCAACAACGTGATCGTGCCGGTCAGACCCTTCACGACGTGGCCGTCCTGGACGAAGTCCGCAGGGACGACGAGCGGTCCGTCGCCGTCGCGGCGTACGGCGAGCAGCTGCCCGTCGCGCAGCAGCTGGCGCACCCGGCCGACCTCGATGTCGAGCTGCTCGCCGACGGTCGGCAGGTCCAGCCACTCGCCGACCAGCGCCGCGATATCGGCTGTCCCGTCGCTCACTGCGGCCTCTACTCTCCCTGTCACGTGTTCGTCCGACACCAACCTATTGGAGCACCGACGTGATCGAGGGCCGGCTGGTGCGGCTGCGGGCCTTCGAACCGGCCGACATCGCGCTCGCGCACGAGCGGATCAACGACCCGGAGGTCACCTACCACCTGGCCCGCCGCTACCCGCTGAGCCGGTCCAGCGTCGCCGAGTTCTTCGAGGGCGAGGTGTCGTTCACCAACCCGAAGTTCGCGATCGAGACGCTGGCCGACCGCCGCCTCATCGGCGCGTGCGACCTGCGCACCGACTCGCCCGAGGTCCGCATGGCCAACCTCGGGATCGTCATCTCCGACAAGACCGTGTGGGGACAGGGCTACGGCACCGACGCGATGCGCGTGCTCTGCCGGTTCGGTTTCGAGGAGATGAACCTGCACCGTATCGACCTGTTCGTGCATGCCGACAACCCGCGCGCGATCCACCTCTACGAGAAGCTCGGCTTCGTCACCGAGGCGACGCTGCGCGACGGCTGGTACCAGCGCGGTCGCTACCACGACACGATCATGATGGGTCTGCTGCGCGGCGAGCTCCGCGACGAGGGTGCAGCCTGATGTTCGAGGGCGACGCGGTCACGCTGCGGGCTTTCGGCCCGGACGACGTCGGCACCGTGCATGGGTGGTACGCCGACCGCGAGGTCATGCGCAACATGGGCTCGCGCTACCCCACGCCGGCCAGCACGATCGCGAAGAAGCTGACGCAGGACTGGGCGCAGCCGACGTACGCGCGCACGATGCTCGCCGCGGAGGCGGAGGGCCGGCTGATCGGACTCTGCGGCCTGCACCACGCGACCCCCGAGGTGCGCGACGCGGAGGCCGACCTGCTGATCGGCGACAGGTCGGTATGGGGCAAGGGCTACGGCACGGACGCGATGCGCGTGCTGTGCCGCTTCGGCTTCGAGCAGATGGGCCTGCACCGGATCCACCTGTGGGTCTACACGCGCAACGTCGCGGCGGTGCGGGTCTACGAGAAAGTCGGCTTCTCCCACGAGGGCATCGCCCGGCAGAGCTGGTTCAAGGACGGCGAATTCCTCGACGCGCACCTCATGAGCCTCCTCGAAGGCGAGTTGCTGGGCTGATTCGAGAGCGCTCTCGGAAGATCATCCGCTAGATCTGGGAGTGCTTGTCAGCACCCGACCTCACCACTCCATCCTCCTCCGTGCGGACTCCTCACCCGACGCCACGTCGGCTGGCATGACGCGCTACCTTGATCGCGCTTCCACCACATCGGAGACGCCCAGATGCCGTCGGACGCTGACCTTGGAGCTGGCAGGACCTGCTTCGTAATCGGCCCGATTGGCAGCCGTCTCGATCCGCGCGGTACGGACGGCCGCCTGCGGTATGAAGAGGCGACACAAATGTGGGAGAACGTCTTTGAACCAGCGTGCGAGCAATTTTCCCTAAGTCCCATCCGAGCCGATCGAATCGCCGCGGCCGGCGAGATCCCCGAGCAGATCTTCCTGCACCTCCGCGACTCTGATCTCGTGATCGCTGACGTGACAGGTGGAAACGCGAACGTCATGTACGAGTTGGGGCTTCGCCACACACGCGACCGGATGACCATTCAGCTTGGCGAGTACCAGCGCCTACCGTTTGACATCAACACAATCCGCACCATCCAGTTTCGACGGTCAGAGGGCGGACTCATCGAAGCTCGGGACGAGTTGATTGCTGCCATCCGAGCAGCGCTTACGGGAGCTGGCACTGCCGTAACAGCCACGCGACTCTGGAACCAACTCGCAACTGCCGACTCTGCAGCCGTTGCACAAGCCGTTCATCTTTCCTTGGCTGCTGTCGGAGCCGAAGAGGAATCCGCCGAAGAACCTGGGTTTATGGACTTGCTCGCAGATGGAGAGGCGGCGCTCGAGGAAGTCAGCGGGTTCCTAACCACTGCCGCTGAGGCTATGAGCGAAGTCGGTGCATTAAGCGAATCGGCCGGCGCCAGAATTGCAGAGTCCGATGCGCGCGGCGGAGGGTTCGGTGGACGCCTGATCATCGCAAGGCAACTCGCCGAAGACCTTCGACCTCAAGCGGACGTGTTGGACACCGCTGCAAGAGAGTTCGCAGTCCGCGCCGAGACCATGGACGCAATGATGCAGTACATGTTCTCGCGCTGGGGTGAGGACCCTAGCGAGGTAGAGGAGTCCATCGGTTTTGGCCACGCGATGCTCTCGATGATCGAGGCCGCGGCGGAAAGCGAGGTCGGGATGGAGAGCCTGATCACCGGCTCTCGCTCTCTGAAGAGGATCTCCCGCGACCTAGCTCCGGTCGGGAAATCCATGGAGGTTTCGGTCAACAAGATGCTGACCGCCACGCACGTGATCATCGCCTGGAGAGACCAGCTAAGAAGCCTCTTCGGTGACCCGCCGCCTCCAGCCGTTCCATGAGGCTTGGGCACGAGACTCACCTGCAGCCATAATCGCGGCGTGGACACGGACACGGAGCAGATGAACGTCGAGGTCACCATCGACCCGAACATCTGCATGGCGTCGGGCAACTGCTCGTTCTGGGCGAAGAACACCTTCGACCTGCCCGACGACATGAACCACAGCATCGTGGTCGACCCCCGCGGCGACGACATCGAGAAGGTGCTCGGCGCGGCTCGCGCGTGCCCCACGCAGGCCATCAAGGTCTGGGTCGAGGGCGACCGCCTGCACTAGCCTCGCTCGACCGCGGCCGCGAGGTTGTCCAGGGTCTGGGTCATGCCCACCTTGACCGTCGCGATGCGGTCAGTCCGCTCCAGGAACGCGCCGAGCTCGGCCGCGCCGGCCGCTGGCGGATCCACCCGGAACGAGTGCGTCACGCGCGTTCCCTGTGCGCTCGGCACGAGGTCGAAGGCCCACTGCACCTCGATCTGGTGCGCGGGTGTCTCGTCATCGTCCAACGGCGGGTACGACGACCAGGCCAGACGGCGGTCGTGGTCGAAGGCCGTGACGACGTTCCGCGAGACGAACGAGCCGACTTCGCCGGTGCGGACGTCCCCCTCGAACACCGAGCCGACACCGACCGCGCCGCTGGTCCGCACGGCGAGCACCTCACCGCTGCCGGCCAGCGCCGGGTGCCGGCCGAAGTCGGAGATCACCGACCACACGGCCTCCGGCGTCGCCGCGATGTCGCGCGACTCGCTCGCCTCCCACATGCCGCCTCCTACCGCTTCGTGCTCCGCACCGCGGCCTTGATCTGATCGGCCGGCTCGGCGCGGTCGAGGTAGTCGCGCCAGGACGTGACCAGCCCGTCGGCGTTCACCTCGACGATCGTCGCGCCGTGCATCGTGATGGGCGCGCCGGCGCCCGGACCACCGTCGGGCGGCGTGTACGTCGCCCGGCCGATCCACTCGAAGACCGCCCAGTCCTCGCCGCCGCGGATCCGGGTGATCTCCTGCGTCCAGTCGGGGAAGATCTTCGCCGTCCCGCGCGAGATCGAGCGCAGGTCCGCGGTCTCCGACGTAGCCGGGTCGGCGAAGGTCGCACCCGGAGCGAACAGCCCCTTCCAGTCACCGCGCGCCGCGACGTCGATCGCCTGCTCCGCGCGCCGCGCCCAGGCCTCCCAGTCCATCAGCGGACTCTGTTCACCGAGGGACCGGGACCAGCGGGAACGCGTCCTTCCAGACCGGCTCGTAGCCGGCCGCCTCGAGCATCGCGGCCACGTCGGCCGGTGACCGTTCGTCGGAGATCGCGAACTGCTCCTGGCTCTCCCCCGGGTGCGCGTAGCCACCGGGTTCCGTCGACGAGCCCGCGGACATGTGCGTCACCGCGATGCGCACCAGCCCGTCGCGCAGCGCCGCGGGCTCGCGGGTGGACAGCACGATGCCGGCGTCCGGCACGACGAGGCGCAGCGCCGCGATCGCCTGCACGTACTGCGCGTCGCTGATCGGCGCGCTCGGCTGGTAGCCCGACGCCGACGGCGTGATCCGCGGCAGCGCGACGGTCACCTCGGTGCGCCAGTAGCGGCGGACCAGGAACTGCGCGTGCGCCGCCACGGCGAGCACGTCGCTGCGCCAGTCCTCTGCCAGCCCGAGCAGCGCCCCGATGCCGAGCCGCCGTACGCCGGACTCGGCGGCCCGCTCGACGGCGGCCAGGCGCCGGTCGTAGTCGCGCTTCCAGCCGGCCAGGTGCGTCTCCGCGTAGCGCGCGCGGTCGTAGGTCTCCTGGTAGTGCACGACGCCTTCGACACCGGCTGCCACCAACCGCTGATACGTGTCGTCAGACCAGGTCTGCGTCTCCACCGCGATCGACGGGACGAACGGCGCGAGCCGCTCGACGCACTCGGTGACGTAGTCCGGCGACACGATGCCGCGGTGCTCGCCGGAGACGAGCAGCAGGTGGCGGAACCCGCGCTCGGCGAGCAGCCGGCCTTCGGCCTCGACCTCGGCCGGCGAGAGCGTCCGGCGTACGACGGGGAGGTCCTTCGCGAAGCCGCAGTACGTGCAGGTGGAGAGGCACTCGTTGGACAGGTAGAGCGGCGCGAAGAGGCGCACCGCGCGGCCGAACCGCGCAAGGGTCACCGCGCGCGCCGCGACCGCCAGCTCTTCCAGCCGCGACGTCGCCGCGGGTGAGAGCAGCGCGGCCAGGTCGTCGAGGTCGGGGCGAGCAGCAGCGAGCGCGCGATCCACGGCGGCGTCCTCCGCGGACGACGCGAGGGACGACAGCCGGTGCAGGTCGAGCGCGGCGAGCTCCGGTGCGAAGTGCCCCGGCGTCGCGCTCATGTCAGGAAGCCGGTGAGCGGGCTCGACGCCTCGGCCGTGTCCCGGACCGCGCCACGCCCGGCCAGCCGCGCGATGCGGCCCGCCTCGGTGGCGAGTGCGAAGCCGCGGGCCATCGCGACTGGGTCGCGCGCGACGGCGATGGCGGTATTAACGAGCACCGCGTCGGCGCCGATCTCCATCGCCTCGGCGGCGTCGCTCGGCACGCCCAGCCCCGCGTCGACGACCACCGGCACGCCGGCCTGCTCGACGATGATCTCGATGGCGTCGCGCGTGCGCAGCCCGCGGTTGGAGCCGATCCACGAGCCGAGCGGCATGACGGTGGCGCAGCCGGCCTCCTCGAGGCGCTTGCACAGGACCGGGTCGGCCGAGCAGTACGGCAGCACTGTGAACCCGTCGGCGACCAGCAGCTCCGCGGCGCGCAGGGTCTCGACCGGGTCGGGCGCGAGGTGGCGCGGGTCGGGTGTGACCTCGAGCTTCACGAACGTCGGCAGGCCGCCGGCGCGCGCGAGCCGGGCCAGACGGACCGCCTCGTCGGCGTCCACCGCGCCGGACGTGTTGGGCAGCAGCAGGACCCGGGTGGGGTCGAGGAAGTCGAGGATGTCGCCCTCACCGGCCCGGTCCAGGTCCACGCGGCGCAGGGCCACAGTGACGATCTCCGCGCCGGAGGCGTCGACCGCCGCGCGCATGACCGCATGGGAGGAGAACTTGCCCGTGCCGACCAGCAGGCGCGAGCCGAACTCGCGCCCGCCGATGACGAGCGGGTCGGCGAGGTCCACACGCGAACTCTAGCTAGTCGTCGGAGACGCCCTCGGAGAAGTCTTCGCGGCCGCGCAGGCCGTAGCGCCGTATGACCAGCGCCGTGCCCGTCGCCACGAGGGCGACGACCGCGATGATGGTGGGCAGTCCCGTTGCCGCCAGCACGCTCATGAGGCACCTCCGTGTCGGCCGGCCGTCCTCACCTCCACGGTAGTCCTGTTACAGACCGGGTTCGGCCAGGCGCAGCGAATTGAGCCGCGTCTCGGTGGCGTCGATCTGGGCGACCACGGCGGCGACCGAGGGCGGCACGGCCACGTCCTCGTCGGCGTACAGGAAGATGTTGAGGACGTCGTTCGCGCCGACCTGCAGGCCCATCGCCGCGCAGAACTCCCCCAGGGCGTACTCCCAGGAGAAGACACCGCCCGTCTCGTCGCTCGCGACATGGCAGTAGTAGGTCAGGTAGCGGTTGCCCTGGAGCGCGTAGTGCCGGACGCCGTTGCGGCCGACGCTCTGGAACACGAAGCCGACGGACTCGAGGTCGTCAGTGAACGCTGCCACGGTGCGCTCCGGCCGGGTCAGGGGCGGCGGCGGACCAGTGGGTCCACGCCGTTCTGCACATCGTGCACCGGCTCGCCGGTCATCGCGCGTCGGAGGTTGTCGGTGACCGCCGTGAGGATGCGGATCCGGCTCTGCAACGTCGCGCCGCCGACGTGCGGAGAGAGCACCACCCGCTCGTGCGTCCGCAACGGATCCCCGGCCGGCAGCGGCTCGGTGTCGTAGACGTCGAGGCCGGCGCCGGCCAGATGGCCGCTGTCGAGCAGCTCCACGAGTGCCGTCTCGTCGACGATGCCGCCGCGCGCGGCGTTGACGACGACCGCGCCCCGCGGCAGGGCCGCCAGCCGGTCCCGGCCGAGCAGGCCTCGGGTCTG
>CAZYXZ010000082.1:0-13661 GCA_964651395.1 uncultured Frankiaceae bacterium
ACGCTGCGGCTGGTCCGCGCCGTGAAGAACCGCTACGGCCCCGCCGACGAGGTGGGCTGCTTCGAGCTGACCGACGGAGGGATCCAAGGTGTCGATGACCCGTCCGGGCTGTTCCTGTCACATCGCACCGAGCCGGTGGCAGGGACCTGCGTCACCGTCGCGATCGAGGGCCGCCGGCCGCTACTGGTCGAGCTACAAGCCCTTGTCGCGCCGGAGGCGTCGGCATCGACACCGCGACGCGGAGTAAGCGGCCTCGACGCGGCTCGGATCGCCATGGTGCTCGCCGTGCTCGAGCAGCGCGGCGCTATCCGGCTGCACGACCGGGAGGTCTACGCCGCCACCGTCGGCGGGGTCCGGCTCGGCGAGCCGGCCGCCGACCTGGCGATCGCCCTGGCCATCGCCGGCTCGGCCCGCAACCTCGCGCTGCCGCCGACCGCCGTCGCAGTCGGTGAGATCGGCCTGGCCGGGGAGGTACGCCGGGTCAGCGGGCTCCCACGCAGGCTGGCCGAAGCGGCCCGACTGGGCTTCGCGACCGCACTCGTGCCACCGGACGCGGGCACCGCGCCGGCCGGGCTGCGCACGATCGAGGTCGGCAACGTCGGTGAGGCACTGGCCGCGCTCACCCGGCTGCAGCGGCGCGACGAGGCCATCGTCCTCGCCTGACCGCAACCTTTTGGGTGGTTCGTGCGTCTATCTGCCTAGATGAACGCCTCCCCATGGCCACTAGACTCCCAGGCGTCACCGCGGCCTCGCCTGTCCGCAGTGGCGCCGACCCCGTCGAGGAGCGCAGTGGCTTCCCCCGAGCGCGACGACCTGCTCATGGCGACCCTGGCCGCCGTGGCCCCCGGCACGCTGCTGCGTGACGGGCTCGAGCGCATCCTGCGCGGCAACACCGGCGGCCTGATCGTGCTCGGCTACGACAAGCTCGTCGACTCGCTGTGCACCGGCGGCTTCTCGCTCGACGTCGACTTCTCGGCGACCCGGCTCCGCGAGCTGGCGAAGATGGACGGCGCGATCGTCCTCTCCGACGACCACTCGCGCGTGCTGAAGGCCGCGGTCCACCTCGTCCCCGACTCGACGATCGCGACCGAGGAGTCCGGCACGCGCCACCGCACCGCCGAGCGGGTGGCGAAGCAGACCGGATACCCGGTCATCTCGGTCAGCCAGTCGATGCAGATCATCGCGTTGTACGTCGGCGGCCGGCGTCACGTCCTCGACCAGGGCGGCGCGATCCTCTCCCGCGCCAACCAGGCGCTCGCGACCCTGGAGCGCTACAAGCTGCGCCTCGACGAGGTGAGCGGCACGCTCAGCGCCCTGGAGGTCGAGGACCTCGTGACGGTGCGCGACGTCATCACCGTCATCCAGCGCATCGAGATGGTCCGCCGTATCAACGGCGAGATCGAGGGCTACGTCGTCGAGCTCGGCAGCGACGGCCGCCTCCTGGGTCTGCAGCTCGAGGAGCTGATGGCCGGGGTCGAGAGCGACCGCGAGCTGGTCGTGCGCGACTACATCCCGACCGGCAAGAAGGCGCGCAAGGCCGAGGCGGTGCTGGACGACCTCGACGCGCTGACGCCCGAGGAGATGCTCGACCCGGCGCTGCTGGCCAAGGTCAGCGGCTTTCCGGCCGGTGTCGACGCGCTCGACTCGGCGGTGTCGCCGCGCGGCTACCGGCTGCTGGCGAAGGTGCCGCGCCTGCCGCGCCTCGTCGTCGACCGGCTGGTCGACCACTTCGGCGGCCTGCAGAAGCTGCTCGCCGCGAGCATCGACGACCTGCAGGCGGTCGAAGGCGTCGGCGAGTCCCGCGCGAAGACCGTGCGAGAGGGTCTCTCGCGTCTCGCCGAGTCGTCGATCCTCGAGCGCTACGTCTAGGTCAAGGGCATCTTCTCGGCGATCTTGGTGTGACAGTGCACCCAACCACCAAGACTTCGTGCTCAACCAAGATCGCGAACTGACCCCCGAGACACCAAGATCGCGGACGGCTGACGGGGTTGTTCTTAGTTGCGCAGTTGCCTTTGGCGCGACATCCAGCCGGCGGCAAGCAGAGTCAGCAGCGCGAGACCAGTTGCGCCCAGTCCGCCGGTGGCGGGGAGGGGGCCGTCGTACGGCGCCGGGTCGGGGCCGCCGGCCGCGACCCGCGGCGCCGGCAACTGCTTCCCGGTCGAGTCGACTGCCGTGCTCGGCTTGCCGTTGAACTCCCCGAATGCGTCACGGACACCGCCGGCCCGCACGAACGCCACCTCGCCGGGCGCGAGGCGCGTGTCGGCGTACCAGCCGCCGTTGCGGAAAGTCGTCGGCAGCACCCGGACCACCTTGCCGTCCCGGACCACCGACACGTCGACCCGGGACAGGCTCGCGGTGGAGGCCCAGGGCCGGAACGTGCAGGTGTGGCAGATCGGCTGCCCGCGGCCGTCGTCGCGGATCAGCTTGTTCGACGCGACGGGCGTGTACGTGCGCGGGTACGTGACCTGCGGCACGGTCACCGACACCGCGCCGCCGGGCTCCAGCTCGGGGTTGCCGACGGCCAGCCCGTCCCAGGGCGAGACGGTGAACGGCTGCGACTCCAGGTGGTACGGGACCACGCCGCCGTTCTGGTGCGAGTGCCCGTCCACGACGAACCGGTACGTGCCGTTGGGCACCTGGCCGCCCGGCAGCACGGAGCGCGGATGTGCGTCGAACGCCTCGAACGCCGCGGTCCACACCCACTCCACCGGACCGGTGCGCGCGGCGATGATGGTCTCGATGGGGGCCGGCAGGGTGAGGAACGTCTGCACCTCACCCGTCATGTCGCCGTACGCCGTCCACTTGCCGCCGACCAGGCGCTCGACCCGGGCGGTGGGGTTGTCGGTGTAGTTGCCACCGCCCCGCCAGGAGAACGCGGCCGCGTCGAAGCGCTTCACGTTCTTCGGCTGCACGAGCGGCTCGACCGGGCCGACGTCGTCGGTCTGGATCGCCGCCCAGCCCTCGTAGTAGTAGTTGCTCAGGAGGCCGAGCGCCTCCGACGCGGCCACTTGGCGCGCCTCGTCGGCGATGCCGAGCGGGTCCATCGGCTCCGGCTCGGGCTCCGGGCCGCCCTTGAGGAAGGCAGCCATGCGCATCAGCCGGGTGTTCATGAAGTCCGCGGTGTGCGGGCCGTAGGACGTGAGCGCCTTGCGGTAGTGGTCGCGGTTCATGAACTCCCGGTAGGACACCGTGTAGCCCACGTAGTCGCCCGTGTGCCCGAGGCCGACCGGCAGCGTGTAGCCGAGGTCCGCCGGTAGCTCGGACTTGGTGAAGTTGCCCTTGATCTCCGCCGGGTCGGCCGGTTCGGAGTTGGCTTGCAGCGCATATGACGGGTCGTCCCATCCGGCAGCGTCGTTGTGCACCTGCGCGACCATGCGGTCGTACGCCGCCTTCGTCACGTCGATCCGCTTCTTCTTGAAGAAGTCACGCGGGTCCGCGCAGTCGTAGTCGCCGTCCGGCTTGGCCTTGCAGGTGGGGGCGTAGTCGTAGCCGTCGAAGATGTTGCCCTGCGTCTTGTCGGTGCGGGACTCGAGATTGAGGATCAGGTCGGACTGGGCCTCGCACGAGCACGACACGAGCAGCACCTCGCCGATGCGCACCGCCTGCAGCTTGATCCGGAGGTTCTCCTCGACCCCCGCGAAGGTCGTCGCGTCGTAGTTCGCCGGCAGCGGGATGCCGAGGCCGACGAGGTTGTCGTAGAGCGGGCTGAACGCGTCGGTGCCCGGGATGTCGCGGAAGCAGTCCGGCAGGCCGAGGATCGGCACACCGGGGGTCCCGTCGAGTGTGGTCTCGGTGCGGCAGTTGGAGACACCCGGATACGGGTGCGAGACGGGGCCGGGCGTGAAGAACGTCATCATCCGCACCGGCACGTCGGTGACCCAGTTGACCTGGGCCTTACCGGCGCCGATCAGGCCGAACCCGGTCCTCACCGCATCCGCCATGAGCCGGGCGCCGCGCTCCATCTGCGCGTAGCCGGCGTGCGCGTACGCCTTGTAGGTCCCATCCTCCAGGAGCGTGATCAACCCCTGTGGGAAGTGACCCTCGTACGGGCCCTCGGCCGACCCGACGCTGCCCTGGGTGAAGACCAACGTCGATCCGGTCTCGCGCTCGACATGGCGCTCGAGGGCGGCCAGGAAGTCGGCGGTGATCAGGTCATAGCCGTCGAGCTCCTCGGGGTGCTCGGCGTAGTTCATCCACGTCGCGTACGGCTTCGGGTGCGCCGGGTCGGTCATGTCGTCGAAGCGCATGACCACCAGGCCGTGGTCGTTGACGTCGCGGGGATAGCCGGCCGGGCTGCCGTCGTCGCCGAGCGTGGGACCGACGATGTTGGACTGCATGGCCGTGAACGTCACGGTCGTCGCGCCCATCCGCGCGGGGCGAAGCGCCTTGGCGGCCTGCTCGACGGCGGCGGCGATCTGGCGGGCCTGGTACTCGAACATGCGCAGGTCCATGACGTCCTGGAACAGCCATACGCCGTACGACGGAGTCGAGTAGTACGGGGACGAGTGGTCGTGCGTGGCCGAGACCATGAGCCGGTCGTAGCTGATGCCGCTCGTGCCGGCCGCCTCGAGCAGTTGCCCCACACGGCGCTGGAGGTAGTCCTGCGCGAGGTAGTTGTCGACCTTCACCATGGCGATGCGCGTGCCGTCGCTGCCCTCGACGACGAGGGCTCGCGTCGACAAGCGTGAGTGCACGCCGTACGCCGCGCTCTTGGTGATGTGCTGGAGGTTCGGATCCCACTCGGACTCGATCGAGGCCGCGTCGGAGTACTGCCCGGACGAGGCGCCGGTGTGCCAGCTCATGTCGACGGCCGCGACGCCCGCCCGCAGTCCGACCCACGGTGCCGCACCAGCCGGGCTGTTCAACGAGACCAACGGGGCTCCCAGCGCGAGCACCGCGACGGCCAGCAGGAGGCGCTTCACTCAGTCGTCCCTTTCGTCGTCACCGGCAGCCGAAGGCGCCGAGGCTGCTGGTCGAGGCGGACGGCGGCTGGGAACCGGCTGCCCAGGTGGTGGGTGTGTTGGACATCGTGAAGGCGATCCGCCGTCCTGGGGCCCAGGCGCTCCGGTCGAACCAGCTGCGGTCGTGGGCGCGGCCGTCGACCGTGACCCCTTCGACGTAGCGTGCGACCGACGATGCGCCGGGCGCGTCGATGGTCATCGCACCGCCGGGAAGCCTGAGCTCGACGTGCGGGAACAGCGGTGTGCCGATCGCGGTGATCGGTGAGCCCTGCACCGTCGGGTACGCCCCCAGCGCCGACCAGATGTACCAGGCGGACAGCGAGCCGAGATCGTCGTTGCCGGGCAGGCCGAGCGGTGTCGGGTTGAACAGGGACCGTTCGCTGGCCAGGACCCCCTGGGTCTGCGCCGGCGCGCCCACCCAGTTGTACAGGTAGGGCGCCTGCAGGTCGTGCTCGTTGCCGGGGACGTACTGGTCGCCCTGGTAGACGATGCCGAACACGGTACGGCCGCTCTGGACGGCCGGGATGACCGGTGCGGTCACCAGGCCGGTCACCGGCTCGCTGAAGAACTGGTCGAGCCGCTTGATGGTCGGCGCGGCGCCGCCCTGCGCGGCGGCCAGCCCGGCGATGTCGTGCGGGACCAGCCAGAGGTACTGCCAGGCCGTCCCCTCCTTGTAGCCGACGTCGCTCTGGGGGTCGAACGGCGTCAGCCAGCTGCCGTCCTTGTGCCGGGGCCGCAGGAACTTGGTCTCGGGATCCAGCAGGTGCTTCCAGGCCGCGGAGCGGCGCAGCAAGGTCGCGGCATCGGCCCTACGGCCGAGCCGGTCGGCCACGAGGGCGAGCGCGAAGTCGGCGTCGGCGTTCTCGAGGGTGTCGCTGACCGCCGTGCTCGCCGTCTCCAGCGCGAGCCAGCCCTGCGTCAGGTACTCGGGGTTGCGCTGCTCGAACGCGAGCTTGCGCATCGCGGCGTAGTAGGCGGCCAGGTCCTTCGCCCCGAAGAGTCCGCGGCACGCGCCCTCGGCGAAGAACTGGATCGCCGGATCGCCGTTCATGTAGTTCGGCGCGGTGTTCCAGAGGGACCACTTCGGCAGCTTCCCGGACTGGGCGTACTCGTTGTAGAGCGAACGAGCCATGTCGCGGTAGCGGTCGGGATGCAGCAGCGCGAGCAGCGCGTTCTGGCCACGCGCGGTGTCCCACAGCGAGAAGTTCGCGTACTCCACGTGCTTCGTGCGGTGCACGCGCTTGTCCTGGCCGCGGTAACGGCCGTCGACGTCGCTGAAGACGTTGGGGTGCAGCGATGCGTGGTAGAGCGCCGTGTAGAAGGTGCGCAGGTCCGGCAGCGACCCGCCGGTGACGACGACGCGGCCGAGGACGTCGTTCCACGCCTTCCACGCCGCGGCCTGGGCCGCTGCGACGTCGCCCTTGGGTGCCTCGCGCGCGATGGCCGCGCGAGCCCCGGCGAGGTCGACGAATGAGACGCCCACCGACAACGTGACCGGGTCGCCGGCCGGGAAGCCGAGAACCGCACCCGCGTCCTCGCCGCTGGCCTTGCGCTCGCCCGCCTTCTGCGTCCCGCCCACGTAGGTGCTGAAGCTGTCGAACGCGCGCGAGAACCGGACGGAGAAGTGAACGGTGAACCCGCCGCCGAAGTTCGGGTCGGTCATCGACCCCTCGAGCCGGTCCTCGCCGACCACGGCGACGGTGGCCGGGTGCGTCCCCGAGTTGGACCGTCCGGCGGCGGCGATGACACTGCCCGCGCCCAGGCCCGGGAACGCGAACCGCTCGAGCCCGACCCGCGGCGTGGCCGCCAGGTCGACCTGCACCCCGTTGGCCAACGTCACCGAGTAGGCGCCCGCGGTCGCGGACTCGGCCGCGTGGCTGAACGGGACCATGTACTGCAGCGGGTCGGTGCTCAGCACCGGGCCGACGACCGGCATGAACGGGAGGTCGCCGCCCATGTGCACGCCCGGGCCGCTCTCATGGAGCACGGAGAACCCGCGGATGGTCGCGTCGTGGAACTGGTAGCCCGTGTAGGCGAACGGGCTGAGCTGCCCCTCGGTGTCCGGTGACACCTGCACCATGCCGAACGGTGTCGTCGCGCCCGGCACCATGAAACCGGACCCGGCCGTCCCGATCATCGGGTCGACGTACGACGCGGGCTCGACCGGGGCGGAGGTCGCGCCGGTCGTGCCCAGGCCGACCAGGACGAGCGCGGCCGAAACGGACAGACGCAGCAACAGACCGGCGCGGGACATGGCACTGACTTCGCTGGCCGGTCGGCTCGCCCCTGCGCGCATACCAGTTAGGACGCGGTCACTCCCGTGACGTTGCGCACGAGCTCGGCGGTGTCGTCGCCGGCCATGCGGCGGACGTCGACCAGGAAGACGGCGTTGCCGTCCGCACCACGCAGCACGGTGTCCACGTACTGCGGCAGCACGCCGCGCTGGGCGATCTCGGACTCCTCCGGCGTCAGCGCCGACGTGTCCACGACGGCGACCACCGCGTCGCAGACGAAACCGAAGTCGGTGCCGTCCGCCGAGAGCACGAGTACGTCACCGTGACCGCCCGGTGGGTCACGAATGTCGAGCACGGGCAGGGACACCCCGCGTAGGTCCAGGACGCCGGCGAGCGGATGGTCCATGCCGGGCAGCCGGACCAGCTCGCCCAGGCGGACCACCTCACGCACCTCGTCGATGCGCGTGGCGTACGACCGCCCGTCCAGCTGGAACGTGACGTAGTCGCTCACGCCCGCCCCCTCGCTCGGCCGGCGCCCAGCTGCCGGCAGAGCTCGATGATCTCACTGACCTGCCGTCCTTCGAGCTCCAGGTCCCTCGCGTTGTCCCCGCCGCGGGCCAACGCGTCCGCAGCCGCACGGTAGGAGCGGGCCGCTCCGTCGACGTCTCCGAGCCTGGACATGGCGCCGGCGAGCAGGAAATGGGCGAATCCGGCGTTCGGGTCGAGGTAGACCGCCTTGCGCAGCTCGACGAGTGCCTCGGCGTCACGACCGAGGTTGGCCAGGGCCAGGCCGCCCAGGTAGTGCGCCTCGGGGCGGAGCGGGTCGACGCGCACCTCCTGCGTCGCGAGCTCCACCGCCGCCTCGTAGCGACCCAGGCGCAGCGCGGCGCGGACGCCGTCGATGCCCTGCTCGGTGGCGGCGGCCTCCACCGCGGCGGGGGAGGCGGCGGGTGCCGGGCTCGCGGCCGCCGCGACCTCCAGCGGCGTCGGCTCCAGCGGGGCCTCCTTCTCCCGCTCCCTGGGCTTGCCGAGCTCGGAGATGGGAGAGGTGAGCAGCTCCCACGCACTGCGCCGGTCCGGGCGGTGCGACCGGCGGTCCGGCAGCTCGGGCGGGAGGGTGCCGCCGGTACGCCGGTCGGGAAGGATCGCGCGCCGCTCCCCCTGGACGAGCTCCTCGAGGCTGTCCCGGCGGTAGACGAACGCGTCGCCCAGGGTGACCAGGCGGAACCGGTCGTTGAGGTGCCACAGCGTCTCGGAGTGGCCGAGGAACAGATAACCGCCATCGGCGAGCAGGTCGTGGAAGCGGATCATCAGCGCGCGCGTGGTCTCGCGGCCGAAGTAGATGGTCACGTTGCGGCAGAGGATCAGGTCGACCCGCTCGTCCGGCTCGAACGGTGGTGGGTCGGTCACCAGGTTGTGGTGCCGGAACTCGACCAGCTGGCGTACCTCGGGCCGGACGACGAACGCGCCGCCGTCCTCCGCGAACCAACGGCTGACATCGGCCTCGTCCGCGACGGCCAGCGCCCGCTCGGTGTAGCGGCCGACTCGGGCCGACTCCAGAGCCCGCGTCGAGATGTCGGAGCCGACGATGCGGATGTCCCACGCGTCGGTCAGCGGCAACAGCTCGCGGATCAGCATCGCGACGCTGTACGGCTCCTCGCCGGTCGAACAGCCCGCGCTCCAGATGCGCAGCTTCCGGTCGGCGTGCAGCGCCTGCTTGATCAGCTGCGGCAGGACGTGCTTACGGAGCGCGCGGAACTGTGGAGGGTTCCGGAAGAAGTGCGTCTCCTGGATGGTCACCTCGTTGAGCAGCGCCTGCAGCTCCGTGTGCCCGTCCGGTGAGCCGACGATGAGCAGGTACTGGTCGACGCTGTGGGCGCCGCAGGCCGTCATGCGCTCACGCAGGCTGTAGCCGAGTGAGTCACGCCGGCTCTCGTCGAAGACGAGACCCGCCTTCGCGGAGAGCAGGTCCCGCACCTTGACGAAGTCGACCTCGGAGAGCCGGCCGCTCATCCGTCGGCCTCCTCCACCAGGGACAGCAGTGACGGGGCGATGTCGGCGAGCGGCATCTGGTGCTCGACGGCGCCGGCCGCGAAGGCGGCCTGCGGCATCCCGTACACGGCTGAGCTGGCCTCGTCCTGGCCGAGAGTGGTGGCTCCGGCGTCGCGCATCGCCTTGAGTCCGGTCGCGCCGTCACGGCCCATTCCGGTGAGGATCACGCCGATGGCCGTCGGTCCGACGTGCTCCGCCACGGACAGAAACGCGGCGTCGACGCCCGGCACGTGGAACTGGCGGGCCGGGGCCTTCTCGCAGACCACCTTGAGGTTGTCGAGGACGAGCAGGTTCAGCCCGCTCGGCGCGATCGTGACCGTGCCCGGCGCGAGCCGACGGCCGGTCTGGCCCATCACCACGGGCAGTGAGCACAGGCCGTCGAGCCAGGCCACGAGACCGGGGATGAAGCCGTCGGCCATGTGCTGGACGACCAGGACCGCCGGGGCGAAGTCGGCGGGAAGCGCGGGCAGGAGCGACGCGAGCGCCTGCGGACCGCCGGTGGACGCGCCGATCGCCACGAGCTCCGTGTGCGACGTCCGCGTCAGTGCCGCGCGGTCCTTGCCGCGGGACGGGCGCGGCATCGCGGCCCGAGCCGCCGCGGCCGTCCGGGCCGCGGCCGCGCGCGGCGAGATGACACGACCCATCGCCGCTCCACCGGGCCGGAGGCGGGCCCGCGGGTGGGTGATCACCTTGATCCGGGAGGCCACCTTGAGCCGGCGGCGCAGCTCGGCGGCGTACGACGCGGCGGCCGCCGCCTCGCTGTCGAGCTGCGGCTTCGGGACCACGTCGACGGCGCCCGCGGAGAGCGCGTCCATGGCCTGCGCACCGTGCTCGGTGTCGTCTTCGGAGTACACGACGATGGGAGTAGGGCGGATGGCCATGATCCGCTCGATGACCTCCAGGCCACGCATGCCGGGCAGCTCGAGGTCGAGCAGGAGGGCGGCGGGACCGAGCCGTTCGACGACGGCCACCGCCTCGCGACCGTTGCGCGCCTCGCCCACGACGGTGAACTCGGTGCCCGCCTCCAGCACGGCTCGGAGATAGCGCCGCTGGGCGAAGGAGTCCTCGGCGATGACGACGGGCACGGCGGAGCCGTTGAGGTCCGGACCCGACGCCATGTCCAACTGCTCACCGCCTAGGGGTCAGCGCACGAGGGGTCTAGACCGTAGCGCCACGGCTCCCCTGCTGTTCAGCGAAGGCTGAAGACGTCTCCCTGCACGGTGATGGTGCCCAGGCGTGCCGACACGCGGTAGGTGCCCGGATCGACCTTGGGGCGGGGCGTCGGGCAACCCTTGGCCGACCTGGTTCGGCTCCAGTTCAGGCGGAACTGCCTGGTCTCCGCTGCCTTCAGCAAGGTGACGTCGCGCTTGCCGGTCTGCGGATTGCAGTCACGGTTCGACCAGACCCGGTCCGCCCCGGAGTAGACGAGGATCTCGCGGTTCTCCGGGCCGATGTCGCGCCGGCACGGAGCACCCGAGATGTTGGTGATCTTGATGGTCAGCGTCGGCTCTACCTCGGCCGCGTAGACGCGCTCGGACGCGACGGCCTCGACCTTGATGGCGCTGTCCGGGCAGTCCCCCACAGCAGCGGACGAGGTTCCGCTGGCCTGGACCGTGGGCTGGCCGGTCGGCTGGCCCGTTGCTGAGGGCGAGGGGTCCGTCGTGACCGTGGGCGTCGGACTGCCGCCCGTCGACAGCGTCGACGGGTCGCCGTCGGAGCCGCAGGCGCGGGAGAGGACGAAGAGGACCACCACGACGAGCCCGACGGCAACCGCCCGCCGCCGCCAGTACACGCCCGGAGGCTCCGGGCCGCGCGGATGGAGGACGGCGTCTGGGTCCATGATCGGATGCTAGTGGCTGCCTACGATGCGCGGCATGCACGGCTTCGCCGACGCGGTCCTCACCTGGTACGACGCCAACGCGCGCGACCTGCCGTGGCGCCGTACGACGGATCCGTGGGCGATTCTGGTCAGCGAGGTCATGCTGCAGCAGACCCCGGTCGCGCGGGTGCTGCCGGCGTACGACGCCTGGTTGCGTCGCTGGCCGACACCCGCGTCGATGGCTGCCGCCGAGCCCGGCGACGCGGTGCGCGCCTGGGGTCGGCTGGGCTACCCGCGCCGCGCACTCCGGTTGCACGACGCGGCGCGTTCGATCGTCGCGCAGCACGGCGGCGAGGTGCCTCGGGAGCTCGCGGCGCTTCTCGCCCTGCCCGGAGTCGGCACCTACACAGCCCGTGCGGTGGCGTCTTTCGCTTTCGCGCAGCGGCATGCCGTCGTCGACACGAACGTGCGCCGCGTGCACGCGCGCGCGGTGCTCGGCCAGGCCGAAGCCGGCGCGCCGGCCGCCGCGCGCGACCATGCGCTCGCGGAGACTCTGTTGCCGGACGACGCGGCCGTCGCAGCGCGCCTGGGCGTTGCGACGATGGAGCTCGGCGCGCTGGTCTGCACGGCGCGCGCACCGCGCTGCGACGCGTGCCCGGTGCTCGCGCTGTGCGCATGGCAACGAGCCGGCCGTCCGGCGTACGACGGACCGACCCGACGGTCGCAGCGCTACGAGGGAACGGACCGGCAGGCGCGCGGTGCCCTGCTCGCGGTGCTGCGCGACTCCACGCGGCCGGTGCCGGCGAGCCGGCTGGACGACGCCTGGCCGGACGCCGCGCAGCGGTCGCGTGCGCTCGACGGCCTGGTGAACGACGGTCTGGTCGAGCCCGTCGGTCGACGGTTCCGGCTCCCTACCTGACGACGTGGACCGTGATCTCCCAGAGCTGGACCGGTGCGCCGCACATCGGCTGGTCCGGCGGGTTGTTCTTGCAGGGGTCGCCGTACGCCGACACGGTCGCCTTGCCGACACCGTTGCCGGTGAAGTCGGTCATCTGCCCGTAGCAGGGGGCGCGGACGCACTGGACGTGCGTGGTCTCACCCGTCCTGAGCACCTGCTCGTCGCTCGACTCGGGGTTGGACCAGTACGACTCGTCGTAGCTCACCGTGAGCGTCTCGCCGAGGCGCAGCACGTAGCAGTCGGCGGAGTCGCCCGCGCGGACCTCCTTGGCCTTGGAACAAGACGACGCGGCGGTAGGCGGACTCGACGGCTCCGGCTGCGGGCTCGACGAGACGACCGCACCCGGACTGGCCGACGCGTACCCTGCGGACCCGCTCGGATGGGGGCTGGGCACTGGGTAGAAGCACCCTTCACACCGGTCGGCCGGCGACCCGTCCGGCCCCGGTGAGGCCTCCACCGTCCGCATCGGTCCCGCGACGGTTCCCGCGGGGAGCGAGACGTTCGGCATGGGCACCGGCGAGGCACTGCCGAGGTCGGCTTCGTGCGTGGTCTGGTCGCCGGCCGCTATGCCGAGCGAGTCCTTCGGGGTGCCGCCCCCGCCGAAGTTGAGCAGCATCGCGACCAGCGTGATGGTCAGCGCGGTGGAGCCGCTCGCGGCCAGCGCCAGGAGCTTGCGCTTGCGCTCGCGGCGACGGCGCCGCTCCAGGAAGACCGCCCGGGCGCCGACGACGTCGGGCGTGACGTCGGGACGGCGCCCGTGCAGCGCCTCGGACAGGCGTCGCTCCATCGGGTCGAGAGGCTCGGTCATCAGGCTTCCTCAGTGGTGGACAGCAGGCGGGACAGGGTGGCTCGCGCCTTCGAGAGCTGGGACTTCACCGTGCCGACGGCACAGCCGAGTAGCTGCGCCACCTCCGTCTCCGGCAGGTCGGCGTAGTAGCGGAGCACCACGGCCGCGCGCTGGCCGGCCGGTAGCTCGCGCACCGCGCGGAGCACGGGGTCTGCGTCGACGCCACTGTCGGCGGCCGGAAACACGGCGGTGCTCTCGGACGCGTGCAGCCTGGCGTTGGCCCGGCGCTCGGTCCCGCGGCGGGTGGCCGACGTGCGAGCCAGGTTCACGACCGCGCGACGCAGATAGGCCTCCGCCTTCTCCGGCTCGCGGATCCGGCGCCACGAGACGTAGGTCCGCAGGAAGGCCTCCATGACGACCTCCTCGGCGCGGTGGTCGTCGCCGAGGATCAGGCCGGCCAGCCGGCACAGCCCGGCGTACTGGGCGTCGAAGATGGCCGCCAGCCGCGCGTCGGCGTCACCCGGCATGGGCCGCGTCGCCTCCTCGGGCCGGCCGAGCTCGGCCGCGTACGTCGTCACATCCACCCTGACAGAGATGTGGCCCCGGAAGTTGCCTTCCGAGGCCAATCCCTGTCAGGTCCTTGCTACTCCGTGGCGGTGCCCGATCCGGCGCCGGCCAGGTCGACCGGCGGGGCGTCCGGAGTCGCCTCCGGCTTCGCCTCGCCGCGGAAGGTGAACTTCGCCTCGTCGCCCTCGCCCTCGACGTCGACGACGACGATCTGGCCGGGGGCGAGCTCCTTCCACAGGATCTTCTCGGACAGCGCGTCCTCGATCTCCCGCTGGATGGTGCG
>CAZYXZ010000083.1:0-13175 GCA_964651395.1 uncultured Frankiaceae bacterium
AGCGGCTGGTCGAGCCCGGGCCGGGCGCCCGGCGCCGAGTCGGCCAGCGACACGTCGTACGGCGCCAGCACGTCGCGGACGTGCGCCAGCGCCTCGGCCTCGGTGCGGTCCGGCGCGAAACGGTGGTTCACGGTGACGACGCACGCGTCGGGGATGACGTTGCCCGCGACACCCCCGGCGATGCCGACCGCGGACAGCCCCTCGCGGTACTCGCAGCCCTCGACGACGACGCGCCGCGGCTGGTACGCCGCCAGCGTGGCCAGCAGCGGCGCCGCGCCGTGGATGGCGTTGTCGCCCAGCCACGAGCGCGCCGAGTGCGCACGGTGGCCCGGGACGGTCACGGTCACGCGCAACGTGCCCTGGCAGCCGGCCTCGACCTGGCCACTGGTCGGCTCCATGAGGATCGCGAGATCGGCCGCGAGCAGCTCCGGCTTGCCCGCGGCCAGCCGGCCGAGACCGTTGCGCTCCGCCTCCACCTCCTCGTTGTCGTAGAAGACGAAGGTCAGGTCGTGCCGCGGCGAGGTCAGGTCCCCGGCCAGCCGGAGCATGACGGCGAGCGCGCTCTTCATGTCGGAGCTGCCGCAGCCGTGCAGGACGTCGCCGTCGCGGCGGGACGGCAGGTTGCCCGCGATCGGCACCGTGTCGAGATGCCCCCCGAGCAGCACGCGCTGCGGCCGGCCCAACGACGTCCGCGCGACGACTGCGTCACCGTCACGGACGACGTCGAGCCCGCCGACCGCGCGCAGGGCGACCTCGACCGAGTTGGCCAGGCGGCCCTCGCTGCCGCTCACCGACGGCACGTCGACCAGCGCGGCGACGAGCTCGCCGGCCGGGGTCGTGACGTCGATCACTGGGCGACGCCGTGCTCGCGCAACAGGGCGTTGAGCTCGATCTTGTCGTGGGCCTGGCCTTCGGGGAGCGTGCGCAGCACGAGCACGCAGGGCATGCCGAAGTCGCCGCCCGGGAACGTCTTGGTCTTCGTCCCGCCGACCACGACGGCGCCGGCCGGCACCACGCCGCGCGCCAGCTCGTCGCCGGTCTGCGTGTCGAAGACCCTTGTCGTGTCGGTGAGGATCACGCCGGCGCCGAGTACGGCGCCGCGGCCGACCCGCGCACCGTTGACGATGATCGAGCGCGAGCCGACGAACGCGTCGTCCTCGATGACGACCGGCGCGGCCTGCGGTGGCTCGAGCACACCGCCGATGCCCACCCCGCCGCTGAGATGCACGCGCTTGCCGATCTGCGCGCACGAGCCGACGGTCGCCCAGGTGTCGACCATGGTGCCCTCGCCGACGTAGCCACCGATGTTCACGAAGCTCGGCATGAGCACCGCGCCGGGTCCGACGTAGGACCCCCAGCGGACCACCGCGCCCGGCACGACCCGCGCGCCACCGAAGTTCTTCTTCAGCGGGATGCGGTCGCGGTAGTGGAACGCGCCGCTGTCGTAGTCCTCGAGTCCCAGCAGCTTGAAGGACAGCAGGATCGCCTGCTTGGCCCACTGGTGGACGACCACGGCACCCAGGCCGTCCGGGCCGTCGACCACCTCGGCGACGCGCACCGAGCCGTCGTCGAGGGCGTCGATGACCTGGGTGACGACGCGCAACGCGTCGGCGTCACCCTCGGCGAGCTCCGTGCGCCGCTCCCACAGCTCCGCGACGTCGGCTTCCAGCGTCACCATGTCCCCTTCTCCAGGCGGGTGGCTGCCGCGGCGACCCGCTCGGTCGGCGCGGTGAGGGCACACCGTACGTGCTCATCCCCGGCCGGCCCGTAGAAGCTGCCCGGCGCGACCAGGATGCCGAGGTCGGCGAGGGCGGTGACCGCACCCCAGCAGTCGAGGCCGTCGCGGGTGGCCCACAGGTAGAGCCCGCCCTCGGAGTGGTCGATGCGGAAGCCCGCCGCCTCCAGTCCCTGCCGCAGCAGCTCGCGCCGCTCGGCGTACCGGGCGCGCTGCTCCGTGACGTGGTCGTCGTCGTCGAGCGCCGCGGCCATGGCGGCCTGCACCGGGCCGGGCACGAGCAGCCCGGCATGACGGCGCAGCTCGTGCAGCCGAGCGACGACGTCGGCGTCGCCGGCGACGAAGCCGGCCCGGTAGCCGGCCAGGTTGGACCGCTTCGACAGCGAGTGCACGGCCAGTACGCCGGCCGGCCCGGTCGCCAGCGCCGACGACGCCGGCCGCGTCCAGCCGAGCTCGACGTAGCACTCGTCGCTGGCCACGAGCACGCCGTGCTCCCGGCCCCAGGTGACGACCTCGGCCAGGTGTCCTGCGGGAGCCACCCGGCCATGCGGGTTGGCCGGGTAGTTCACCCAGAGCAGCTCCGCACCGGCGCCGTCGACGGCGGTGAGGTCGAGCAACCCGTCGCGCATCGGGACCCGGACCGGCTCACAGCCGGCCAGCAGGGCGCCGACCTCGTACGTCGGGTACGCGAGGTCGGGGAGCAGCACACGGCCGGTGAGGCCGAGCAGCGTCGGCAGCATCGCCACGATCTCCTTGCTGCCGACCGTGGGCAGCACCAGCTCGGGCGGGCAGTCGACGCCGAGGCGGCGGGACATCCAGTTGCTCGCGGCGGCCCGCAGCGCGTCCGTGCCGCGCGCGGTCGGGTAGCCCGGTGCGTCGCTCGCGGCGGCGAGCGCCGCGCGGATCAGGTCAGGAGTGGGGTCGGTGGGCGTGCCGACGGAGAGGTCGACAAGACCGTCCGGGTGAGCGGCCGCCGTGGCGGCGTACGGCGCGAGGGCGTCCCAGGGGAAGTCGGGGAGGCTCGCGACGCGCAAAGGCTAGGCGTTCAGGGGCTACGCGGGAGGCAGGCTGACGACGAGCGGGCCGTCGAACGTCTGGGCGCCGACCTTCGAGGCACCGCCGGGCGAGCCGAGGTCCTTGAAGAAGTCCGCGTTGTCCTTCGTGTAGGCCTTCCAGATCGCCGGGACGTCGTCCTCGTAGAAGATGGCCTCCACCGGGCACACCGGCTCACAGGCACCGCAGTCCACGCACTCGTCGGGGTGGATGTAGAGGGACCGGACGCCCTCGTAGATGCAGTCGACCGGGCACTCCTCGATGCAGGCCTTGTCCTTAACGTCGACGCAAGGCTCAGCGATCGTGTAGGTCACGTAAGGGTCCTCCCTGACGAAAGTGGCCTGTGCAGCGTACCCAACCCCCCGCGCAGACGAGCCTAGGATCAGGCCGTCGTCGCGCGTTCATCACACCACATCGGACCCAGCGTGCCCAACCAGGATGACGGTACGGCGCCCGGGATGTACCGGATGTCCCTGACGCCTGCCGACGTGGGTCGCCGGGTGGTCCTCCGACGGCGCCTCACCGACGGTCGCGAGGGTCTCGGGGACGTGGTCGGCGACCTGCTCTCCTGGACCGACGGGGAGCTCGTGGTGCGCGTCCGCGACGGCCGGGAGATCTGCGTGACCGAGGACACGGTGGTGGCCGGCAAGCTCGTTCCGCCGGCGCCGAGCCGGTGACCAGCGAGACGCGCGCGGAGCTGGCGCGCGAGCTCGCAGCGAGCGAGCCGGACCTGGCCCGTTGCTGCCTGCTGGTGGCCCAGGAGGCCGACCCGCGCACCGCGGTCGAAGCCGGCCTCACCGCTCTGGACGAGCTCGCCGAACGCGTTGCCGGCGCCGTATCGGGCGCCGGGTCTGCGGCGGAGGCCGCGAGCAGCCTCGGCCGGGCGCTGGGCGCCACCGAGGGGTTCGGCGGCACGCCCGAGGACTACGCCGACCTGCGCTCGTCGCTGCTGCCGGACGTCCTGCAGCGCCGCCGGGGGCTGCCGATCCTGCTCTCCGTCGTCTACGTGGAGGTCGGCCGGCGGCTCGGCGTACAAGTGTCCGGGGTCGGTCTGCCCGGGCACTTCGTCGTCCGGGTCGACGGCCCCGGCGGCCCGGTCGTGCTGGACCCGTTCGGGGGCGGGCGCGTGATGAGCGACGCCGAGCTCGACGGGTCGGACCTGCGGCCCTGGCCGGTCGACCGGACGTTGCTGCGCGTGCTCGCGAACATCCGCCGCCACGCCGCCGAGCGCGGCCGCACGCGCACCGAGCTGTGGGCAGTCGAGCTGTCGATGCTGGTGCCGGGGCATGACGACGCCCTGCGGCGCGAGCACGGCGCGCTGCTGGTGCGCCTCGGCGACTACGCCGGCGGCGCCGCGCAGCTGGACGCCTACGCCGCTGCCGAGGGCACGGACGACGACGTCGCCGCCGCCGTACGCCGGGCCGCGCGGCACGCGCGCAGCCGTTTGAACTGAAGCGCTACCGGACGGTGAGCGGGAAGGTCACCGAGTTGCCGTTGAGGTTGGCCTTCGTGTCCCCGATGTGGATGAGGATGTTGTAGCGGCCCGGCCCGAGTCGACGGTTGATGCTGAAGCCACTCTGCGCGTTCAGTCGGGTCGGCGAGCCGAAGTACAGGTAGCTGCCGTCGGCCCGGCGCAGGTACAGCGCGACCATGGCACCCGGGTGTGCGGGGAACGTGAACCCGTCGAAGTGCAGCACCCCACGGATGAAGCTCGCGTGGTCGACGCGGATGCGCGTGCGCACCGCCTGCCCCACGGCTGATGTCGACGGCTCAGCGGTGTTCGAGCCGAGGAAGTCGACCTTCCAGATCAGGCTCCACTTCACGATCCGGGTCAGGGTGAACACGCCGTTGGCGTCCGTGGTGTCCTGGCCGAGGAGGACGAAGTTCGGCTTGTCGACGAAGCGGTAGGAGATGTTGACCAGCGTGTTCGCGGGCAGCGGAGCACCCTCGGCGAGGAGCCGGCCGCTGACCTCGGAGACCTCGTCCGAGTACACGATCTTCGCGACCTTGATGGTCACGGTCGTGGCCTTCTTGATGGCCGTGTTCGCCGTGGCACTGCGCGCGGGCGTCGAGGTGTCGGTGACCCCGATCGTCCGGCTGCCACCGCTCGGGAACTGGGTGGTGAACGCGCAGGTCGGCCCGGCACAGGGCTGGGTGATCGTCTGCGGTGTCGCGTCGCCGCCGGACACGGTCATGGTCTGGGTGGCGCTGTAGCCGGCCAGGGAGGCGCCGCTCACACCGGCGACCGGCGCGGTGACGTACGTGGTCGGCGTGTTCCGGCTCGCACCGGCCGGTGCGGTCGTGAAGGCCAGGCCGGTGGGCTGGACGTTGACGGTCACGTTGCCCGTGGCGCCGGCAGCGGTCGCGGTGAGGATCTTCTGGCCGAGGTCGCCGAACACCACGCCCGTGCAGGTGGCCACACCGTTCACCGCCGCGGCACACGTGCCAGGGGTGAAGTGCGTGTCCGTCGAGGTCAGCACCGGCTTGGCGGTGTACGCCGTGTCGGTCTGGTTGTTGGCGCCCTTGGCGGTCACGGTGACCGTGGTCGCCGTACCGCTGACCGGAGTCAGCGTCGCGGGCGCGACGACCAGCGTCGCCAGGGGCGCGACGGCCAGGCCGGTGATGGTGCTGCCGCCGGGAATGGTCCCGATCAGGCCGGCCGCTCCGCTCGTGAGGTTGACCCGGTAGAGCTGGGAGGTGGTGCCGGCCGGCGCGGTGAGCGAGGCGAACGCCAGGTCGCCGTGCGGGTCGAGGTCGAGGTGCGCGAGGTCGGTGGTGTTGACCCCGAGCGCGCCGACGGTCGTGAGCACGCCGGTGCCGGCGTTGGACGGCGAGCCACCGACCGAGCCGACGCGGACCAGCTTGTCGGTGCCCGAGTCGATGCCGTACAGCGTCGTCGACGCCGCGCCGGGCACGTTGTTGGTGTAGCCGATCGCGACGACGTTCGGGTTCACGCCCGAGCTGGCGTCGCCGCTGGCCGGGTAGGCGAGCGCCGTGCCGGCCGTCACCGCACCGGAGCTGAGGTTGCGGACCTCGTTGACGTCGGCGTCGGACACGACACGCAGGTTGCCCGCGACCGGGTCGACGTCCGCGCCGAACGCGGTGCCGGTGAGGGCAGACGCGGAGCCGACGACCGTGGCCGCGCCGCTGGTGACGTCGACCGTGTAGAGCCGGCCCGTCGAGCCGAGGGCGTAGAGCGTGCGGTTGGACGGCCGGCTGTCGAGCCCGACGACCGTCTCGGCCGGCTGCAGGCCGGTGATCGCGACGTCGGTCGTCGTCGCCGCGAGCGAGTCTGTGCGCAGGGAGATCAGCCGGTTCGCGGAGGTGGTCGCGAACAGCGTCGTGAGGTCGTCGTCGGTGATCGTCGCAACGGCGGCCCCGGTGCCGATGCTCGTCCCGTTGGTGGGCGAGCTGAGCGTGATGGTGAACGTCTCGTCCGGCTCGTCCACCGCGTCGTCGAGCAGCGTGACGGCAACCGTCTTGCTCGTCTCGCTGCCGTTGAAGGTCAGGGTGCCCGTCGTCCCGGTGAAGTCGGTGCCCGACGTCGCCGTGCCCGGTCCGACCGCGTAGTTCACGGCCTCCGTGACCGGCGCGCCCAGGGTGCGGTTCACGGTGAAGCTGAGCGACCCGGCCGCCTCCGCGGCGGAGTACGTCGCCGCGCTCAGGTTGAACCTGCCGGGCGGCGCGACCGCGATGGCCCGGACCGGGTGGTTGCCGCCGAACAGGCCCAGGTGCGTCAGTGCACCCGTCGCGAGGTCGATCCGGTAGACCCGGGACGGAGCGCTGATGGCCGTGGACGTGAGTGCGACGAAGGCCGCGCCACCACCACCGACCACGTCGAACCCCGACAGGTCGGAGACGTTCTGGCCGAGTGGCGCGAGCGTGGTCAGCTGTCCGGAGTTCGGGGACGTCGGCGCGCCGTCGACGCTGCCCAGGCGAACCAGCGAGTCGGTGCCGGAGTCGATGCCGTACGCCGTCGTGCTGACCGCGCCGGGCAGGTTGTTGGTGTGCGCGAGGGCGACGACGTTCGGGTTGGTCCCGAAGGCCGCGTCACCCACGGCGTACGCGAGCGCGGTGTCCGGCGTGGCGACCGCGGTGTCGGGGTTGATCCGCAGGTTCGTCTCCGTGTCGGAGACGAGGCGCAGCGTGTCGGTGACCGGGTTGACGTCGGAGCCGAAGTCGCCGCCGGTCACGCCGGCCATCGGGCTGCCGATCTGGGTCGCGGCGCCGCTGACCGGGTTGACGGCGTACAGCCGGCCGGTCGTGCCGACGCCGAGCAGCTGGCTCGTGGCGGGGCGGAAGTCGATGGAGGTCAGTGTCTCGCCCGACTGCAGTCCGGTCACGGAGACCGAGGCGATCTGGCTGGCCACGTTGTTGACGGAGACCTGGGTGATCTTGTTCTGGTCGGTGAGGCCGTAGAGGGTGCCGTTCTCGTTGTCGGCGATGTTCACCGTGGCCGTCGTCGGCGTTCCCAGCGACGCACCGGCCGTCGGGTTCGACAGCGTGACCGTGAAGGCCTCCGGGCCCTCGATGAAGGCGTCGTTGGTGATCGGCACCGTGAACGTCTGCGTGTTGGCTCCCGCACTGTCCGGGAAGTTCAGAGTGCCGTTGCTGGCGGTGTAGTCCTGCCCCGCTTCCGCCGTGCCGTTGCTGGTCGCCCAGTCGACTGTCGTGGCGCCCTCGTTGGTCGAGGTGGTACGCGTCACGCTGACCGTGACCGATCCGCCGGCCTCGCCGAGCGAGAACGACGTACTGCTGAACTTCATCTGCGACGACGACGTGGCAGCCATCGCGCGAACGGCCGTGCCGCCGCCGATGGCGCCGACCAGGGTCGCGGCGCCCGTGCCGAGGTTGATCGTGTACAGGCTGGACGTCGTCCCCGCGGGCGGCGTCAGCACGGCGTACGCCGTGCCGTTGGGTGCGTGGATGTCGAGCTCCGCGAGGGTGCCGGTGTCGACCGCGAGCGCGCCGACGGTCGTCAGCTGGCCTGCGTCCGGTGAGGACGGCGCGCCGCCCGCGCTGCCCAGGCGCACCAGGCTGTCCGTGCCCGAGTCGATCCCGTAGGCGGTGGTCGTCGCCGCGCCCGCGAAGTCGTTCGTGTAGCCGAGGGCCACGACGCTGGGGTTGGCCGCCACGTTGGGGTCGCCGACGGCGTACGTCAGGGTGGTGTCGGTGCCCGCACTGGCGGCGTTGGCCGGGTTGAGCCGCCGGTTCATGTCCGTGTCCGAGACGACGCGCAGCTGGTCCGTGGTGGGGATGTAGGCGGACCCGAACGCGGTGCCCGTGGACGCGGGCGCGACCGGCCCGCCGAGGACGGACAGGACGCCGTTGGCCGGGTTGAGGGTGTAGAGGTGCGTCTGCCCGATCGCCAGGAGCTGCCCGGTGAGCGGGCGGTACTCGAGGTCGACCAGGGTGTCGCCGGCCTGGAGGCCGCTCACCGTGCTCGACGACGCGATCGTGCCGGGGGTCGCAGCCGAGAAGGTGAACACCGACGAGCCGGCGAGCCCGACGAGGACCGGCGGCCCCACCGCCGCGTGGGCCGGCCCCGCCATCACGATCGGGAGGCCCGAGGCCACGAGGAGCGAGCTCAGCAGGGCGGTCAGACGAACCCGGAACGACATCCGGTACTCCCTTGGTGACAATGGGGAAAAGACGCCCCCCGGCCGGGCGGACGACGCATCAGCGTAACCGTGCTGAGACGTTCGTGGGACGGGAGGTGTTCCGCGGTAACCGGACTGTGGCTCGGGGAGACGGAGGCGGTGACGTGGGCTTTCGGCTCTTCGACTCCATGGCCCGTCGCGTCGTCGAGATCGAGCCTGCGCGGCCCGGACGGCTCTCCCTCTACGCCTGCGGCCCGACGGTCTACCGCGACGCGCACGTCGGCAACATGCGCACTTTCCTGCTCACCGACCTGATCCGCCGGGTGGCCCAGCGCCACCACCTGGCGGTGACCGTCGTGCAGAACATCACCGACGTCGGGCACCTCGAGGACGACACGCACGACCTCGGGGAGGACAAGGTGCTGGCCCAGGCGCGCCGGGAGGGCAGGTCCGCCTGGGACATCGCCGCCGGCTACACGGCCGCCTTCCACGCGGACCTGGCCGCGCTGGGCGTCCACCCGGCCGACGACTACCCCAAGGCCTCGGAGTGGATCGCCCCGATGCAGGAGCTCATCGCACGACTGGTCGACCGCGGGCACGCCTACGCGACGCCAGGTGGATCGGTCTTCTTCGAGGCGGCCAGCTGGCCGGCGTACGGCGAGCTGTCCGGCAACCGGCTCGACCAGCTCCGCGCCGGCCATCGCGGCGGCGAGGTGCACCCGGAGAAGCGCCACCACGCCGACTGGGCACTGTGGAAGGCGGCGGGGCCGCACCGCGAGATGGTCTGGGACTCCCCCTGGGGGCCGGGCTTCCCCGGCTGGCACATCGAGTGCTCGACGATGTCCCTCGGCGTACTCGGCGAGACCGTGGACGTCCACGCGGGCGGCGTGGACCTGCGCTTCCCGCACCACGAGGACGAGCGCGCGCAGTCCGAGGCGGCGGTGGGGCACCCCGTCGTACGGCACTGGGTACACGGCGAGCACCTGCTCGCCGAAGGCCGCAAGATGTCGAAGTCGACCGGCAACGTCGTCCTCGTCTCCGACGTGGTCGCGCGCGGTCATGACCCGCTGGCGCTGCGGCTGTTCTTCCTCAGCGGCCGCTACCGGCAGCAGATGAACCTCACCTGGGACGCCCTGGCCGCCGCCGACAGCACGCTGCGGCGATGGCGAGCCGCGGTGGCACGCTGGGCCGAGTCGCCGTCCACGGCGATGTCCGCGTCGCACGCCGCGACCGCCTGCGCGGCGTTGGACGACGACCTCGACACGCCACGCGCGCTCCAGGTGCTGCGCGACCTCGAGAAGGACCGGGACGTGCCGGAGGGGACGAAGTTCGAGACCTTTGCCCATCTCGACCGCTGGCTCGGACTCGACCTGGCCCGCGACGTGGGCCGACCGCCACCACGCGCCGCCGAGCTGCCGGCCGGCGCGGCGGCGCTGCTCGAGGAGCGCGCCGCAGCGCGAGCAGGCAAGGACTTCCGACGCAGCGACGAGCTGCGCGACGCGCTGGCCGAGCTGGGCGTTGCCGTCCGGGACACCGCGGACGGCCAGGAGTGGGAGCCGCGCGCCTAGGCGGCTAGGTGGTGCGAGAGACGGACAGGCGTGCGTTGTCGATGACGATGGCAGCCGGGCCCTCGACCAGCTTCAGCGTCGACAGGGACGCCTCGCTGAAGGCGCTCTTCTGTGACGAGGACAGCGCCATGACGCCGAGGATGCGTCCGCCGAAGCCGTGCAGCGGCATGGACAGGAACGTCGCCATCGGCCCCTCGTCGTCCGCGCCGAGCAGACCCCCCGGGTCGCCCACGCGCGCGTCGATCTCCGAGACGTTGTAGGCGGTTCCGGAGAGCATTGCCACGGCCTCGGCGGCGGAGCTGAGGAAGTCGGTGAAGTGCTGCTGGCTCGCCTCGTGCTTCACGCTGACCAGCGCCATCCGCTCCTCGAGCAGCATGACCGAGGCGAGGTGGTAGTCGACGAACCGGCTGACGACGTCGAGCAGCTGCGCGACCGTGGCCTCGAAGCCGTGCGCCGTCGCCGCGAGCTCGGTCACCTCCGCCGCGACCGAGGTCTCGAACAGCTTGCGATCGAGCAGGTCGCACACCTTCGACAGTACGTCGTCCGGGCTCAGGTCGACCGGGTCCGGCTTGATCCGCCGGTGGCTGCCGCGCATCGCGGACGTCGCCTCCATGGCGACGCGCACGGCGCGAGCCAGCTCCGGCGCCTCGAAGTCCTTCGTGAGGTAGCCGTCCGCGCCGGTCTTGCGGCCCCAGTAGCGGTCGCTGGCGGCCTCGAGCGAGGTCAGCATGACGATCGGGATGTCCGCGGTCTGCCAGTCGTCCTTGAGCAGGCGGCACACGACGTAGCCCGAGACGCGGGGCATCTGGACGTCGAGCACGACCGCGTCCGGCTGGGACCGGAAGACGGTCTGGATGGCCTGTACGCCGTCCTCGGCCTGCAGCACCTCGTAGCCTTCGGCGACGAGAACGGAGCTGACGATCCTGCGCAGCGTCGCGCTGTCGTCGGCAATGACGATGGTTCCGGGCATCGCGTCTTACCTCACTGTCCGACGAGTCGTCGGACTGTCTCGACGAGCTGCTTCTGGTCGAACTCTGACTTGAGCAGGTAGGCGTTAGCCCCGGCCTCGAGCCCGGCGCGGCGGTCGGCCTCGTCGCCACGCGAGGTCATGATGACGACCGGCACCGTTTCCCAACCCTTGGTGCGGCGGATAGTACGCGTCAGCGTGAAGCCGTCCATGCCGGGCATCTCCACGTCGCTGATCACGATGTCCACCGGGTTCGCCCGGAGCTTCGACGCGCCGTCCAGCCCGTCGACCGCCGTCTCGACGTGGTAGCCGGCCCCCTCGAGGATGACCCGCTCGAGCTCCCGCACGCCGACGGAGTCCTCGACCACCAGCACGCGGACCTGACGGTGCCCGTTGAGGTTCGCCACCGGTTCCGGGACGGCTGCGGCGGCCGCCGGTGCGGCGATGCCGATCGCCCGGTCGGCGAGCTCGCGGAGATCGAGGAGAACGACGACATTCCCGTCGCCGGCGATCGTGGCGCCGGTGACGCCCGGCACCCGGCCCAGGAAGCTGCCCAGGTCCTTGATGACCAGCTCGGCCTCGCCCTCGAGCCGGTCCACCGCCCACGCGACCTGGCGGTCGTTGTGGCGGACGACCAGGGCCGCCTTCGGGTCACGGTCGCCGTCCGCGGCCAGGCTGTCGCCCAGGTCGAGCAGCGGCAGGGACTGCTCGTGGCGCGTGATGACCGGCATGCCGGCGACCAGCGCCCGCCCGGCGTCGGCAAGACCGATCGACTCGACGACGCTGTTCACCGGGATGGCGAAGCGCTCGCTGCCGACGCGGGCGATGAGGCAGCGGATGACACCCAGGGTGACGGGCAGGGTCAGTGAGAACGTCGTGCCCTGGCCGTGCTTGGTACGGACGTCGATCGTGCCGCCGAGCTCGTCCACCGCGCCCTTGACCACGTCGAGGCCGATGCCGCGCCCGGAGGTCTCGGTGACCTGGATCCGGCTGCTGAACTCGGGAGTGAACAGCAGCTGTACGAGCGAGCTGCCGGTCAGCGTCGAGTCGGCGGGCAGCAGCCCCCGCTCGATCGCGGCGGTGCGCACCGAGTCCTCGTCGATGCCGTAGCCGTCGTCGCCGACCTCGATGACGACGTGGCCACCCGCCGTACGCGCCGCGACGCGCACGGTGGCCTGCGACGGCTTGCCGGCGAGCACGCGCTCGGCCGGCGGCTCGCAGCCGTGGTCGACGGCGTTGATGACGAGGTGCTTCAGCGCGTCGGCGATGCCGTCGAGCACCTGCTTGTCCATCTCGGTGTCGTCGCCGACCAGCTCGAGGCTGACCTCTTTGCCCGTGGCGGCGGCGACGTCACGCACCAGCCGCGGGAACGCGGCGACGACGCGGCGGAGCGGGACCATCGCGAGCCCCATGGCGCCGTCGCGCACCAGTGCGATGCGGTTGAGCTGGACCTCGATGATCTCCCGTAGGTGGCCGGTCGAGGTCTGCAGCTGGTCGCCGATCTCCAGCAGACGGTGCACGGGGAGCGCGACGTGCTCGGGCAGGTCGACACCACTGCGCACCATCTGGCGCAAAGACTTCGACCAGCGCACGTGCTCGGTCGCCAGGTCGTAGATGCCGCCTGCGGTCTGGTCGATCCGGCGGGCGCCCAAGGCCGCCTCACCGACGATGTCGATGAGGTCGTAGACCTTGCTCGCGGCGACGCGGACCGAGTCGACCGAGTCACGGGTGCGGGCGACGTCCGGCGCCCCGGCGTCGTCGTCGACCTCCGGGGTGGCGTCGGGCAGACGCGGCACGGTGACCGGGTCCGTGCCGTCGATCGCGGACTTGAGGGCGCCGACGACGGGGTCGATGTCCTCCTTCGCCACCGGGGCCTCGGCGCCGGGCATCGAGCGACCGACCGCGTCGCACGAGGTGAGCAGCACGTCGATGAGGTCACGGCGGACGAGGAGACGCCCGTCGCGCAGGTCGCCGAGCAGGTCTTCCATCAGGTGGGCGACGGTGACGACATGGTCGAGGCCGAGCATCTTGGCCGAGCCCTTGACCGTGTGGGCGTCGCGGAACAGGCCGGCGACCGCGTCGCGAGCCCGTGGATGCGTCTCGAGGGAGAGCAGACCTGACGTGAGGGAGGCGAGGCGCTCCTCGACCTCGGCGCGGAAGGTCGCGACGAGCTCGGGATCGTTGCCCCAATCGGCCATCAGGCGACCTTGAACTGGGCGATGGAGGCGCGCAGCTCGGCGGCGAGCATGTTC
>CAZYXZ010000084.1:0-12946 GCA_964651395.1 uncultured Frankiaceae bacterium
CCTTTCGGCGGCCTCGAGGAACTCGCGGTAGACCCTGATGATCGCGGGGTCGAGGCGCAGGTCGTTGTGGTACGTCCCCGGGAACGTGCGGTTGTCGGCGCCGAGCAGCTGCGGCGAGTCGGCGTACGTCGGACCGGCGTACGCCGGGTCGGCGACGCCGCTGCCGTCCGCGATGGTCAGCCACTTCGCCGGCCGGTACGTCTCGTCGGCGCCGCCCGGGCCGTTGAGCGCCGCGAGCCACGGCGTCCCCGCGGCGATCTCGTGGCAGGACACGACCCGGTCCTCGGACTGCGGCGGGCAGAACGACGTGCCGTGGTTGCCGCCCGCGATGCCCACGAACGCGACCAGGTCGCGGCGCAGCAGCGGCCGCACCTTGAGGACGCGCCGCGCGAGCGTCACGCCGAGCGAGTGCGTGACGAGCATGAACTTCCGCGATCCCGTGTAGGCGCGCACCGCCTGGATGAACGCGTAGAGGTCGGGGACGTTGACCTCGTTGTTCGTGACGCGGATCGCGCCGTCCCAGCCCATCTCCGAGTGCTCGGCGTCGCGCTCCGGGTTCTGGTGGACCAGCGCGGTGCCGGCGTTGGAGCCCAGGCCGTTGTAGGACAGCGCCCACAGCTCCTGGTCGCTCCAGCCGGCCGCCTGGAACGCGTCGCGGACCGGGTACCAGTCGGCATGGTCCACGTTGTTGCCGTGGACGAAGATGACCGGCACGTGGCGCAACGGCGCGCGCCTGCGGATGCCGCCGAAGCCGCCGATCGGGAACTTCCACTCCGCGTCCAGCAGCCGCGGGAAGTCGGCGGCGAAGCGGACCTTTGCGGGACCCTGCGGCTCGTCGTGCGCGGGCTCCGCGGAGGACGGCACGGCGACGGCCAGCAGCGCAGCTGAGACGAGCGCGGCCAGAGCCCTTCGGGTCACGCGAGGGACTTCCGCACCACCTCCGCGATCACCTGCGCGCCGGCCGGGCCGAAGTTGACCGAGTAGTGGTTGGTCCCGGGCACGGTGATCACCTCGAGCTGCGGCAGGTCGGCCTGGAACTGCTCGACCACGTCGAGCGGCATCAGCGGCTCGTGGGTGTCCGGCGAGATGTCGAAGCCGAACTCCGCGCGGATCAGCGTCGCGGGCACCTTCACCTTCGCCAGGTCGGCCTTCACGTAGGGCGTTTCCCCGAACGGACGGAAGTAGTCGACCGCGTCGTACTCGACGCCCTCGACGTAGCAGCGCGAGCGCACTCCCCCGCCGTCCGGCAGCTCCTCGAGGCCGGCGCCCAGGACCTCCTCGACCTGCGGGCTCCACCAGCCCTGGAACGCCGGAAGCGTCTGGTAGACGCCGAAGATCATCGCGGCCGACGGGACCGTCATCCGCAGGCGGTCGCTCCATCCCAGGCCCATGACGCTCGCCACGAACTCGGCCGGGTCCTCCCCGGGCGCCAGGTCGCGGAAGTAGCCGCCGTCGACGAGGACGAGCGAGCGCACGAGGTCCGGATGGTGGGCGGCGAGCTGGGTGCCGACCCACGTGCCCATCGACTGGCCGACGACGACAACGGGGCCGGCGCTGAGGGCCCTCAGCACCGCGGCGGCGTCGTCGCCGTTGCGGCGGTGGCCGTAGCGCGCCACGTCCTCGGGCTTGTCGGACAGCCCGCGGCCGCGCGCGTCGAAGGAGACGAAGTCGACCTCGCCGGCCAGCTCGTCGATGACGGAGAGGAAACCCTTGCGGGTCGCACTCAGCCCGTGCAGGCCGAGAACGACCGGCGCGCCGGGGTTGCCCGGCCAGCGCTCGCCCTGCAGCCGTACGCCGTCGTCGGTCGTGACGTCGAACAGTTCGCTCTGCATCAGTCCAGCTCCATCTCGGCCAGCTGTGCGCGGATGACCTTCTTGTCGAACTTGCCCACGCTCGTCTTGGGGATCTCGTCGACGACGACGATGTCGTCGGGCAGCCACCACTTCGCCACCTGGTCGGCCAGGTGCGCGTGCAGATCCTCGAGCGTCGGCGCCACGCCGTCGACGAGCGCGACCACCGCCACCGGCCGCTCGTCCCACTTGCGCGACCGGACGCCGACGACGGCCGCCTCGCGGACGAGCGGGTGGGACATGATCGCGCCCTCGAGCTCGACCGAGCTGATCCACTCGCCGCCGCTCTTCACCAGGTCCTTGCTGCGGTCGACGATCTTGAAGTAGCCGTCGGGCTCCATCGCGGCCATGTCGCCCGTGCGCAGCCAGTCGCCGTCGAACTTCTCCGACATGCCGTCCTCGCCGTAGTAGGCGGTGGCGACGAACGGCCCGCGCACCTGCAGCTCGCCGACGGTGACGCCGTCCCACGGCTGCAGCGACCCGTCCTCGGCGACGATCCGCCCCTCGACGCCGGGGGTGAGCGTCCCGGTGAGCAGCCGTACGTCGAGCAGGCCGGCCTCGTCGAGACCGGCGTGCCGCTTGCGCGGGCGGGACGCGCAGGCCAGCGGTGTCGTCTCGGTCATCCCCCAGACCTGCAGGATGGTGACGCCCGCCGCGTCGTACGCCTGCATCAGCGGGCGCGGCGTGGCCGAGCCGCCGACCATGAGCAGGCGCAGCGTCGAGTAGTCGAACGACCCGTTCTGCACGAGCGGCAGCAGGCCGGTCCAGATCGTCGGCACGCCCGCGGCGTACGTGACGCGCTCGGTCTCGATGATCCGCGCGAGGTTCTGCGGCGAGACGTCGGCGCCGGCGAAGACCAGGTCCGCGCCGACCAGCCCGGCGATGTAGGGCATGCCCCACCCGCAGGCGTGGAACAGCGGGACGACCGGGAGGATCCGGTCGCTCTCGCTGATGCCGAGGCTGTCCACCGTGCAGGCCGAGAGCGCGTGCAGGTACGTCGCGCGGTGCGAGTAGAGGACGCCCTTCGGCATCCCGGTCGTGCCCGACGTGTAGCAGAGCGCGCACGCGTCCCACTCGTCGACCTCGGTCAGCGCGGACGCCGGTACCGCGGCGTCGAGCAGCGCGTCGCCGTCGAGCACTCCGTCGAGGCCCTCGCCGGTGCCGCCCAGGCCGATGACGTGGCGCACCGTCTTCAGGTCGGGCGCGACGGAGGCGAGCCGGGGCACGAGGTCGGCGTCGACGAAGAGGACCGCGTCCTCGGCGTGGTTGACGATGTAGGCGATCTGCTCGTCGTGCAGGCGGATGTTGACGGTGTGCAGCACTGCGCCCGCCAGTGGGGCCGCGTAGTAGAGCGCGAGGTGGTCGATCGAGTTGTTCGCGAAGGTGGCGACGCGGTCGCCCGGCTCGACGCCGAGGTCGCGGAGCACGGTGACCAGGCGCAGCACCCGGTCGGCCAGCTCGCCGTAGCTGTTGCGGCCGGTCGCGTCGACGACCTCGCTGTCGGCGTACAGCGTGCGCATGCGCTCGAAGATCGCGTGCACCGTGAGCGGCTGCGCGCCCATCAGTCCCTTCACGTGAACCCTCCCCAGGAGACCGCTAACCCTAAGAGACCGGCCGTACGTCGCCGCCCATGCCGTCGGCTATGTCACCGGTGGCCCCGGCGCGCAGGCCGCGGCGGCCGAGGACGATCACCCCGCCCAGGAAGGCCGCCTCGACCAGGATGCCCACGGCCAGCCGGGCCCAGGTCGGCAGGCCGGACGGGGTCACGAACGCCTCGATCAGCCCGGCCACGAAGAACACGCCGACCAGGCCCAGCACCACCGCGACGGCCGACCGGCCCTCCGCGGCGAGCGCGTCGCCGCGCCGGCGGTTGCCGGGGTCGACGACGGTCCAGCCGAGCTTCAGGCCCACGCCCGCGGCGACGAAGACGGCGGTCAGCTCGATCAGCCCGTGCGGCAGGATCAGGCCGAAGAACAGCCCTCCCCGCCCATGCGCGGCCATGAGGCCACCGGTCACGCCGACGTTCATCGCGTTGGTCAGCAGAACGTAGGCCGTGGGGATGCCGAGCAGGATGCCGGAGGCGAACGCGAGTGCGCCGACCTGCGCGTTGTTCGTGAAGACCTGCGCGGAGAACGACGTCGCGGGACCGCTCGAGTAGTAGTCCTCGAAGTCGCGGGTCACCAGCTGCTCCACGAGCTCCGGCGCGGCGATCTGGCGCTGGACGTCGGGGTGCGACCAGACCCAGATGCCGATGCCGAACGCGACCAGCAGGAACGCGGTGGCGGACCCGGCCACCCACCACCGGACCCGGTAGACCGCCACCGGGAAGGTCACGGTGACGAAGCGCGCCAGCTCCGCCCAGCCTCCCGAGCGCGACGAGCCGATGACCGCCCGCGCCCGAGCCACGAGCGTCGACAGCCGGGAGACCAGCTGCGGGTCCGGAGACGCCGTCCGTACGACGGACAGGTGCGTCGCCGTACGCTGGTAGAGGTCGACCAGCTCGTCGAGCTCCGCACCACTGCACCGGCCGGGGCGTCTGGCCCGCGCGACGAGCGCCTCCAGCCGCCGCCAGTCGGCGCTGTGCGCGGCGACGAAGGCGTCGATGTCCATCGCAGGATGGTAGGCCGGAGAGGAAGCGCGTGAGCCACGTCGTCACGGGAGAGGCGGTTGCCCTCGACCTGCGCGTCGCGCAGCTCGGCTCCCGGCTGGTCGCGGCGCTCATCGACATCGCCATCGAGATCGGCCTGCTGCTCGCCCTGATCTTCCTGGTCGCCTTCATCCAGCCGGACCTGGATCCGCAGCTGGCCCAGGCCTTCTTCGTCGTGGTGCTGCTCGCCTTCGGCGTCGGCTACCCGGTCGCGTTCGAGACCCTCTGGCGCGGCCAGACGCCGGGCAAGGCCGCCCTCGGCCTGCGCGTCGTCCGCGACGACGGCGGGCCGCTGCGCTTCCGGCACGCGCTCGGCCGCGCCCTGGTCGGCTTCGCCGTCGAGCGGCCCGGCGTGACCGGCGGCTCGGCCGCGGTGATCAGCTCGCTGCTCAGCACCCGCGGCAAGCGCCTCGGCGACTTCGTCGCCGGGACGATGGTGATCCAGGAACGCGTGCCCGCGCACCGCGTGCAACTGGTGCAGATGCCACCGCAGCTGGCCGCGTGGGCGTCGACGCTGGACCTCAGCCGGCTGCCCGACGACCTGGCGCTCGCCGCGCGCGACTTCCTGGGCCGCGCGGGGCAGCTGCACCCCACGGCGCGCGAGACCCTCGGCCGACAGATCGCCGAAGCGATGGCGGCGGTCGTCTCGCCGCCCGCGCCGGACGGCACCCCCGGCTGGGCTTTCCTGTCCGCGGTGCTCGCCGAGCGGCGGCGCCGCGAGGAGGCGCGCCTCGGCGTGACCGCTCGGCCGGTGGCTGCCGGCTGGGCGCCGCCGCCCCCGTCCCCCGCGTGGGGTCCCTCCCCAACCGGCTCGTGGGGTGCCTCCGCTCCGCCGACCGGTGTCCCGACCACCTATCCCGGCCCGCCGCCGTACGGGAGCCCGCCACCCGTGCCGCCGCCGACCGCCGTACCGCCGCCCGCGCCACCGGAGCACGGTCCGGCGCCGACGCCGCCGACCACACCGCCCCCGCCCGGCGACTTCGCGCCCCCCGGCTGAGAGGACTGCCTTGAAGGTCTCGAGGAACTTCTCCGTGCGGGTCCAGTACCTGCTCGACAACTGGCTCCCGCCGCGGCTGCGCGACAGCAAGCTGTTCATGTGGCTGCCGATGAAGCTGGTCCTCAAGGACACGACCCGTGAGTTCATGACGTTCAAGAAGGACGTCTTCGCGATGACGCCGGACGAGTTCGGGCAGCTCTACGCGCGGACGGCGCACGTGCAGGAGCTGCAGGGCGAGACCGACCTCAACGAGGCCTGCGTCGAGGAGATCAAGCGGGTCATCAGCAACAAGCAGGTGCTCGAGGTGGGCTGCGGCCGGGGCTACCTGGCCAACGTGCTGCAGCAGCAGGGCCTCGACGTCACCGCGTGCGACATCGCGATCTCCGACCAGCTCCGCGCGAAGTATCCCGACGTGCAATTCGAGCAGGGCAACGTCGAGGCCCTGCCGTTCGACGACGACAGCTTCGACACGGTCGTCTGCACGCACACCCTCGAGCACGTGCAGAACCTGCCGCGCGCGATCAGCGAGCTACGCCGCGTCGCGAAGAACGAGCTGATCGTCGTCGTACCGAAGCAGCGACCCTACAAGTACATGTTCAGCCTGCACATCCAGTTCTTCCCGTACGACTGGTCGCTGCAAGGCGCCTTCGGCCACCGCAAAGACGCCTACATCAAGTACCTAGGCGACTGGTTCTACTACGAGCCCACCCCACACAACTGACAGGTCGCGGCCCTCGGCCGCGTGGAAGCCTCGGCCTGCTCGTGATTCCTTCCGACCTACCGACACGCAGTGGAACTCTCCGGGCACGTCGCCTACACAGAGTTCCAAGCCGACCTATGGGCTACCCGTTGTTCCCGAGTCGCCAGTGAGCTCGATCTCGCAGTCTGCTTCAACTGGGCGGAGTGAATTTGGCGGGTACTGCCAAACATCCCAGCTGTCCGATTCGAAGAGAAAGCGGACCCCCGCCACCACGCTCGCGGGACGATCCCCCCCTCGGCCTTCAACGAGGTGAGCGAGCAATTCCTCGTCGGTGACCTCCACGAGGTAGTTGGCTCCCACCTTGATGCGGACTCCACTTTCCGCCTCATTCTCCTTGACTGCATCGACGCCATTGCCGTTGTACACAGGGAGACGGCCCAAGTGGCGAGCTGGGTATGACCAGCCCGTGTCTGCCCCAAGCCGTGCCTCATAGTTCAGCACCGCTTGGACAAGACCGTTACCCGCAGCGACGATCCTGGGCACATTGGTCGGGTCATCCAGGCAGGCCTGCGCGTGGGTCGTCACGGCCTGACAAACCGCATGGGCGGCAGTCATGAGCGGCTGCTCCGACGTTGGTTCATCCATCAACTGCCCCTGGGGTAGGAGTAGTGCCGAGTCTCAAGCAGCTGGCCTTGACCATTGTAGATATCCAGATGCACATGACACGCGGTCGCCGTGCATTCGGGGGAGTCCGCGCATGCTTGTAATTGGCTTTGACCGCGCGCCACGTGCGGCGTCGCGGATTCACGATTGGGATGCGCGCCAGCGTCCGCACTACGGAAGCTCGCCTGACGAAAGGTCCACGACTCGCTTCAGCGAGATTGCACGACCCGTCAAAGTGACGTGATCTTACGGATGGCCGCTACTTGGCCTTCAAGCGCGTGGGCAAGACCGCATAGTGAACTCGCTTCTCATTCGCCAGCGCATTTAGGCGTTGCCGCTCTGCCTCCGCGTCACTCTGCGAGCGAAAAGCCGCAACAAGCGAAACCCGATCCTCAAGGCGCTCAGCACGAGAAAATTCATCGACCCTTAGGACCACATACAGATGCTCGTGCTTCGAGTGGGGCTGCGTCGAATCAGTCATCGAGATCTGCCGAGATGGGGATCGGTGAACCCATGAACCCACGGTTGGGCGGGTAGCTGTACCTCACAAGTGCTGTGCCCGGGCTTGCCCCTTCTGCGGCGATTCGGTGGGCGTCGGGACGAGCAGAGGAGCGCGTGAAGTAGCCGGGGTCGTCGTGGCCGTACACGACAACAGCGGTCTCGACGTGGGAGTCACGAGTAGGCTCGCCGAGCTGCGAGGTTCTCTTGTCGACGACGGTCGACGCTGCATTGAGTCTGGCTGCCGCACCTGCATCGGTAAGCGGCACCGAGACCAAGAGGACAGTGGTCGCGAGCATGATCGCTGCGAACCAACAGCGCCGTAGGCCCAGCGTGAGGTCAGGATGGGCGCGCTTCAAGGAAGGCCAACAATCTCGCCGAGTCGGTCTCAAGCACCTCGATCACGTCGAGCGCGGCATCGCGCTCGCCGTCGAGAAACTCGCGGTATAGCAGCCACAGTCCCTCCCGCGCTCGAGCACGACACGTCTCCGTCAGGTTCTCAACTCCCCGTTCGATCTCGTCGAGATGCGGTTCACCAGAGACAATCTGAAAGAGCAAATCCAATAGGGCGATGCGAACATGACGAGGCCGCTCGTCGACGAGCGCTGCGAGCAGGACGGGGACGACGACAGCGGCAGCCTCAAACAGTTGTCCCTGAAGGACGACGTGGTTTTCGAGTTTCCAGTACGGCGGTTGAGTTTCCTCCGGTGTCGCAGCGCCGAGCAACGACCGGATGGCCTCTGGGATCGCGGTGGCTGGTCCTGCTGCCTCCCGTACACCTGACCAATCGGTTCGCTGCAGCTCGACTTCAACGAGCGATGTCATCGCACACCCCATGCGCCGCCGGGATCTGCCTTAACGTCTGGTGGGAACTGATGCGGGCCGTAGTTCCCTTGGCATCTCACGCAGACCGGAATCTCCGTCCACTCCAATTGGCCGGTCGCGGGATTCCGTCTCCATCCGAATGCACTAGTCATTTGAGCGTGCGGTCCCAGCTGCCGCGCAATGTCGTCCTCGGCGCAGCCGATTGGGTTGGACGAGCAACCGACTGTCACGCGCCCATTCTTGGTGCCTCCCGCGTAGGTCGCGTGCTTTCGACCTAGCTGCTGGCCGGCGACGTCACGAGCTGCGGCAGCTCGCACGAGGTCGTCTCCCGAGTTTGCGGCTGCTGGCGCAGTCGATGATGATGCGCGAGCGGGCGTGGCGCCAGATGGCCGTGCTGGAGCCTTCGGCTTGGTGTGGGCAGGCTTGGCGGATGTCGGCTTGGTGTATGACGTCTTGGCCTTATTCGACTTGGGCTTGACCGTCGGGCCGGAACTACCCGGCCGCCCCGGCGACGTTGGCGCGGGTCTGCGCGGTTGGAGCAGGTCAGCCGGGTCAGTCTCATCTAGTGCGGCTGCGAGAGCGGCGTCGTCGGCAGCATCGTCGGCTCCACTGCCGAGGAGTTTCAGGACTCTGCGGCCTGCGGCTGATCTGGAAAGGCTGGGCGCCGCCTTTGCCAAGGCTTTGGCGCCCAAGCGTGCAGCGCCCTTGGCGACCATCGGTCCGCCAACGAACGTGAGTACGGTCCAGACGCAGGCAGATGCCGAGCCTGCGAGACAGTCGACCGCTGTGTTCAATCCTGTTACGTCCGCGATCGTCATACCTATCTGGGTGACGAGGCTGTTGTCGTGTGCGGCCTGCTGCGCATACGCGACGTCACTGCAGATGTTGTCGTCCGTGATCCCCCAGTACTCCGCGTCTGGACCGCATGCCACGAACGGGTCGTTAGTGCCGACAATGGATGGGACGCCGCCGTTGATGTACGCCTCGCGATAGGGATTGCTGCTGCTCGCCCCGCCTTCAGGCGCGTCGGTGGCAGGTACAGGCGGCGCGGTCTGCGCTGCCGGCGCGTTGGGGGTGTCACAGTCCAAGTTGCCTTGGTCGCCACAGATCGGTCGATGGCCGTCCGGGTCCCAGTAGACGAGGGGGTTGGCCAATCCGTAGGCATAGCGGTCGAGGGTGAGCGGGTCGCCGGGGGTTCCACCGTAGGTGTCGCGGCTGCTGAACTGCGCGCTGGTCGGCGTGTACCAGCGGGCTCCCATCCAGACCTGGCCGGTGTCCGGGTCGGTGTAGTCGCCTTGGAAACCGACGGCGGGTGGGGCCATGCCGTTGCTCGAGACGACGGTGCCGAACGGGTCGAAGACGCGGCCGTCAATGATCCCGCCGGCGCCGTCGTGAATGTAGGCGAGATCACCGTGCCGGTTGAACCCGGCCAGGCCGGTTGAGTTCGCTGCTTGGGTGGCGATCAGCCGGCCGGAGGCGCTGCGCGCATACCGCTCGGTGTCCGCCTTCACCGGGTCGATCTCGGTGCCGGCGTAGGCGAAGGTCGCACCGTTGCGCGTGGCCAGCCGATCCAGCCCGTCATATGTGTACGTCGCCCCTGCGGCACTAGTCATGCGGCCGAGGGCGTCGAAGCCGCTGCCCACATGCTGGCCGCCGGTGTTGACGTCGACGAGATCACCGCGCGGGTTGTAGGCGTAGCCGGCGGTGCCGTCGCTCGTGAGCCGGTTGCGCTCGTCGTAGGCGAAGCTCACCCCGCCGGCCTGGGTGCGGTTGCCCGAGGCGTCCCAGTCGTAGGCGGTCGTGGTGCCGTTCGGTGTGGTCCAGCCGGTCAGCCGGTCCGCCTGGTCGTAGCTGTAGGTGTGCGTGCCGTCCAGGGCGGTGCCCAGGTTGATCGTCTGGGTCTTGACGTTGTCGTCCTTGAAGTAGGTGTAGCCGAAGGAGGCGGCCGTCGCGCCCGCCTTGTCCTTGAGCACCTCTGAGCTGAGCCGGCCGAGCTCGTCGTAGCCGAGCGTGCGGGTGCTGGCCCCGCCCTGCCCGTCGTCGGTGCGGACCGTGTGCACCTGACCGGCGTTGTTCAGCGTGAGCGACTGCGTGGTGTTGGTCAGCGAGTCGTGCACCCGCTTGAGCATGCCGCGCGGATCCCACTCCAGCTGCACCGTCGCGCCCTCGTCCGTGCGGCGGAACATCCGCCCCGCGCCGTCGTAGACGAAGCTCGACGAACCGGCACCGCCGGTGGCGCTGGTCAACAGCCCACGACCGTCATAGCCCAGGCTGATGGCCCCGCCCGGGTGGTTCACCTGGGTGAGCAAGCCGGACCGGTCGTAGCCGAGCTGCCGGCTCGCCGCCGCCAGCCCGCCGCCGGAACCGGACTCGGCAGTGAGCCGACCGAGCGCGTCAAAGGTCCGCGCCACGATCACGCCGCCGGGCTGCCGCTCACTCACCGGCAGCCCGCCCTTGTCGTAGGTCGTGGTCCAGGTCCGGTCACCCGCCGCTGAGTGCGCAGCCGTGCTCGGCTCCACCACGGACTCGGTGAGCCCCCACGGATTCACCACCAGCCGTGTCGTATTGCCCCGCCCGTCGGTCTGGCGGACCAGAGAGCCAGCCGCGTCATAGCCGTAGCTCGTCGCGATCGCCTCCCCGGCCGCCACCGGCACGACGACACCCGTCAGCCGGTTCCCAGCGTCGTAGGCCAGCGTGGTCGTGTCGCCTTCAGCATCGGTGTGGCTCGTCGCGTTCCCCGCCGCGTCGTAGGCCGTGGACTCATTCGTCAGAATCGCTTCCAGCGCGTTCGGATTCGGCCGGTAGCCACGCGCCCGCCCGGTGGCACGTCCTGCACTGTCGTACACCGTGCGCACCGACCGGCCCAACGGGTCCCGCGTGAAGGTGGGCCGCGACATCAGGTCATAGCCGAACTCCCGCACCCCGCCCGCCTGGGTCGCCACTGGCACCCGACAATGTTGCTACACACGTCTACACCGCAGGTGCCCGCCGCGCCGATGGTCCCCGCGGGATCAGCTGCTCACCTCGTCCGTTGGCTGCGCTCCAGGCGCGCGCCACGCGCCAGGTCAGGTACCGCGGCTGTCCTAGCTCAAATCGCCTCGCGATCAACTCAACGTGGGTGGGGAGTCGAGGGTGGCGAGCTCTAGGGCGGGGGCTTCGAGGATGACGTCGCCGGCCACGTGAACCACCGAGCGTTCGGCTGTCGCCAGGTCGGCGACCTCGTAGCGCGCGACAGGCAGTGGCACCGTCTCGGTCTCGTGCTCGGTCAGGTCGACGAGCGCCCAGCCCTGGTCGACCGGCAGCACCGCCGCGGCCGGCTCGGTGAGTGCGAGCAGGTGGATCCGCCGCCGGTCGAGCAGCTCGAGCGCGAGCAGCTTCGCTGTGACGACGAGGAAGGCCGGCGACCGGCCGGTGAAGCCCGCAGCAACCGCTGACTGCTCGGGCACCTCGGCCGTGGGTTCCGCGCCGGACGGTGCGCGCAGCCACACCGTCTCGTTGCCGGCGACGCCGCCGCGGACCGTCCAGCCGCCCTGATCGACGACGACCCGGATCTGCCGCCACGCGTCATCGCAGGTGACATCGACGGACGCGATCGGCCGGCCGTCGGGGTCGGTCGTGTGGCTGACATAGCGCCACCCCATCGGCCCGGGAGCGCAGGAGAACGCCTCGACCCCGACGAGATGCCCGCCGGGGTCGAGGTGGTGGTACGTGCCTGCCGGCATGCATCCCACCCTAGTTCTCCACACTCGAGAAATAGTTGGCGGAAGTTCTGCACAGTCCCGAATCTCGGGCCGAAACTGTCACACCCCGCCGGTAGCGTCGCTGGTATGACATCGAGCGCGACGGTGCAGGACGTGGTGGCGGATTTCGTCGCCGGCCTCGACCCGTCGCGCATGACCACAGCCGATGCGGCAGTGGAAGTACGGCGGGTCGCGCGGGCCGAGGCGATGCTCGCGACGGCGAAGGCACGGCTCGCGGCGCGGGCCGCGGAGTCACCGGCGTGGCGTAAGGAAGGCGCGAAGAGCGCGGCGGAGAAGCTGGCGCGCACGACCGGGATCTCGGTCGGCCAGGCTGCCACCACGATCGCGACCGGGCAGCGCCTCGAAGAGCTCCCGGAGGTGCTCTCCGCGGCGAACGCCGGGCGGCTGTCCCCGGCGCAGCTGGTCCCCGTCGTCGACGCGGCGCACGCGGACCCGGCGAAGTCCCGGCACCTCGTGGAGCTCGCCGACAGCGCGCCGCTCGGGCCACTGAAGGAGGCCTGCCTGCGCGTCAAGCTCGCCGGGGAGGACCCCGAAGCCCGCCGGGCGAAGATCCGCGCCGAGCGCTACCTGCGCACCTGGACCGCGGACGACGGTGCCGCGATGTTGCAGGCGAAGGACAACCCGGAGGTCATCGCCCTGGTGAAGGCGAGCCTCGCGGAGGAGCGGGAACGGATCTTCCAGGCCAACCGCAAGGCCGGCATCTACGACCCACCCGAAGCCCTCGACTGGGACGCCCTCGTCGCCAAGGTCACCCGCGAACCCGAGCCGTCGGCTGAGCCGGTGCGCCGCACGCGGCGTCGCGGGACGCAGGAGAAGGTGCTGATCCGCGTCGACCTGCCCACCCTGTTCCGCGGCCGCCCCGCCGACGGGGAGGTCTGCGAGATCGCCGGGCACGGCCCGATCGCGGTCTCGGCCGTGACCGAGGCGATCGAGAGCGGTAGTGCGTTCCTCGCCGCCGTGCTCACCAAGGCCGAGCAGGTCCTCGGCGTCGTCCACTTCGGCCGC
>CAZYXZ010000085.1:0-12942 GCA_964651395.1 uncultured Frankiaceae bacterium
CGCCGCCCAGCGGCGCAGCGCCTCTTCCGCCGCGCGCAGGTCGGCCCGCGCGAGCAGCAGCCCGGCGTCGAGCAGCAGCACGGCCCCATAGCCGTCTGCCGCAACCGGCTCCGCGCCGGGCGTGGCGACGACGAGCGCCGGTCCCGCGGGAACGGTCTGGATGACCTGCTCGCGGTCACTGGTCCGGACGGTCACGCCGGGGAACGCGCGGCCCAGCTCCTCCGCCGTACGACGGCTGCCCACGACGCTGCTGCGCACGTCCGTGGCGTGGCACACGGCACACGACCAGGCCACGGCCGGACGGCCGCACCATCGGCAGGACAGTGCGCCGCCGGCCGCATCCCGCGCGAGCGGGCCGTGGCAGTGGGCGCACCGTGCGGGAGTCCGGCAGGTCGCGCACGACAGCCCGGGCTGGTACCCCGTCCGGGGCACCTGCACGAGCACCGGACGGCCCGCGGCGAGCGCGGTGCGTGCCGCCTGCCAGGCCACGGTCGGCAGCCGCGCGGGGCCGTGCGGCTCGTCGCCGGCGACGGTGACCTTCGGGGCGCGTGCGCGCAGCGTCGCGCGCGCGGCGGCGATCGGCCGGGCCCACCCGGCGACGACGAGCTGCTCCGCCTCGACCGACGGCACGAACCCGCCCACGAGGGCCGCCGCCCCGGACAGGTGCGCGCGGAGGACGAGGACGTCGCGGGCGTGCGGGTACGGCGCGCGCGGGTCCTTGTGCAGGTCGTCACCGTCGTCCCAGCAGACCACCAGTCCGAGATCCGCGACCGGCGCGAACATGGCTGCGCGCGTGCCGACGACGCAGCGCACCGCCCCGCGGCGGACGGCCAGCCAGCGGCGGTACCGCTCGGCCGGGCCGAGGTCCGCCGTCAGCGCGACGAAACCGTCGACGCCGAGCGCACCGGTCAGCGCGGCGGAGACCCTCGCCAGATCGCGCGCGTCGGGCACCACGAGCAGGGCGCCGCGACCGGCGGCCAGCGCGGTCTGCGCGGCGATGGCCAGCTGCGCCGGCCAGTCGGAGCCGGGCAGCGTGCGCCAGACCGCACGCGGCGCGCCGCCGGCCAGAGCGGAGAGGAAACCGGTGCCGGCGACGTAGTCGGCCCACTCGCCCGCTGCCGGCGCGGCGGGGTCCGGCGCGACGTCACGCGGCGGCTCCGCCTCGGTGCGCGCGTGCCGGGGCGGGATCGCCAGGCGCAGCACGTCGGACAACGTTCCGGCGTAGCGGTCGGCGACTTCGCGGGCGAGCAGCGCGACGTCGGGCGCCAGTACCGGCTCCGGCGAGACGACCTTGGCCAGCGGCGCGAGCTTGCCGCCGTGCTCGGAGGCGTCCGCGCGCTCCAGCAGGTAGCCGTCGACCAGCCGCCCGGCGAAGCGGACGCGCACCCGCACTCCCGGCTGCGCGACGTCGTCGAGCGCCTCGGGGATCAGGTAGTCGAACGGCCGGTCCAGATGCGCGAGCCCGACATCCACCGCAACCTTCGCGATGGTCATGCGGATTTGCTAGCCGGCAGCAGAGCGGAGCTTGTCGGCGCGGTCGGTGCTCTCCCACGGGAAGGCCACGTCGGTGCGACCGAAGTGGCCGTAGGCGGCGGTGTCCTGGTAGATCGGCCGCAGCAGGTCGAGGTCGCGGATGATCGCGGCCGGCCGCAGGTCGAACACCGCCACGATCGCGGCGTGGATGCGCGCCGGGTCGGCGGTCTCGGTGCCGAACGTCTCGACGTACAGGCTCACGGGCTGGGCCTTGCCGATGGCGTAGGCGACCTGCACCTCGCACCGCTTCGCCAGGCCGGCTGCGACGACGTTCTTCGCCACCCAGCGCATGGCGTAGGCCGCCGAGCGGTCGACCTTGGACGGGTCCTTGCCGGAGAAGGCGCCACCGCCGTGGCGCGCCATGCCGCCGTAGGTGTCGACGATGATCTTGCGGCCGGTGAGGCCGGCGTCGCCCATCGGGCCGCCGACCTCGAACTTGCCGGTCGGGTTCACGAACAGCTTGTAGCCGCTCGTGTCGATGTCGAGCGTGGCCAGCTCGGCGTCGACGACGTGCTCCTGCACGTCCGGCTTCAGCAACGTCTCCAGGTCGATGTCCGCAGCGTGCTGCGAGGACACGACGACGGTGTCGAGGCGCACGGGCTTGCCGTCGGCGTACTCGACGGAGACCTGGGTCTTTCCGTCGGGACGCAGGTACGGGATCGTCCCGTCCTTGCGCCGCGCGGACATCCGGTAGGCGAGCCGGTGCGCGAGCGCGATCGGCAGCGGCATGAGCTCGGGCGTCTCGTCGGTGGCGTAGCCGAACATCATTCCCTGGTCACCGGCGCCCTGGCGGTCGAGCGTGTCCTCGACGCTCTCGCCGGTCCGCGCTTCGTACGCCGCGTCGACGCCTTGCGCGATGTCCGGCGACTGCGAGCCGATGGACACCGACACGCCGCAGCTCGCGCCGTCGAAGCCCTTCTTCGACGAGTCGTAGCCGATGCCGAGGATCGTGTTGCGGACGATGGTGGCGATGTCGACATAGGTCTCGGTGGTCACCTCGCCCGCGACGTGCACCTGGCCGGTCGTGATCAACGTCTCCACCGCCACGCGGCTCTTCGGGTCGTCGCGCAGCAGCGCGTCGAGGATCGCGTCGGAGATCTGGTCGGCGATCTTGTCCGGATGCCCCTCGGTGACGGACTCGGACGTGAACAGACGGCTGGTCACGGTGCTCCATGCGGGGGTGTCGGCCGACAGGTTGGAAGTGCGCAGCGCGGCGGTTGGGCGGAAGTGTACCGGTCGCCCGGGCCACGGCCGCGACTCACGAGAGGCGAGCGACCACCAGGTCCCACACGACATGGGACAGGCGTTCCTTCGTGGCCAGCGGGACGTCGGTGACGCTGCCGTCGGCGCCGAGGACGACGGCGGCGTTCTCGGCCACCTCGAAGCCGCGGCCGTCGCCTACCTCGTTGACGACGAGCAGGTCGCAACCCTTGCGGGCGAGCTTGTCCTGCCCGTGACGCAGCACGTCCTCGGTCTCGGCGGCGAACCCGACGACCACCTGTCCGTCGGGTCGTGCCGCGACCAGCTCGGCCAGGATGTCCGGGTTGGTCTCGAGCGCGATCGCGGCCGGCGGGCCGTCGGTCTTCTTCACCTTCTGCTCTGCGCGCGCGGCCGGGCGGAAGTCCGCGACCGCGGCGGCCATGACGACCGCGTCGGCGTCACGGGCCGCCTCGTGCATCGCGGCACGCATGTCGAGGGCCGAGGTCACGTGCACGACCTTGACCCCGGCCGGGTCGGGCTCGGTCGTGCTGCCCGCCACGAGGACCACCTCGGCGCCGCGGACCAGCGCCGCGCGCGCGAGGGCATGGCCCTGCCGGCCTGAGGAACGGTTGCCCAGGAAGCGCACCGGGTCGAGGTACTCGCGGGTGCCACCGGAGGAGACGACGACGCGGCGGCCGGCGAGGTCCAGGGCGGCGCCGTCCGGACCGCGGTCGAGCACCGACGCGATGACGTCGGCCAGCCGTGCCGGGTCGGGCAGCCGGCCCGCACCGGAGTCGGCGCCGGTCAGCCGGCCGGCGTCCGGCTCGACGACGAGGACACCGCGCTCCCGCAGCGTGGCGACGTTCGCCCGTGTCGCCGCGTGCTCCCACATCTCGGTGTGCATCGCCGGCGCGACGACGACCGGGCAGCGGGCCATGAGCAGCGTCGCCGACAGCAGGTCGTCCGCGCGACCGTGCACGGCGCGCGCGAGGAAGTCCGCAGTGGCGGGTACGACGACGAGGATGTCCGCGCTCTGCGCGAGACTGACGTGGGGCACCGCCTCGACGTCGTCCCAGACAGTCGTGTGCACGGGGTGTCCCGACAGCGCCGCGAAGGTGGCCGCGCCGACGAAGCGCAGGGCGCTCTCGGTCGGGACGACACGGACGTCGTGCCCGCTCTCCGTGAGGAGGCGGAGCAGCTCCACCGCCTTGTAGGCCGCGATCCCGCCAGTGACACCGAGCAGGATGCGTGGCACCCGGGGAATGGGTGCGCTCATCGTCGGCGGCTTAGGCCTCTACCTGCTCATGGGTGAGCAGGCCGGCGTTGATCTCGCGGAGTGCGATGGACAACGGCTTCTCCTGCGGCGCGGCCGGGACCAACGGGCCGACGTACTCGAGGAGTCCCTCGCCGAGCTGGCTGTAGTACGCGTTGATCTGCCGGGCCCGCTTCGCGGCGTAGATGACGAGGCTGTACTTGGAGTCGGTCGCCTCGAGCAGCTCGTCGATCGGCGGGTTGGTGATGCCCTCGGGAGAGCCGGCCACGGGGTTCCTCTCGGTACGCGTTCCGGCGGCGGGGCGGTCGCACGCGTGCGGCAGCAGCCGTCAGCCGGGGGGATTGATCATGAAGTTTACCACGCGGTCCGCCGCGGACTCGACGTCGTCGTTGACCACCACGACGTCGAACTCGTCATCGGCGGCGAGCTCGACACGTGCCCGGTCGAGGCGCTCCCGCACCTTGACGTCGTCCTCCGTGCCACGGCCGCGCAACCGGCTCTCCAGCTCGGCCCAGCTGGGCGGCGCCAGGAAGATGAGGAAGGTTCCGGGCAGCGCGGCGCGGACCTGCCGGGCGCCCTGCAGCTCGATCTCCAGCAGGGTCGGCTGGCCGCGCTTCAGCCGCTCCTCGACCGGACCCCGCGGCGTGCCGTAGCGATTCCCGGCGTAGGTCGCGTGCTCCAGGAGCTCGCCGGCGCCGACCATGCGCTCGAACTCGGCGTCGTCGACGAAGTGGTACTCCACGCCCTCGGTCTCGCCCGGCCGCGGCGTGCGCGTCGTCACGGAGACCGAGACCCACGTCTCCGGATGGCGGCGGCGGATCGCCTCGACGACCGTGCCCTTGCCCACACCGGCGGGGCCGGAGAGGACGGTCAGCCGCGCCGCCGAGCGGTCAGACTTGCGACGCACCGGCGGCGAACTCGCGCTCCAGGGCGACCCGCTGCTTGACGCCGAGACCCCGCACCCGCCGGCTCGGCGAGATCTCCAGCTTGGCCATGATCCGCTGAGCGCGCACCTTGCCCACGCCGGGCATCGCCTCGAGCAGCGCCGAGACCTTCATCTTGCCGACGATCTCGTCGGTCTCCCCGGAGTCGAGGATCTCGCGCAGGGACAGCGCGGAGTGCTTGAGCTTCAGCTTCAGCTCCGCCCGGCTGCGGCGCGCTTCCGCCGCCTTCTCCAACGCGGCCTGCCGTTGCTCTGGCGTGAGCGGCGGCAGTGCCACGCTGTGCCCCCTAGTGCTCCGCGGGATGTCGAAGGCCGCACCGTAGCGACTCGTCTCTCGCCCGCGCAACGCAGGAGGAGGAGATCAGGCGGCGCCGATGTCCGCGGCGATCGCGGCGGCGGCGGCGCCGACGTCGTCCGCCGCCGTGATCGGCCGGCCGACGACGAGCAGGTCAGCGCCGTCGCGCAGTGCGAGTTGCGGGGTCGCCACCCGGGCCTGGTCGTTGACGTCGGCACCGGCCGGACGCACTCCCGGTGTGATCAGCGTGATGTCCGGCCCCACCTCGGCGCGCACCATCGCGACCTCGCGCGGACTGCAGACCAGAGCCCTCGCACCCGCGCCGACGGCGAGCACGGCCAGCCGGCGCACCGCGTCCTGCGCCGGGCCCTCCAGGCCGACCGCGGCGAGCTCCTCGTCGCTGAGACTGGTGAGCACGGTGACGCCGGCGATCCGGACCTCGGGCAGCGCGTCGACCGCGGCGCGCACCATGTCGGCACCACCCGCGGCGTGCACCGTCACGTACGTCGGACGCATGCGCGCGACCGACTTCGCCGCTCCGGCCACGGTGGCCGGGATGTCATGCAGCTTCAGGTCGAGGAACAGCTCGACGTCGGTGCCGCCACGCACCACATCGGCCACCTGCGGACCGTGCGCGCAGAACAGCTCGAGGCCGACCTTCAGGGTCTGCACGTGCCGCTGGACCGCGGTCGCCCACTCCGCCGCGAGCTCGAGGTCGTCCGTGTCGAGCGCGACGGCGAGCGGTGCCTTCACTGCTCGCCCGCTGGGCGGTGGGCGTAGCCCACCAGGTCGGCCAACCGGGGGACGCCGCGCTCGGCCAGCGCCGCGCGCAGCTCGGTGAGCACTGTCATGGGGGACATGGGGTTGTGGAACACGACCGTGCCCAGCGACACCGCGCTGGCCCCGGCCAGGATGAACTGCAGCGCGTCGAGACCGGTCTTGATGCCGCCCATGCCGATGATCGGCACCGCCGGGAAGGCCTGGTGCACCTGCCACACGCACCGCAAGGCGATCGGCCGGATCGCCGGACCGGACAGCCCGCCGGTGACGCCGGCCAGGGCCGGGCGCATCGTCGTCGTGTCGATGACCATGCCCAGCGTCGTGTTGATCATCGAGAGACCGTCGGCGCCGGCGTTGATGCACGCTTTCGCCACGCTGACGATGTCGGTCACGTCGGGCGAGAGCTTCGCGAAGACCGGCACAGACGACGCGCGGCGTACGGCGGCCACGACGTCGCTGGCGGCGCGAGGGTCGCAGGCGAAGACGGTGCCGCGGTCCTCGACGTTCGGGCAGGAGATGTTCACCTCGATCATCTCGATACCCGGGCGTCCGCGAAGCTTCTGGGCGAGCTTCGTGTACTCGTCGACCGAGCCGCCTGCGATCGACACGATCACCCGGCTGCCCTTCTCCGCGAGCCAGGCCAGGTCGCGCTCGATGAACGCGTCGATGCCGGGGCCCTGCAGGCCGATCGAGTTGAGCATCCCGCTCGGCGTCTCCGCCATCCGCGGTGTGGGCCGGCCGGACCGCGGTTCGAGCATGATCGACTTGGTGACCATCGCGCCGAGGGCGTTGAGGTCGAAGAACTGCGCGAGCTCCTTGCCGGAGGCCGCGCACCCCGAGGCGGTGAAGACCGGGTTCGGGAACGGCACGTCGGCCAACGACACCGACAGGTCGACGTCCTCCGGCTTCAGGGCCGGGACCGACTGCAGCAGCTCCGTCATGTCGTCACCGGAGCGCCGACGCAGTCGGCGGGAACAGTGCCCAGGGCGTCCCAGCGGATCCGGTCGCCCATGAAGACCGGCCCCTCGGTGCAGGAGCGCACCATCCGCGTCTCGCCGTCGTTGCCGACCACCGGCAGCACGCAGGTCATGCAGACGCCGATGCCGCAGGCCATGGCCTCCTCGACCGCGACCTGGCTCGGGATGTCGTGCTCCGTGGCGATCGCCGAGACGGCGCGCAGCATCGGCATGGGGCCGCAGGCGTAGACGACTTCGGAGCGCGTGCGTTCGAGGACGTCGGGCAGGACGTCTGACACGCGGCCGGTCTCGCCCATCGAGCCGTCCTCGGTCGTGAACACGACGGAGGTGCTGATCCGCTTCGCGTCGAGCGCGCCGAAGAGCCGGTCGGCGGTCCCCGCGCCGACCACCATGTCCACGCGGCAGCCCTTGGCGCGCAGGGCTTCGGCCAGCTTGAACAGGGGCGCGGTGCCGTAGCCGCCGCCGACGAGGGTGCACGTGCGCGCCTCGGTGGGCAGCTTGAACGGCTTGCCGAGCGGGCCCACCAGGTCGAGCGGGTCGTGCTGGCGCAGGCCGGCCAGCCACGCCGTGCCCTGGCCGGCGATCGAGAAGACGAACTCGACGGTCCCGCCGTACACCCCGCGCTCGCTCACAGCGTGGATGGAGAACGCGCGGCGCAGCAGCATCGCGGAGTGCGCGCCGCCGACCGCCACCGCGACGAACTGGCCGGGCCGGAACTGCTCGGCGATGCCGGGCGCGACGACGGTGATCGAGTGGTAGGCGCCGAGCCGCTTCACCGAGAGCACCTCGCCGGTGACCTGGACGGCGGGCATCAGGTGGTCACCGTCCCGGCCGCCGGCGCGGCTGCATCTTCTGCCGCCAGCGCGGCTGCATCTTCTGCCGCTAGCGCGGCCTTGTACGTCGCGCGCAGCGTCGAGTGGTACTCCTGCAGGGAACGGACGCCGAGCTCGCCCCGCGACAGCGCCTCGATGCCCTGCACGCAGGCGGCCGCGCCCGGGATCGTGGTGATGCACGGGACCCCCTTGGCCACGGCGGCCGTGCGGATCTCGTAGCCGTCGCGCCGAGCACCCACACCGAACGGCGTGTTGAAGATCAGGTCGATCTCGCCGGCCAGGATGCGCTCCACGACGTTGCCGGGACCGGCCGAGAACTTGCGGACCTCACTCGCGGCGACGCCGTTGCGGCGCAGCACGTCCGCGGTCCCCTCGGTGGCCAGCACCTCGAAGCCGAGGTCGGCCAGCCGCTTCACCGGGAAGATCATCGCGCGCTTGTCCCTGTCCGCCACGGACACGAACACCGTGCCCTTCGTCGGCAGCGAACCGTATGCCGCCGCCTGGCTCTTGGCGAAGCCGACGTCGATGCCCATCACCTCGCCGGTGGACTTCATCTCCGGTCCGAGGGTGGTGTCGACCCCGGGGAAGCGGTTGAACGGCAGCACCGCTTCCTTGACCGCGATGTGGCAGCCCGGGGGCAGGTCGGCGCCGTCACCGCGCTTGGGCAGCATGGCCTCCGACCGCAGTTGCGCGATCGTCGCGCCGAGCATGACGCGCGCAGCGGCCTTGGCCAGCGGAACCGCCGTCGCCTTCGACGTGAACGGCACGGTGCGGCTGGCGCGCGGGTTGGCCTCCAGGACGTAGAGGGTGTCGTCCTTGAGGGCGTACTGGACGTTGAGCAGCCCGCAGACCCCGACACCGCGCGCGATGGCCTCGGTCGACCGGCGGATCCGGTCGATCTCGCGGCGACCGAGCGTGATCGGCGGGAGCGCGCAGGCCGAGTCGCCGGAGTGGATGCCGGCCTCCTCGATGTGCTCCATCACACCGCCGAGGTAGAGCTCCTCACCGTCGAAGAGCGCGTCGACGTCGATCTCGACTGCGTCCTCCAGGAAGCGGTCGACCAGCACCGGATGGTCGGGGCTGACCGCCGTCGCCCGGGCGATGTAGTCCACGAGCATCTCGTCGTCATAGACGATCTCCATGCCGCGGCCGCCGAGCACGTACGACGGCCGGACCAGCACCGGGTAGCCCACCTCGTCGGCGACCGCCTTCGCCTCGTCGTAGGAGGTGGCGACGCCGTGCTTCGGCGCCGGCAGTCCGGCCGCGGCCAGGACCCGGCCGAACGCACCGCGCTCCTCGGCCAGGTGGATCGCCTCCGGCGTGGTGCCGACAATGGGGACTCCGGCGTCCTTGAGCCGTTGCGCGAGCCGCAGCGGCGTCTGGCCACCGAGCTGCACGATGACGCCGGCCACCTCGCCGCCCGCCTGCTCCGCCGCCACGACCTCGAGGACGTCCTCCGTGGACAGCGGCTCGAAGTAGAGCCGGTCCGACGTGTCGTAGTCGGTCGACACCGTCTCCGGGTTGCAGTTGACCATCACGGTCTCGTAGCCGGCCTCGCGCAGGGCGAACGACGCGTGGACGCACGCGTAGTCGAACTCGATGCCCTGCCCGATCCGGTTGGGTCCGGAGCCCAGGATGATGACCTTCGGCTTGGTGCCGGGCCGCACCTCGGTCTCGTCGTCGTAGCAGGAGTAGTGGTAGGGCGTCTCCGCCGCGAACTCCGCCGCGCAGGTGTCGACGGTCTTGTACACCGGCCGGATGCCGAGCGCCCACCGGCGCGCCCGCACCTCGTCCTCGGTGGCCCCCACGAGGGCGGCGATCTGCCGGTCCGAGCAGCCGTCGCGCTTGGCCGCGCGCATCGTGTCCGCGTCCAGGCCGCCGGCGCCCGCACACCCGGCGAGGCGCTCCGGCCAGCGGGCCAGCTCGGCCAGCTGCTCGACGAACCAGGGGTCGACACCGCTGGCCGCCGACACCTCGGCGACCGTGGCACCCCGCCGGAGCGCCAGCTCCAGCGTGTAGAGCCGGCCGTCGTGCGGCACCCCCATACGGGCGAGCAACGTGTCGACGTCGTCCTCGGGGTCGGGTCCGGTCCAGAAGCCGGCCGGCTCCTGCTCGAGGGAGCGCATCGCCTTCTGCAGGGCGCTGGCGAAGGTGCGGCCGATCGCCATGACCTCGCCGACCGACTTCATCGTCGTCGTCAGCACCTGGTCGGCGTCCGGGAACTTCTCGAACGCGAAGCGCGGGATCTTCACGACGACGTAGTCGAGCGTCGGCTCGAAGGAAGCCGGCGTCTCGCGCGTGATGTCGTTGGTGATCTCGTCGAGGGTGTAGCCGATGGCCAGCTTCGCCGCGATCTTCGCGATCGGGAACCCCGTGGCCTTCGACGCGAGCGCGCTGGACCGCGAGACGCGCGGGTTCATCTCGATGACGACCAGGCGGCCGGTCTGCGGATGCACCGCGAACTGGATGTTCGAGCCGCCGGTCTCGACGCCGACCGCGCGGATGACGGCGATCGCGACGTCGCGCATCCGCTGGTACTCGCGGTCGGTGAGCGTCATCGCCGGCGCCACGGTCACGGAGTCGCCCGTGTGCACGCCCATGGGGTCGAGGTTCTCGATCGAGCAGATGACGACGACGTTGTCCGCCGCGTCGCGCATGACCTCGAGCTCGTACTCCTTCCAGCCGAGCACGCTCTCCTCGATGAGCACCTCGGTGGTCGGGCTCGCGCGCAGCCCGGCTTCCGCGATCCGCCGCATGTCCGTGGCGTCGTAGGCCATGCCGGAGCCGCCGCCGCCCATCGTGAAGCTGGGACGGACGACGACCGGATAGCTGAGCTCCTCGGCGGCCGCCAGGCAGGCGTCGAGGTCGTGACAGACCACGCTCTGCGGCACGTCGCAGCCCGCCTCACGGACCAGGTCCTTGAACTTCTGCCGGTCCTCCCCCGCCATGATCGCGTCGATGCCCGCACCGATCAGCCGCACGCCGTAGCGCTCCAGCACGCCGGACTCCGCGAGCGCGACGGCGGTGTTGAGCGCGGTCTGCCCGCCGAGCGTCGGCAGCAGCGCGTCCGGTCGCTCGCGGGCGATGACCTGCGCCACCACCTCGGGCGTGATCGGCTCGACGTAGGTGCGGTCCGCGAACTCCGGGTCGGTCATGATCGTGGCCGGGTTGGAGTTCACCAGCGAGACGCGCAGCCCCTCCTCGCGCAGCACGCGGCACGCCTGGGTCCCCGAGTAGTCGAACTCGCAGGCCTGACCGATGACGATCGGTCCGGACCCGATGACCAGGACGTGGCGGATGTCGCTGCGCTTCGGCATGGGGCGGCTCAGTGCTCCGCGGTGACAGGGGCGACGCCCTCGTCAGCCGGCGCCAGGCGGTCCGGCACCTGGTCGTCGAGCGCGATCCCGAGGATCAGGACGGCGATCAGCGTGACGATCCCGATGACCACCGAGGACATGACCCAGGCCGGGGTCGGCGGCTCGCCGACCACGACGCCCTCGTTCGGGTCCGGCGCGTGGTGCCCCCCGGAATGGTCGTCATGGTCGTCGTGCGCATCGTGGTCGTGACCCTCGTGGTCGTGACCCTCGTGGTCGTGACCCTCGTGGTCGTGACCGTCGGGGTCGCCGTGGTCATGACCCGCGTGGTCGGCATGGTCATGGCCCTCGTGGTCATGACCTTCGTCGGCAGAGCCGTGCCCCTCGTGCTCGTCGCTCATCCGGGCTTCCCTTCGTCGGTGTGTCGAGAGGTCAGGAGGATCTCGCGTGCCTCGCCGGGGCTGATCAGGCCGAGCCGCAGCGCGAGCCGGCAGGCGCCCTGCAGCGCGGCCGGGTCGCCGACGGCGACCTCCTCGCGGAGCAGCTCGCGGGCGCGCGCAGCCAGCGCCTCGGTCGCCGGGTCGCGACTCGGCACGTCGGTGACGGCGCCCTCGGCCACCTTGCCCACTGCGCCGCCTCCGGCGACGACACCGAGCACGCGGCGGCTCTCGGTCATCGGGACACCGCCTGACCGGTCATCAGCTCGGCGAACGCCGGGAACAGCCCGGTGGCGTCGTGCGGCCCGGCCGCGGCCTCGGGGTGGTACTGCACCGAGAAGGCCGGGACATCGAGGCAGCGCAGGCCCTCGACCACGCCGTCGTTGAGGTTCGTGTGCGACACCACGGCGCGGCCGAACGGCGAGTCGAACGCCGCCGCCGGCGCCCCGGGGGGAGCCACGACCGCGAAGCCGTGGTTGTGGCTGGTGATCGCCACGCGGCCTGTGGCCAGGTCCTGGACCGGCTGGTTCACGCCGCGGTGACCGAAGCGCAGCTTCGTCGTCTCCAGACCCAGGGCGCGACCGAGCAGCTGGTGGCCGAGGCAGATGCCGAAGACCGGGCGGCGGCCGAGCAGGTCCTGGATCGTGCGTACGGCGTACTCCGTCGCCGCGGGGTCGCCCGGCCCGTTGGACACGAAGACGCCGTCCGGGTCGCAGGCCATGACGTTGTCGGCGGTCGCCGAGGCAGGCAGGACGTACACCTCGCAGCCCAGTCGCGCGAGGTAGCTGGGGATGGAGCGCTTCATGCCGAGGTCGATCGCCGCCACCCGGAAGCGCGGCTCCCCCTCGGCCGGCACGAGGTACGGGTCGGCCGTCGACACCTCGCGGGCCAGGTCCGCCCCCGCCATGCCGGGACTGTCCAGCACCCGCTGCACGAGCGCGTCGGTGTCGTCGGTGACCGCGCTCACCGCGCAGCGCATGGCACCGCGGTCGCGCAGGTGCCGGGTGACCGCCCGCGTGTCGACGCCGGTGACACCGACCACACCGGAGGCGCGCAGCTCCGCGTCCAGGCCGCGCTGGGCACGCCAGTTGGAGGCGACGCGGGACAGCTCGCGGACCACGAAGCCGGCCACCCAGATCGCGCCGGACTCGGGATCCATGTCGTTCACGCCGGTGTTGCCGATCTGCGGGGAGGTCATGACGACCACCTGGCGGTGGTACGACGGGTCGGTCAGCGTCTCCTGGTAGCCGGTCATGCCGGTGTTGAAGACCGCCTCGCCGAAGGTCTCCCCGACGCTGCCGTACGCCTCGCCGTGGAACGTGCGCCCGTCCTCCAGGACGAGGATCGCCGGTCTACG
>CAZYXZ010000086.1:0-12624 GCA_964651395.1 uncultured Frankiaceae bacterium
GCGCTCAACGAGGAGCTCGCGCCGTTCCGCATCCTCACCGGCATCGAGGTCGACATCCTCGACGACGGGTCACTCGACCAGGAGCCGGACCTGCTCGCGCGGCTCGACGTCGTGGTGGCCAGCGTGCACAGCAAGCTGCGCATGGAGCGGGACGCGATGACCCAGCGCATGGCTGTCGCGGTGGCCAGTCCCGATGTCGACATCCTCGGTCATTGCACCGGCCGGCTGGTCACCGGACGTGGGCGGCCGGAGTCGCAGTTCGACGCCGAGCTGGTCTTCGCGGCCTGCGCCGAGTTCGGCACCGCCGTGGAGGTCAACTCCCGACCCGAGCGGCTGGACCCCCCGAAGCGCCTGCTCAGCCTGGCGGTCGAGGCCGGCTGCCTGGTCGCGATCGACACCGACGCCCACGCGCCCGGACAGCTCGAGTGGCAGGCCTACGGCTGCGAACGCGCAGCCGAGTGCGGCGTGACCGAGGACCGCGTCATCAACACCCGGTCCGCCGACGACCTGCTCGCCTGGACGGCGAGGCACTAGCCGTCAGGTGGAGGGCTGCAGCCTCGCGGCGTACGCCGGCCAGGGAATCGGCGGCTCGCCGTCGACCTGGCGGACGAACTCGTAGAAGCTCCAGCGCCAGAACTCGCGGATGTCCGGCGGCGTGGCCAGCGTGAGCAGCTGCCCTGCGCGGCAGTAGTCGTCGATCTCGTCGATGATCGCGTCGAGGGCGAGACAGGTCTGCTTCACCTGGGCCGGGACGCGGTAGAGCAGGTCCACGTAGGACTCGCCGCGGGCGATGGCCGCGTCGCGTACCTCTTCCGGCTCGACGGTGAGCCCGCCGTACTCCTCGTTGATCTCGTCGATCAGCACGAGGAGGCGCTCCGGCACGTCGCGATCCTCGGCCTCGCTCTGCACGATGAGGAAGAACTCGCGGACCAGCTCGTCGCCGTGCTCCTGCGAACGGACGTGCTCGGCGAGCGGGAAGTCGAGCAACCGGACGGTGACCAGCTCGCTCATCGGGCCTGCCTCTGGGGCTGGTCCATCGTGTGGGCGCTGTCGAGCGCGAGGGAGAACCACACCGTCTTGCCGTCGGCGTCGGGGTCGACGCCCCAGTCCGACGCGAGGTCCCCGATCAGCATGAGCCCCCGGCCGGTGCCCGACTCCGAGCTGTAGTGGCGCGGCTGCGGTGCACGCTGGCTCGCGTCGCGCACCTCCACGCGGAACTCCTCGGCGCCGAGCGTCAGGGTGAGCAGGATCTCGCCGGGTCCGGCGTGCAGAAGCGCGTTGGTCACCAGCTCCGACACGAGGAGGACCGCGATGTCGTCGAGGTCGGTACAGCCCCAGTTGGTCAGCATCGACGACACGTACTGCCGAGCGGCGCCTGCGCTGGCCGGCTCGGCTGCGAGCGTCGTGCGCACCTGCATGGCGGCACCATATTCCTGGGTAGGACCGCAAGGGACGATTCGGCGTAGGAAGTCGCAGGGTCGTTCCCCCGGTCCGTTGTGGATATGTTTCCGGCGGGCGAATAGCGGACACGGGAGGCTGTTGTGGCATCACACAGCCTCAGCGAGTCGGCCGACCTCGGCGACCGCGCGCTGCTGGACGGCCTGAGCGACGTGGTCGTCGTCGCCGGCGCGGACAACACGATCCGGTACGTCAACGCCGCCGTCACGAAGCTGCTCGGGTGGCAGCCCGCCGAGCTCGTCGGGCAGCCGCTCACGATCCTGATGCCGGCCGCGGTGCACGCGCAGCACCTGGCCGGGTTCACCCGGTACGTGGAGACCGGCGAGCCGCGCATCCTGGGCCGGGGGCCGGTACGCGTCTCCGCGTCGCACCGGGACGGGCATGAGGTCGAGATCGACCTCGCGCTGAACGAGCAGCTGGACGAGTCCGGCGGACGCCATGTGGTGGGAGTCCTCCGCGACGCCGGCGAGCGACTCGCCGCGGAACGCCAGGCATCCCTCGCCCGGTACCTGGCGGTGTCGGCCGAAGTGGCCGTCGCGCTGTCGACGGCGGGCATGCAGATCGACCTCGAAGAGGCTGCGCCGCTGGTGCTGCCCGCCATCGGACAGCACCTCGGGTGGCCGGTCGGGACGCTCTGGGTCACCAACGTCGAACGCACGTCGGTCCGCTGCGCCGAGATCTGGTCCCAGGCCGGCCTCGACCTCTCGGCCTTCGAGGAGGCGAGCTACTCGATCGAGCTGCCTCCCGGTGGTGGTCTGCCCGGACGGGTGTGGGTGGAGAAGCGGCCGATCTGGCTCAGGGACGTGACGACGGACGCACGCTTCACGCGCGCCGAGGCCGCGGCGGCCGCGAGCCTCGGCGCAGCGTTCGCCTTCCCGGTCATCAACAACGACGAGGTGCTCGGGGTCATCGAGTTCTTCGCCGAGCGGATCGCCGAGCCGGACGACGACTTGCTCCGTGCGATGTCCACGGTGGGCTCGCAGATCGGCCAGTTCCTCGGCCGGCGCATGATGGAGCAGGAGTCGCAGGCACGGCTTGCCTTCCTCGCCCGCGCGACCGGGACACTCGACGCGTCCCTCGACTACGCCACGACGCTCGCGCAGCTCGCCCGCATCTGCGTGCCGTTCGTGGCGGATCTCTGCGCCATCGACGTCCTCGAAGGGGAGGTGCTGCGACGGGTGGCGTCCGCCGCGATCGACCCGGTGAAGGAACAGCTGGTCGAGGAGCTCCGCGTCCGCTACGAGCTCAACGCCGACCGGCCGTCCCCGCCCATGCTCGCCGTCCGCACGGGCGAGACGCAGCTGTACTCGGAGCCGAGGGACATGGTGCTGCGGCGCACGGCCGTCGACGCGGAGCACGCCGAGCTGGTCGGCCGGCTGGGAGTGCGGTCGGGAGTCTCCATGCCGCTCCGGGCACGCGGCCGCATCCTCGGCGCGATCAGCTTCGGCACCGCCGAGTCGGGACGCACGTTCGATCGGCACGACCTGGCCTTCCTCGAGGAGCTGGCCGCGCGGGCGGCGCTCGCCCTCGACAACGCGCGGTTGTTCACCGAGCGCAGCTACATCGCCCGCAGGCTGCAGGACAGCCTGCTCCCGTCGTCGTTGCCGACCGTCCCCGGGCTCGAGATCGCGGCCCGCTACGTGGCCGCCGCCGAGAGCGTCGACGTCGGCGGGGACTTCTTCGAGGTGTTCCCGTGGGGCGACGACCAATGGCTGCTCGCCGTCGGCGACGTGTGCGGCAAGGGTGTCGAGGCGGCCGCGCTGACCGGGCTGGTGCGCCACGCGCTGCGCGCGCTGGCGCTGCGCGGGGGAAGCCCCGCCGGCGTCCTGCGCGACCTCAACACGGTGCTGCTGCAAGAAGGCACGGGCGAGCGGTTCTGCACGATCTGCCTGATCACGCTGCGCATCACCGACGGCGGCGCCCACGGCCTGGTGTCCACCGCGGGCCATCCCCCGCCGGCCGTCGTCCGCAGCGACCGGACGGTCGAGTACGTCGGCGCGCCGGGCACGTTGGTCGGGCTGCTCACCGACATCACGATCCAGGAGGTGCCGCTGACCCTGTTCGCGGGCGACACGCTCGTGCTCTACACGGACGGGGTGATCGAGCGGCGCAACGAGGACGCGTTCTACGGCGAGGAGCGGCTCAGCGAGGTGCTCCGGCGGACCGCCGGCCACGAGGTGGCGGAGATCGTCGAGCAGATCGAGCGTTCCGTCGTCGCATTCGACTGGCACGAGCTGCGCGACGACATGGCGCTTCTCGCCGTGCGCATCGGCACCTAGCCCCGCACGTCAGTCCGGCACGAGGCCGGGCAGCACGGCCGCCAGCCGCGCGTACTCGGCCGGGTCGTTGTACGCGAACGCGGAGAGCCGGACGAACCGGCGCTCGCCCCACTCGCTGACCGGGACGGCGATCCGGTGCTCGGCCCAGAGCCGTTCCCGCAGCGTCACGCCCTGTTCGTGCGTGAGCGGTCCCACGTCGACGATCGCCATGCCGGCGTGCCGGTCCAGGTCGCCGACCGGCAGCGGCCGACCGGCAGCCGCGGCGACGGCGGTCGCGCCCCACCGGGCCAGCTCCCGGGAGTAGCGGCGCAGCCGGTCCCAGCCGAGCCCGCCGAGCAGGTCCAGTGCCACGGGCGCCGCGAGCCAGCCGGTGGGGTCGTAGGTGCCGGTCCAGTCGAACTCGGCGTGCAGGCCGGACCCCGTCCCGTGGGACCTGACGAAGGGATGGACCCGCCCCCGCAGGCGCGGGCCGACATAGAGCACGGCGGTGCCCTTGGGGGCGCCGGCCCACTTGTGCAGGTTGCCGACCCACGCGTCCGGGTCGAGCGCGGAGAGGTCGACGTCGACGTGACCCGGGGCGTGCGCTGCGTCGACGACACAGGTCACGTCGCGCTCCCGGCAACCGCGCACGATCTCCTCGACGGGCAGGCAGAGCGCGGTCGACGAGGTGATCGCGTCGACGACGACGGCACGGGTGCGCGGCCCGACGGCCGCCAGCAGCGGTCCGGCCAGGTCCTCGGCGGGCGATCCGGGCAGCGGGAGGTCCACCGCAGTGACGACGATGCCGGTCCGTTCCGCGAGCACCCGGAGACCGGTGCGTACGCCGACGTAGGCGAAGGTGGGCGTCACCACCTCGTCGCCGGGCTGCAGGTCGAGCGAGGCCAGGACGCTGGCCACGCCGGTCGTGGTGTTGGGCACGTACACGACGCCGTCAGGGTCGGCGTGCAGGAACTCGGCGACCCGGGCACGTGCCGCCGTCATGCGCCGCGCGAAGGTGCGCTCGAGGAAGTCGGTCGGGTTGCGCTCGAGCTCGTCGCGCAGCCGGCTCTGCTCGGCGAGCACCGGCAGGGGGGTCGCGCCGTACGCGCCGTGGTTGAGGTAGGCGACTGACGGGTCGAGCCCCCACAGGGCGCGGACCGACTCCCGGTCAGGACCCCAGGTGGGCGGGGCGTCAGACAGTGAGCACTGCCTTCCCGACGACCTTGCGCTCGAGCAGCGCGTTGAGTGCGCCGGCCGCCTCGGCGAGCGGCATCGTGTGCGACACGTGCGGGCGGATCTTGCCCTCGTCGAACCAGGCGAAGAGCTGCGCGACGTTGGCCTTGGCGTTGGCCGGCTCGACGACGGTGAACTGGCCGTAGAAGACACCGACGACGGACGCGCTCTTGAGCAGCAGCAGGTTCGCGGGTGCCTGCGGGATCCGGCCGCCCGCGAAGCCGATCACGAGCAGCCGGCCGTTCCAGGCGATGCAGCGCAGCGACTGGTCGAAGACGTCGCCGCCGACCGGGTCGTAGATGACGTCGGCGCCCTTGCCGCCGGTCAGCTCCTTCACCTGGTCCTTGAACCCGTCGGTGTAGTTCACGACCGACTCCGCGCCCCGCTCGAGGACGGTCTTGAGCTTCTCGTCGTCGCCCCCGGTGCCAATCACCCGCGCGCCCATCGCCACACCGATCTCCACCGCGGACAGCCCGACGCCGCCGCTCGCGCCGTGGACGAGCAGGGTCTCGCCGGCCTTGAGCTCGCCGCGCTGGATCAGGGCGTGCGCGGAGGTGCCGTAGGTGAGCATCAGCGCCGCGGCCGTCACGTCGTCCATGGTGTCGGGGACCTTGTGCACGGCGCCGTGGTGCACGACGACCTGCTCGGCGTACCCGCCGAAGATCATCCCGGCGAGGACGCGGTCACCCGGCTGGAAGCCGGTCACGTTCGCGCCGACCTCGAGCACCTCGCCGGCCACCTCCGCTCCGGGCGAGAACGGCAGCGGCGGCTTGAACTGGTACTCGCCCTTGATGATCAGCGTGTCCGGGAAGTTCACTCCGGCGGCGCGGACGCGGATGCGTACGCCGTCCGGCGTGAGCTCCGGGTCGGGGACGTCGGTGAGGACCAGGGACTCCGGGGGCCCGAGCTCGGTGCACAGCATCGCCTTCATGGGAGCGACCGTATCGAAGGCTGGCACGATGCACCGCATGGATCTCGCGGCGTACCGGGCGGCCGGCCTCTACGACCCCGACGTGCCGGGCGCGGAGGAACGGCGGGCGTTGCTCGAGTACCTCACCGGCCAGGGCTACACGATCGAGGAGATGGTCGCGGCCGACGGCCGCGGGCGGCTGTTCGGCCTGCACGGCGACGAGCTGATCCGCCATGGGCGCGACCGCATGCTCACCCTCGACGGCGCGGCGGCGCGGATCGGCCAACCGGCCGAGCAGGTCCGGCGGCTCTGGCGCGCGCTCGGGTTCCCGGAGCCGCCGGACGGGGAGGGCGTGCTCACCCCGGACGAGGCGGAGACGCTCACCGTGTTCACGGGCGCGGCCGCCTTCATCGGCGAGGACGTCGCCCTGCAGCTGGCCCGGGTGTTCAGCAGCGCGATGAACCAGATCGCGGCGGCGGAGGGAGCGGCGATCATCGCCAACGTCGCCGACATGATGCTCGAGGTCGGCGGGGAGCTGGGCACCGCACAGACGTACGCCAACGTCGCCTCGCTCGTCACCCCGATCGGCCGCCTGCTCGACGTCCTGCACCGGATCCAGATCGACCGCGGCGCGCGAGCGCAGGAACATCTCGGCAGCCCGGACGCGCCGCGTTCCATCCGGGTCGCCGTCGGCTTCGTCGACCTGGTCGGCTACACGTCGATCTCGCAGAACCTGTCGACCGCGGAGATGGGCGCACTCGTCTCCGGATTCGAGGACCGCGTCGCCGACCTGCTCGTCGAGGGGGACGGCCGGCTCGTGAAGTTCCTCGGGGACGGCGCGATGTTCCTCGCGCCGAGTGCCGAGGCCGGCTGCCGGATCGCGCTGAGCCTGGCAGACGCCTTCCGCGGCGGCGCCGAGCGACCGGAGGTCCGGGTCGGTCTCGACTGGGGCGACGTGCTGCCCCAGGGCGGCGACTACTTCGGCCCGGTCGTGAACCTCGCCTCGCGCATCACGTCGTTGAGCGAGCCCTGCGTGCCACTGGTCTCCGCGCGTCTGCGCGCGGCGGCCGGCGACGTCGAGGGCGTGGTCTTCGTCGCCCGTGAGGCGCAGATGGCCAAGGGCATCGACGAACCCGTCGACGTGTTCTCCCTCGAGCACGCATGAAGCCGGCGAACAACGTCCGGATGGACCGGCTCGCGGGGCGGGCCGTCTACCGGTTCCACCGCTTCCTCTACCGCGTCAGCGGTGGCCGCATCGGCAACCAGTCGAAGGGCCGCGCGATCCTGCTGCTCACGACCACCGGCCGGCGCAGCGGCGAACCGAGGACCACGCCGCTCATGTGCATGCCGCACGGCGACGACTACGTCGTCGTCGGCTCGAACGCCGGCCGTGACCAGTCGCCGCTGTGGCTGCGCAACCTCGAGGCCGACCCCCGCGTGCGGGTGCAGGTCGGCCGGCGCCGGTTCGCGGCGAGAGCGCGCGTCGCGGAGGAGGAGGAGCGAGCCCGGCTCTGGCCGACGCTCCACGACTACTACGACGGCTGGTCCCACTACGAGTCCCTGACCAGCCGGCACATACCTGTCGTGATCCTGACCCCCACCGAGTGACCTCCCTGCCAGGTCTGCACCGCCGACCATTTGGCGCAGATCTGACGGGGCGTTAGGTTCGAGGAGGGAGGTCGCCGTGTTCCTCGACGAGACGCCGGACCAGCTCGCGCTGCGGGCCGAGCTGCGCGCGTACTTCGCGACCCTGCTCACCGACGACGTGCGCGAGAAGCTGCTCGGCGCCGGCGAGGGCGGCGAGACCTACCGCGCGGTGGTCCGCCAGATGGGTACCGACGGCTGGCTGGGCATCGGCTGGCCCAGGCAGTACGGCGGCCAGGAGCGCCCGGAGACCGACCAGTTCATCTTCTTCAACGAGGCGCAGCGCGCCGGCGCGCCGGTCCCGCTCGTCACGCTGAACACGGTCGGCCCGACCATCATGCGGTTCGGCTCCCAGGAGCAGAAGGACCGGTTCCTGCCCGGCATCCTGCGCGGCGAGCTGCACGTCGCGATCGGCTACACGGAGCCCGAGTCCGGCACCGATCTCGCCTCGCTGTCCACCCGGGCGGTGCGCGACGGCGACGAGTACGTCGTCAACGGCAGCAAGATCTTCACGAGCGGGGCCAACGACGCCGACTTCGTCTGGCTGGCCTGCCGCACCGATCCGGACGCGCCCAAGCACAAGGGCATCTCGATCCTGCTGGTGCCGACCGACTCTCCCGGTTTCCGCTGCACTCCGATCTTCACGGTCGGCGACGTCCGCACCAACGCCACGTTCTACGACGACGTCCGCGTCAGCGCCGACAACCTGGTCGGCGAGGAGAACGCCGGCTGGAAGATGATCACCAACCAGCTCAACCACGAGCGCGTGGCTCTGGCTGCGCTCGGTGGGATGGCCGACCGGCTGTGCGAGGACGTCACCGCTTGGGCGGCGAGCGCCCCGGCCGGCGACGGCACCGTACTGATCGACCTGCCGTGGGTGCAGGCGGATCTCGCGCGGGCGTACGCGCGCCTGGACGCCATGAAGCTGCTCAACTGGCGCATGACCGCGGACACGGCGGCGAACACGCTGAAGCCGGCCGACGCCTCGGCGGTCAAGGTGTTCGGCACCGAGGGCCTGATCGAGGTCTATCGCCTGCTCAGCGGCGTCGTCGGAGCGGTCGGGCACCTGCCGCGGCGCTCCCCCGGCGCGCTGCTGCACGGCGACCTGGAACGCGCGTCGCGCCAGGCGCAGATCAACACGTTCGGCGGAGGTGTGAACGAGGTGCAGCGCGAGATCGTCGCCACCCTCGGGCTCGGCATGCCGCGGTCCGGCAGATGAGGCCGTCGAACCCATGAACTTCACGCTGAGCGACGACCAGCAGGAGATCACACGCCTGGCGGAGCGGATCTTCGCGGAGCGCGCCGCCGCCGAGCGGGTAGCGGCGGTCGAGGCCACGACCGACCGCGTGGACCACGAGCTGTGGGCGACGCTCGCCGACGCGGGCCTGCTCGGCATGGCGATCCCCGAGGAGCACGGCGGTGCCGGCCTCGGGCTGGTCGAGCTCTGCCTCGTGCTCGAGCAGCAGGGCCGCCGCGTGGCGCCGGTCCCGCTGCTCGCGACCCTCGTCCTCGGCGCGTTGCCGATCGCCGAGTTCGGCACCGCTGAGCAGCGCGGCGCCTGGCTGCCGGGGGTCAGCGCGGGGTCGGTCTTCCTGACCGCGGCGCTGGACGACGCCGGCAGCCGTGACCCGTTCCGGCCGGCGACGACGGCACAGAAGGACGGTCAGGGGTGGCGCCTGGACGGTCTGCGGCTCGCCGTGCCGGCTGCGCACGTGGCCGCGCGCATCGTCGTACCCGCGGGGACGGACGACGGCGGTGTGGCCCTCTTCCTCGTCGACCCGGCGGCCGAGGGAGTCGCGCTGGAGAGCGCGGAGACCAGCAACCGCGCGATCGCCCCGCACCTGCACCTCACCGGCGCGCGCGTCGGCGCGGGCGACGTCCTGGCCGGTCCGGACACCGGCACCGACGCCCTGCGGTGGCTGCTCGACCGCGCGCACACCGGACTCGCCGCGATCGCGGTCGGGGTCGCCGAGGAGGCCGTGCGGATGACGGCGGCGTACACGAGCGAGCGGCAGCAGTTCGGCCGGCCGCTGGCTACGTTCCAGGGCGTGGCGCTGCGTGCGGCGGACGCCTACATCGACACCGAGGCGATGCGCGTGACCATGTGGCAGGCGGCGTGGCGCCTGGCCGAGGGCCTGGACGCCGAACGGGCGGTCGCGACGGCGACCTGGTGGGCGGCCGACGGCGGCCACCGGGTCGTGCACGCTGCGCAGCACCTGCACGGCGGGCTCGGAGCCGACGTCGACTACCCGGTGCACCGCTACTTCCTCTGGGGCAAGCAGATCGGCACGACGTACGGCAGCGCCAGCGAGCAGCTCGCCGGCCTGGGCGCGCGGATCGCGCGGGACGCGAAAACGGCGGCCGCCGCGCGCTGAATAGGTAATCGGTAATGACTTACCTGCCAGCCTGAAGACCGGCTGGTCGGACTGCCGATAACACCCCTGTAACCGGTGCACAGGTGGAGGGGAACCGCTGTGTCTGAGGGCCTGGAAGCAATCCTGCGACCTGCCGCCGTCCTCCCGAGCTCCGCCGCCGTGCGGATCGTCAGCGCCCTCGAGGCGCATGACGTGGCCAAAGAGGGCGTCTGGAACGCCACGAGCTCGATCTGGCAGCGCTACGACCGCCCCTGGGACGGCACGGCCGGCAGCCACGGCGGCGCCACGCTGCTCGGCACCGTGGCCGTCGTCTACGACCAGCCGCGCCGGCACGAGATCACCATCTTCAAGGTGTCCATCACCCCGGCCGGCGTCGCGCAGGGCTGGACCACCGACGCGCTCTGCGACGACGCCTTGCAGTACGCCGACCTGTCGCTGGACACGTGTCCCCGGTCGGCGATGCTCCTTCCCCCGCAGATGGACCCGTTCCACGGTGAGGTCGAGCTCCCCGCGCCGGCGGCCGAGGCGGCCGCAGCGCCGGTGACCGTGCCCGCGGGGCCGGCCGCGCCCGCCGAGCAGTCCTACTTCGAGAAGGTCGACGTGGGCGAGCTGCTGCGGCTACGGGTCCAGAAGCTGGCCGAGGTGCGCCAGCTCGGGCAGACCGGCTAGTCGCTCTAGCTGTCGCGCTTGGCGCCGAAGATCTCCCGCACGTCCTTCTTCAGCAGCTCTCCGACGTCCGCGTTCCAGATCGAGGACTTGGTCGCCGGCTCCTTGGCCCGCACGTGGAACGGGTCCGCGGCCGGCGGGGGCTGCAGGTCCGCCCGCGGGCACGTGGCCAGCGACAGGTCGGCGTACTGCAAGGCGTCGTCGCAGAGCGAGTCGGTGGTCCAGCCCTGCTCGACGCCGGCGGCGGAGATGGACACCTTGTAGATGGTGATCTCGTACTTGCTGGGCTGGTCGTAGATGACCGCGATCGTGCCCATGCTCTCCGCGGTGCCGCGACTGCCCGCGTTGCCGTTCCACGGCTTGTCGTAGCGCTGCCACAACGCGGTCGAGGCGTTCCAGACGCCGCCCTGTGACACGTCGTGCGACTGGAGGAACGCCAGGATCTTGCGCGCCGCCGTCTCGGTCAGGATCGCCGCCGGACGGATGATCGCGCTGGTGCCTTCGGCCACAGGCCTTCCGTTCCTCTCGTACCCCCGTCCTTGATGTTATCGGCCGAGCCGCTCCAGAACTGTGGAAGCGTCGAGAACGATTCGGTCGATCAGCTCGGCGCAGCTGGGCAGGTCTTCGATCAGGCCGACCACCTGACCGGAGGCCATGACACCCAGGTCCGGCCGCCCTTCGACCATGGCCCCGTGCAGCAGCATCGGCGCGTTGGCCGCCATTAGCACCTGGCTCCAGGTCAGCTCCTGCGTCTTCCGCATGGCCCGGCCCTCGCGGAGGATCTCCCGCCACGGCGTCCCCGACATCTTCTGGAAGGCCACCGCGCTGCGCAGTGCGCGCGTCAGCCGGCGCAGCGGACCGGACGCCTCCAACGTCTCGACCAGGTCGCTGCGAAGCACCCGGTGCGGTACGCCGTCGACCTCGCGGGTGACCACCGTGTCCGTGACGCTCTTGCCGAGGTAGACGTCCTTGACCGCCTGTGGCACCGCGCAGTCGCTGGTCAGCAGGAACCGCGTCCCCATCGCGATGCCCGAGGCGCCGTAGGCCAGCGCCGAGACCAGCCCGCGGCCGTCGAAGTAGCCGCCGGCCGCCACCACCGGCACGTCGACGGTGTCGACCACCTGCGGCAGCAGCAGCGAGGTCGGCACGCTTCCGGTGTGGCCGCCACCCTCGCCGCCCTGCACGAGCACCGCGTCGACGCCCCACGCGGCCACCTTCTCGGCGTGCCGCTTGGCGCCGATCGACGGCATCACGAGCACGCCGCCGCCCTGCAGCCGCTTGATCAGCTCCTGCCTGGGCGCCATCGCGAACGAGGCGACGCGCACACGCTCGCGCACGAGCAGGTCGACGCGATCCGCGATGTCCGCCTGGTCGGCGCGCAGGTTCACGCCGAAGGGCGCGTCGGTGCGCTGCTTCACCTCGGCGATCGCGTCGCGCAGCTCGGCGTAGGACATCGTCGCGGCGGCGAGGATGCCGAGACCCCCGGCCGCGGACGTGGCCGCGGTCAGTCCGGGCCGGGAGACCCACCCCATGCCGGTCTGGACGATCGGGTAACGGATCCCCAGCAGCTCGGTGAGCCGGGTCCGCAGCGCGGGATGCGCTGAGCTCATGCGGGAACCTCGGCGCTCCGCGTGTTCTCCGGGTCGAGCACCTCGCGGATCAACCGCAGCTCCTCGTCGCTCGGCAGCCGGGACTCCGGTACGTCGTCGGGCACGACGAGCGCGAAGCCGGTCGCCGCCGTGACCTCGTCGACGGTGACGCCGGGATGCACCGAGCGCAGCCGCATGCGGTGGTCGGGAGTCTGGAAGTCGAGCACCGCGAGGTTGGTCACGACGTGACGGAGGTCGTGGTAGCGGGACGCGGCGGGACCGGCCGCCGCGGCGCGGTCGTAGCCGACGCCGGTGACGACGTCCACCTTCTCGACGAAGACGCGCGGCCCGTGGTTGGGGACCCAGTAGCTGGTCGTGTTGTTGACCGTGTTGCCCGGAGCGCCGCGGAAGCCGAGCAGCTGTGCCTTCGGCTTCTTCATGTCGCCGATGGCCGCGAAGTTGTGGTTGCCGAAGGAGTCGAGCTGACTGCC
>CAZYXZ010000087.1:0-11822 GCA_964651395.1 uncultured Frankiaceae bacterium
CCTCGATGATCTCGTTGCAGAGGTCGATGCACTCGTCGCAGATGTAGACGCCCGGGCCCGCGATCAGCTTCTTGACCTGCTTCTGCGACTTGCCGCAGAAGGAGCACTTGAGCAGGTCACCGCCGTCCCCGATGCGTGCCAACTGACGTTCACACCCTCTCGCCGCCCTGCCAGACCCGGAACGCTACCCGCTCGTCCCGCTCCTGGGGAGCCGATTCGCCACAGTTGCTCTGAAGTTACGGACCTGCCGTGCCGGTACTAGGGCTTCGGAAGCGCGGTCAGCTTGCGGGAGGAGATGACCTCGTCGATCAGGCCGTACTCGACGGCTTCCTGGGCGGTGAGGATCTTGTCCCGGTCGGTGTCGGACCTGATCTTCTCGGCGGTCTGACCCGTGTGGAAGGCCAGGATGTCGTCGAGCATGGCCCGCATGCGCAGGATCTCCCGCGCCTGGATCTCGATGTCGCTCGACTGCCCCTCGGCACCGCCCGACGGCTGGTGGATGAGGATCCGCGAGTGCGGCAGGGCCATGCGCTTGCCCTTGGTCCCCGCCGCGAGCAGCACGGCCGCGGCGGAGGCGGCCTGGCCCATGCAGATGGTCTGCACGTCCGGGCGCACGAACTGCATGGTGTCGTACATCGCGGTGAGCGCGGTGACCGAGCCGCCGGGCGAGTTGATGTAGATCTGGATGTCGCGGTCCGGGTCCTCGGACTCGAGGTGCAGGAGCTGGGCCATCACGAGGTTGGCGACGGTGTCGTCGACCGGGGTGCCCAGGAAGATGATCCGCTCCTTGAGCAGCCGGCTGTAGATGTCGAAGGAGCGCTCACCGCGGCTGGTCTGCTCGATGACGATCGGGATCGTGTAGGCGGTGACGTCAGACATGGGCGGTCCTGTCTCGTGAAGAAAGCGACTCGGTACGGCGCCCGCTACAACCGGCGACCTGCTGACCCTAATCCCTGATCGGCCACCCGGGAGGGGCTCCTGGAGTCATGTTCGCTCACGGCAGACAGGCCTAGTGGTGGTGGTGGTCGTGGCCCTCGTGGTCGTGGTCGTGGCCCTCGTGCTCGTCGTGCTCGGCGAGCTCGGCCTCGCCGGCCAGCGACTCGACCCCCGCCGGAGCCGGGGCGTCCGCCTCCAGCGCGCTGAGGTCGACCGGGCGACCGCTCGCGTCGGTGACCTCGGCCGCCTCGAGCACGAGCGCCAGCGCCTTGCCGCGGCGCACCTCGGCGACGAGGGCGCCGAGCTGGCCGCCGTTGGCCAGCCGCTGGGCCAGCTCGTTGGGCGACATGCCGGCCCGCTGCGCGCGGCGGATCACCTGCTCGGTCAGCTCGCCGTCGGTGACCCCGACCTCTTCCTTCTCCGCGATGTGGTCGAGCAGCAGCTGCGCCTTCACCGCCTGCTGGGACGACGCCCTCATGCCGGCGAGGAGGTCTTCCTCCGTCTGGCCCGACTGCTCGTAGTACGCCGCGGGGTCGAGACCCGCCTGGGCGAGCTGGGCCAGCATGCGCTGCTGCCGCCAGGACACCTCGGACTCGACCATCGACTCGGGCAGCGGGATCTCGGTCCGCTCGAGCAGGGCATCGAGAGTCGCCTCGCGCGCCTGGACCGCCTGGTCGAGCCGTGCCATCCGCGAAAGCCGCTCCGCGACGTCCGCGCGCAGCTCGTCGAGCGTGTCGAACTCGCTGGCCGTCTGCGCGAAGTCGTCGTCGAGCGGCGGCACCTGCTTCACCTTCACCGCGCGCACGGTCACCGTGAAGTGCGCGGTCTGACCGGCGAAGTCGCCGAACGCGATCGCCGAGTCGAACTCCGCCGTCTCGTCTGTGCTCCTACCGATCAGCGCCTCATCCAACCCCGGGATGAGGCCGCCGGATCCGACTTCGTAGGAGAGCCCGGCCGCCTCGGAACCGGGGACGATCTCGTCGCCGACCGTGGCCTTGAGGTCCAGCAGCACGTAGTCGCCGCTCTCGACCGACCGCTCGACGGCGGACAGGACCGCGAAGCGGTCCTGTAGCGAGGAGAGCTGCCGGTCGATGTCCTCGTCGGCCGCGACCGCGTCCGGCACCGTCACGGCCAGTCCGTCGTACGACGCCAGCTCGATCTCCGGGCGCACGTCGACCGTGGCGGAGAAGACCAGGGACTCGCCGTCGGAGAAGGAGTCGAGCTCCATCTCCGGACGGCTCACCACGTCGACGTTCTGCTCCTCGACGGCGGCGGCGTAGAAGCGCGGCAGCGCGTCCTGGAGCGCCTCCTCGAGCACCGTCGCGCGGCCGAGCCGCTGGTCGAGGATGCGCGGCGGCACCTTGCCCGGCCGGAAGCCCTGCACCTTCACCTGGCGCGACAGCCGCTTGTACGCCGCGTCGACCGACGGCGCGAGCTCCTCGAACGGGACCTCGACGGAGAGCTTCACCCGCGTGGAGGACAGGTTTTCGACAGTGGCCTTCATGACGCCGGAGGGTAACTGGTCGGGGCGGGGAGACTCGAACTCCCGGTCTCCTGCCCCCAAAGCAGGCGCGCTAGCCGCTGCGCTACGCCCCGTCTGTCGCGTCGAAGACTAGAGGAGACCGGAGTCTCCTGCCCCCACTGTCACCCCGACAGCGAGCGCGCTAGCCGCTGCGTTACGCCCCGTCTGTCGCGGCCCCACGTCTAGCTGGAGCGCACCGGGCAGTTTCCCTGCCAAGATTGGCGCTTCTGCGGGTGTAGCTCAATGGTAGAGCTTCAGGCTTCCAATCTGATGACGCGGGTTCGATTCCCGTCACCCGCTCTCCGAAGGCTGCCGCACCGCTCCAGTGACGAGCTGGTATCGGATGGTGTTCCCGCGGCGAGCCGTGCGCCGCCGGTGGCAGTTCGAGCAGACGACCTCGGACTTCTCGATCTCAGCCATCAACCGAGCCCAAGAAGCGTCCCGGACCAACCTCGCAACGTTGCCCAACTTGTCGCGGAGATGGTCGAACTCGAGGACCAGGGGGTCGGTCTCGCCGCAGTCAACACAGGGATGGCTCGCGAAATAGTCGAGCAGGTACTGCTGGCGTTCGAAGGCGATCCGTTCGGTGCGTTGGCCAGCCCGTGCCACGTACCTGGCCGTGTTCGCCGCGTAGTGGCGCTTCTTGTACTCCGCGCGGCAAGCCCGGCACCAGCTGTCACGGATCCCCCGGGACTTCCACCGCCACATGAAGTTATCGATCGGCTGTTCGACCTTGCAGCTCGTGCACGTCCTCATCTCCTTAGTGTGCGGGCGGGGTCTGACAATCTCAGTCAGCTATGCACATGCCTGGACAGGGACAGGTAGCCGCTACGTTCACTCCCAATGGGGGTCCGATGACGCAGCCTGTGAACGGGCAGTGGTACCAAGCCAGCGACGGCAAGTGGTACTGCTGGCCGAATCCGCAGGCTTTCGACTCGCCGCTGGCACCGCCGACACCGTCAGCACCGTCTCCTCCGGCATTGTCGACGCCCGTCCCTGGCTGGAGCTCGCCCTCGGCAGTTGAGCCGGCTAGGCGCCCCGACAGAAGACTGCGCAATGCCATGATCTTGGCCGCTGCTCTTGTCGTCGCAGTCGTGGCCACGGGGTGGGTCGTCAGTTCCATGGACAAGAGCGATGGCCAGTCGGCCCAAGACCAGCAAGCTGGCACCGACGAGGGCGCCGTCGATTCGCAGAGTGCTGTCGATTACGAAGGTTCAGTACTGACCGCTGACGGCATGTTCGTGAGGTACCCGGACGGCGTCGTGGTGACGTTCGCATCTGTGGAGAAACTGGCCAGCAACCTCGCCGAAACGAAGCCTGGCCAGACGCTAGTGAAAGTCAGCTTCACCATTCGCAACGAGGGCAACGCATCAGTTCCGCTCGACGGCAACTACCGCTCGCTCACCCTCCTATACGGAGAAGATCGATACCAGGCCGACCAGAACCCGGGCTACACAGAGTCAGCAGATGTTTTGACGAGCAAGATTCCTGAGCAGATTTCACCAGGGTCGATCGTGCCGCTGTTCTACACGTTCGACGTACCAAGTTCCGGCATGGCCGCAATAGCAGTCCGTCTCGACCTGCGACCCGGCGTGTACACCACGTACGTATTCACGGATGTCGAGAAAAGGCTGTGAGCCGAAAGCAGCTGGTGATGTGGTGGCCGCTGGCATATGCCGGTTAGATGCCAAGTCACCCGCTCGAGCCTTTGCTGGGCGGGACGATGTCCTCGTCTTCGAAGCAGCCGCAGAAGATCAGCTGTCGGCCGCAGCGCGGGCACTCCTGTGAGTCGCACCCAGGATGGTGGAAGCCGCCTGGGAGGACGTCGCAGTCGTGACATCGATTAGTGGCCGGCGCGTCCTGGGTCCAGTCCGTCTCGTCGCCGAATCTAACCAGCGTGAACATGGCGCCATCGCTATGCCGCAGCGTCCAAGCAGTGCACGACTCAGCACCGTTCATCTCTTGAACGCAGATCCCGCACACAGCCACTGTGCGACTCTTGCCGTCCCGCCCTCACAACCGCAACCGGCCAGTAGACATCTGTGCATTCAGCCGGTGGGGCGTGTGAAGCCGAGCTATGGGTGGCTGCGCCAGATGAGGACGATGGCGCGGTCGTCGTAGTCGCGCGGGGCCACGGCGTCGAGGAGGCGGCGCGTGCCGCCCTCGAAGGTGGTGATGACCAGCCGGTTCGCCTCACCGAGCATCTTGTCGATGCCGACACCGAGGTCGCGGCCGGGGATCTCGATCAGCCCATCGGTGTAGAGCAGGATCGCGTCGCCGGCACGCATACGGCCGCGCTCGACCGGCCACTTCTCCTCGTCGAAGAGCCCCAGGACGCTGCCCCCGACCGACGAGACGCGCCAGCGGCCGCTGCCGGCGTCGAAGTGGGCCGCCGGCGGGTGGCCGGCGGAGTCGACGAGGTACTCGCCCGTCGCGAAGTCGATCGCCACGTGCCCAGCGGTCGCGAAGCCCTCCCCCCAGTCCTGGCGGAGGAGGTACTCGTTCGCCGACGCCAGGAAGAACTCGGGCGGGACGGAGCCGAGCAGGCCACCCATCGCCCCCGAGAGCAGCAGCGCGCGGCTGCCGGCGTCGTTGCCCTTGCCGGAGACGTCGACGACCGCCAGCTCGAGCCGGTCGCGGCCCTCGGGGACCGCGGCGACGACGAAGTCCCCGGCGAAGGTGCCGCCGTCCGCCGAGACCTGCAGCACCTCGACGTGCCAGCCCGGCGGCAGCGGGGGGATGGCGCCCTGCGTGCGCAGCCGGTCCCTGAGCTCCACCAGCATCGAGTCGGCGTTGCGCCCGGTGAGGCCGAGGCGCTGACGGCTGGTCGCCAGGTCCATGCTCATGAGCCCGGCGACGCCGAAGAGCACCAGCTCACCCGGCCGAAGGGTGCCCGGATCCAGCCAGACGCCCTCGACCAGCAGTGCGAGGGTGGCGACGGCGACGAGCATGAACAGGTGCTTGCGGAGCAGGAGCAGGCCGCCGACGAGCACCAGGACGGCGAGCTGGCTGGTCGTGAACCACTCGGAGCCGACCGCCTGCAGCAGGAGAGCGTGGGCGACGCAGCCCATCGCGAGGACGACGAGCCGCCACGGCCGGCCTGGCTCGCCCCCACCCGTCCAACGACGCGCGATCCCGCACCTCCGCCGCCACCGTACCGGCGGCTCGCGGTCGCGCGCCTGTTGCGGCCATCACGGGAAAACAAGCCGGCACTTCGGCGAATCTCACCACGGGGTAACGGTTGGCTTGCCATGCTTGCGGGCACCACACATCGCCGGCAGGGAAGCCGGCTCGGGCGAGAGTGGAGGCGGACATCGAGGCACGTCTCGCCCTGCCACCGTCGCCGGCAAGCGCCGCCGCGGCGCGCAGGTTCATCCAGCGGACACTCGACGAGTGGGGCTGCGGCGACCTCCGGCACGACGTCACCCTGCTGGTCAGCGAGCTCGTGACGAACGCCATCCTGCACGCGCGGTCCGAGCTCGAGGTGGTCCTGCGCCGCAAGGGCGCGGCGCTGCGCGTGGAGGTGGGCGACGGCAGCTCGCTGCCTCCGGTGATCCGCAACTACGAGGACGAGGCCATGACCGGCCGGGGGCTGTCCCTGGTCGAGCGGCTGACCACTGCGTGGGGCGTCGAGGAGCGGCCGAACGGCAAGATCGTGTGGTTCGAGGTCCCAGCCGGTTAGGTTCACCCGATGGCAGAGCAACGGGGCAAAGGCAGCCGTGGCGGCGGCATCGGCAGCCTGGTCGGCGCCGGACCGTCGGTCGTCGGCGTGAGCGGCGCGATGCGCGCACGGGACGTCTCCCGGCCGCGACCCGAGCAGGTGGCGGACGCCGACGCGAACCTGGTCATCCGCCGCCGGGCGCTGGACGCCCCGCTCCCGCCGCTGCCTACCGCCGGTCCAAAGCGGCCAGCTGGCTGATCCGGCGGACGTGCCTCTCCTCGCCCGAGAACGGCGTCCCGAGGAACGTCGACACGATCCGGTACGCCGTCCCCGGGTCGACCAGCCGGGCGCCCAGCGAGCAGACGTTCGCGTCATTGTGCTCGCGCGCGAGTCGGGCGACGTCGGCGCTCCAGCACACGGCGGCACGGGCACCGGGAACCTTGTTCGCCGCGATGGCCTCGCCGTTGCCGGAGCCACCGACTACGACGGCCGCGGAGCCCGGGTCGCCGACGGCCCGACGCGCCGCCTCGGCGCAGTACGCCGGATAGTCGTCGTCCGAGTCCTCGGTGAGCGCGCCGCAGTCGACCGGCTCGTGGCCGTGGTCGCGCAGCCACGCGACGAGCAGCTGCTTGAGCGCGAACCCCGCGTGGTCGGTACCGAGGTAGACCCTCAAAGCTGGAGCGACTTCACCTCGAGGAACTCCTCGAGGCCGTAGCGCCCGAGCTCACGACCGCTGCCCGACTGCTTGTACCCGCCGAAGGGGGCGAGCGGGTTGAACCGGCCGCCGTTGACGTCGACCTGACCGGTCCGCATCCGGCGGGCGAACGCCTTGGCGCGCTCCGGGTCGCCGGACCACACGCCACCGGCCAGCCCGTAGACGGTGTCGTTGGCGATGCGCAGGGCGTCGGCCTCGTCGTCGTACGGCATGATCGCGAGCACCGGACCGAAGATCTCCTCCTGCGCGATCGTCATGTCGGTCGTGACGTCGGCGAAGACGGTCGGCCGCACGTAGTAGCCCGTGGGCAGCTCGGCGGGCGCCTCGGTGCCGCCGGTCACGAGCCGCGCACCCTCCGCGATGCCCTTCTCGATGTAGCCGCGCACGCGATCGCGCTGCGTCGCCGACACCAGCGGACCGAGCCGTGTGCCCTCCGCGAGCGGGTCGCCCGGCGCGAACGACTCGGCGAGCTGGCCGGCCAGCTGCGCGGCCTCCTCCTGCCGGTCGCGCGGCACGAGCATGCGCGTCCACGCCGTACAGGTCTGGCCGGAGTTGACCATCACGTTGCTGACGCCGACCTTCACCGCGGTCGCGAGGTCCGCGTCGTCGAGGATGACGTTGGCCGACTTGCCGCCCAGCTCCAGGGCGACGCGCTTGACCGTCTGCGCCGCCAGCTCGGACACGCGCTTGCCCGCGCGGGTCGAACCCGTGAAGTGGACGAGGTCGACGTCGGGGTGCCCGGCGATCGCCTCGCCGACGACCGGCCCGGTGCCGGTGACGAGGTTGAAGACGCCGGGCGGGAGGCCGACCTCGTCGATGATCTCGGTGAGCAGGTAGGCGCACAGCGGCGCGACCTCGCTCGGCTTGAGCACGATCGTGCACCCCGCGGCGATCGCCGGAGCCACCTTGTTGACCACCTGGTGGAGCGGGTAGTTCCACGGCGTGATGGCCCCGACGACGCCGATCGGCTCGCGGACGACCAGCGAGTTGCCGATCGTCTCCTCGAACTCGAAGTCGCGGACCAGCTGCGCGTAGCTGCCCATCACGGTGACCGGCAGCCCGGCCTGGATCATCTGCGCGATCTTCAGCGGCGCGCCCATCTCGGCGGCGATCGTCTGCGCGATCTGCTCCTGACGCGCGACCAGGCCCTCCTGGAGCCGCTCGAGGTACTTCGCGCGCTCGTCGACGCTGGTCGTCGACCACGACTCGAACGCGCGGCGCGCGGCCGCCACTGCCAGGTCGACGTCCGCAGCCGTCCCCTCGGGGATCCGGCCGATGACGTCCTCGGTGGCCGGGTTGACCACGTCGATGCTGCCCTTGCCCGTGGACGGGACCCAGGCTCCGTCGATGTAGATCGTGTCGCGCGTGTCCACTGCTCCTCCTCGATGCGGTGCTGCGGACCCTAGTTGTCCTCGGTGGTCCGCTGCTCCCTGGCCCAGTCGGCGTGCCTGCCAGGGTGCGGCAGGTGCTCGCCGATCCTGCCCGGGTGGTCGGTGTCGAGGTGGTCGCGCAGGTCGGCTTCCGAGGCGAAGCGCAGCTCGCAGTCGGGGCACTGATGGACGCTCATGTCCGCCCTCCTCACCGTGTGGGTCAACTATCCCCCAGGCCGAGCGCCTGCGGCAGGTGCGCATGGTCGGCGACCACGAGGTGGGCCTCCGGCTCGCCGTCGGCGTCGTCGTCGAAGACGCCGGTGTAGCGCACCGCGGTCATGCCCATGGCCAGGGCGCCGGCCACGTCGGTACGGCGGAGGTCGCCCACGTGCGCCGTCTCCGCAGGCTGCACACCCAGCCCGGACAGCGCGTGCTCGAAGATCTCGCGGGCCGGCTTGTAGTAGCCGACCTCGTCCGAGAAGGACCAGTGGTCGAACAGGTCGAGCAGGCCCTGCCGGCGGAGGTGCTCGCGCAGCAGCGGGCTGGCCGTCATCCCCACGTCGCAGACGATGCCGATCCGGCACCCGGCGTCCCGGAGTGCGTGCAGGCAGGCTGCGGCGTTCGGCGTGACGTGCAGCTCGGCGCCCTCGGCCGCCCGGCTGAACGCGTCCGCCAGCTGCGCGGCGACGTCGCCGGGTACGTCGACGCCGAGGCGCTCGAGGATGTCATCGACGGCGGTGCGGTGGCTGTACTGGCGGCCGGCCGTCCAGTGGTCGACGTACCGCTGCCACGAGGAGTCGAAGGCGGCCTCGAGGGCGGGACGGCCTATGCCGAGGCCGGCCTCTTCGGCGATGCCTTCCCAAGCCGTGAGCCGCCGGTTGCGGAGGTGGCCGCGGTCTTCCGACATCAACGTGTTCCAGAAGTCGAAGGTCACCGCGCGGATCGGCTGCACCGGCGCAGTGTCTCCCACTGGTGCGAGGATGCGCCCACCCAGTCAGCCCCGGAACGGAGCCCCTCGCTTGTCCGAGAACAACCTCACCCGAGACGAGGCGCGCACTCGCGCAGCCCTCGTGAGCGGTGCGTCGTACGCGATCACCCTCGACCTGACCACGGGGTCGGAGACGTTCGCGTCGACCACCGTCCTGCGCTTCCGGGCGGAGCCGGGGTCCAGCACCTTCCTCGACTTCACCGCGCCCGCCGTCCACGAGCTGGTCGTCAACGGCACGGCGGTGGACACCGCCGCCTTCGACGGCAACCGCATCCAGCTGACCGGCCTGGCGGCCGACAACGAGGTGCGGGTCGTCGGCCAGGCGGCGTACATGCACACCGGCGTCGGCCTGCACCGCTTCGTCGACCCGGTGGACGAGCGGGTCTACCTGCACACGCAGTTCGAGACGTTCGACGCGCACCGGGTCTACGCGTGCTTCGACCAGCCCGACATCAAGGCGACGTTCGACTTCAGCGTCGTCGCACCGGAGGAGTGGGTGGTCGTCGCCAACTCGCCGGTCGTCGAGCGGCCGGCCGAGGGCGAGGCCGGCACGTGGCGGTTCGAGACCACGAGACCGATGTCGACCTACATCACGGCGATCGTCGCCGGCTCGTACTACGAGGTGCGCGACCGGCACGGCGACATCGACCTCGGCATCTACTGCCGCCGCTCGATGGCCGAGTTCCTGGACGCGGACGAGCTGTTCGACCTCACGCGCCGCGGCTTCGACTGGTTCACGACGAACTTCGACTACCCCTACCCGTTCGGGAACAAGTACGACCAGCTCTTCGTGCCGGAGTTCAACGCAGGCGCGATGGAGAACGCCGGCGCAGTCACGTTCCTCGAGGACTACGTCTTCCGGTCGAAGGTGACCGACGCGTCGTACGAGCGGCGGGCCGAGACCCTGCTGCACGAGATGGCGCACATGTGGTTCGGCGACCTCGTGACCATGCGCTGGTGGGACGACCTCTGGCTCAACGAGAGCTTCGCGACGTACGCCTCCGTGCTCTGCCAGGTGGAGGCGACGCGCTTCACCGGCGCGTGGACGACGTTCTGCAACGCGGAGAAGACCTGGGCGCTGCGCCAGGACCAGCTGCCGTCGACGCATCCGATCGCCGCCGACATGGTCGACATCCACACGGTCGAGACCAACTTCGACGGCATCACCTACGCGAAGGGCGCGTCGGTGCTGCGCCAGCTCGTGGCGTGGGTCGGGCAGGACGCGTTCCTCGACGGGCTGCGTAGCTACTTCAAGCGCCACGAGTACGCGAACACCGAGCTGCGCGACCTGCTGGTGGAGCTCGAGCGGTCTTCCGGCCGCGACCTGTCCGGCTGGTCGGCCGAATGGCTGGAGACCGCGGGCGTCAACACGCTGCGCGCCGAGTTCGAGACCGACGACCACGGCGGCTTCTCGCGCTTCGAGATCGTGCAGGAGGCGCCCGAGCAGTGGCCGACGGTCCGGTCGCACCGGGTCGCGGTCGGCCTGTACGACGCGACCGACGACGGCCTCGTCCGCCGCGACCGCGTGGAGCTCGACGTGGTCGGCGCCCGGACCGACGTGAAGGAGCTGATCGGCCAGGTCGAGCCGGACCTGGTGCTGGTCAACGACGACGACCTGGCCTACGCGAAGATCCGGCTCGACCCGCGGTCGCTCGCGACCGTCACCGAGCGGCTGGGCGACCTGCGCGACTCGCTGGCCCGCGCGCTGTGCTGGACCGCGACCTGGGACATGACGCGTGACGCCGAGCTGGCGGCCCGCGACTACATCGCCCTCGTCCTCCGCAACATCGGCGCGGAGACCGACGTCGGCGTCGTCCAGGCGCTCCTCGCGCAGTGCGCCGGCGCGGTCTTCAACTACAGCGACCTCGCGCACCGCAGCGAGGCCCTGGAGCTGCTCGCAACCGCCGCCTATGAGTCCCTGGCGGAACAGGAGGGCGGCAGCGACCACCAGCTGGCGTGGGCGAGGTCGTTCATCGGCGCCGCGCGCTCGGAGGGGCATGTGGCAGTCGTCCGCGGCATGCTCAACGGCACCATCGTCTTCGACGGGCTGGCCGTCGACACCGAGCTGCGCTGGCACCTCGTCCGCAGCCTCGCCGCGCTCGGCGAGGACGGCGGACTCATCGACGCGGAGCTCGAGCGCGACCCGACCTCCGCCGGGCAGCGGCACGCGGCGGCAGCCCGCGCGGCCGTGCCGACGGCCGAGGCGAAGGCCGCGGCTTGGCAGGCGATCGTGGAGGACGAGTCGCTGCCCAACGCCGTGCTCTCGGCGACACTGGCCGGCTTCCAGCACCCCGAGCAGGTCGAGCTGCTGCGCCCGTACGCCGCGCGCTACTTCGAGGTGATCGACGGGATCTGGGCGGCGCGGACCAGCGAGGTGGCCAACAACATCGCGACCAACCTGTTCCCGCAGCACGTGATCGAGCAGGCGACCCTCGACCTGGCCGACCGCTTCCTGGCCTCCGGCGGGTCAGCGGTCCCGATCCAGCGGACGGTCGTCGAGAGCCGCGACCAGATGGCCCGCGCGCTGCGCGCGCGTGCCGTCGACGCAGCGGCCGGCGAGCTCACTCGTCGGGGCAGGGCGTCAGGGCGGCGGTGGGCGGCTCCGCCTTCGACCGGCCGCGCAGCCGGTC
>CAZYXZ010000088.1:0-4869 GCA_964651395.1 uncultured Frankiaceae bacterium
GAGACGGCGGCGCTGGTGGCCGCCCTCATGCTCGGAGCCGCCGTGCTGGTGGGCCGACGCCTAGGCTCGCGCGCATGAGCTCTGCCTCCGCCGCCGTGGACACCGGCCCGCTGGTCGTCCTCGAGGGCGTGAACAAGTTCTTCGGCGACCTGCACGTGCTCGTCGACATCGACCTCGCGGTCGAGCGCGGCGAGGTCGTCGTCGTCATCGGGCCGAGCGGCTCGGGCAAGTCCACGCTGTGCCGGTGCATCAACCGGCTGGAGCCGATCGACAGCGGTGTGGTCCTGCTCGACGGACGTCCGTTGCCCGAGGAGGGGAAGGAGCTGGCCCGGCTCCGCGCCGAGGTCGGCATGGTGTTCCAGTCGTTCAACCTCTTCGCGCACAAGAGCGTCCTCGACAACGTCACCCTCGGCCCGATCAAGGCCCGGGGCATGGCGAAGGCGGAGGCCAAGGAGCGGGCGATGGCGCTGCTCGAGCGCGTGGGCGTCGCCGAGAAGGCAGACCGCTTCCCGGCCGAGCTCTCCGGCGGCCAGCAGCAGCGGGTCGCCATCGCGCGGGCGTTGGCGATGGATCCCAAGCTCATGCTCTTCGACGAGCCGACGTCGGCGCTCGACCCGGAGATGATCAAGGAGGTGCTCGACGTCATGGTCGAGCTGGCCGGCGACGGGATGACGATGCTCGTCGTCACGCACGAGATGGGCTTCGCGCGCTCCGCGGCGCGGCGGGTCGTCTTCATGGACGAGGGCCGCATCGTCGAGACTGCCGACCCGAAGACCTTCTTCACCAAGCCCGCCACCGAGCGGGCCCGCGATTTCCTGTCCAAGATCCTCGTGCACTGACACCACCGAGAGGGAGAACCATGCGCATGAACAAGCTCGCCGCCACGGTCCTGGCCGGCGCACTCGCGCTGACCGCCGTGGGCTGCGGCGACGACGCAGACAGCACGAAGTCCGCGCTGGAGACGCTCAAGTCCGCGTCGAAGGTCAAGGTCGGCGTGAAGTTCGACCAGCCGCTGTTCGGGCTGAAGGACACCAGTGGCAACGTCCAGGGCTTCGACGCCGAGATCGCCAAGCTGATCGTGGGCGAGCTGACCGGCGACCCGAACAAGGTCGAGTTCATCGAGGCCATCTCGGCGAACCGCGAGACGTTCCTCCAGAACGGCACCGTGGACCTCGTCATCGCCACCTACACGATCAACGACACGCGCAAGGGAAAGGTCGGCTTCGCCGGCCCGTACTACCTCGCGCACCAGGACCTGCTGGTCCGGTCCGACTCGACGATCACCAAGCCGCAGGACCTGGCCGGCAAGAAGGTCTGCAGCAGCAAGGGCTCGACCTCGGCGAAGAACATCAAGACCCTCGTGCCGACGGTCAACCTGGTCGAGCTGACCGGCTACTCGCTGTGCGTGACCGACCTGCTGAACAAGAACGTCGAGGCCGTGACCACGGACGACGCCATCCTCAACGGCTTCGTCTCCACGAACCCCGGCAAGGTCAAGGTCGTGGGCGCGCCGTTCAGCGATGAGCCGTACGGCATCGGCGTGAAGCGCGAGTCCACGGACGTCCGCGAGGCGATCAACGTGGCGCTCGAGAAGATCATCGCCGACGGCCGCTGGAAGACGGCGTGGGACAACACGGTGGGCAAGGCGTCGACCCAGCAGCCCACGACGCCGAAGGTCGAGCGGTACACGAACACCTAACTCCGACGTGAAGGCAGTTCTCGACAACCTCGACATCTACGTCGACGGCTTCTGGTTCACCGTCCAGCTGGCCGTGCTCGCGTTCGCCGCGGCGATGGCACTCGGTGCCCTCGTCGCGACGATGCGCGTGTCGCCGGTCGCCCCCGCCAGGGTGGCCGGCGCGGCGTACGTCGAGTGCGTCCGCAACACCCCGCTCACGGTGCTGTTCGTGCTGTTCTGGTTCGGCTTCCCCAAGTTCGGGGTCCGGTTCCCGTCGCGGTTCGGGGCGGCGCTGATCGTCTTGTCCGTGTACACGAGCGCCTTCGTCGCGGAGGCGCTGCGGTCGGGCATCAACGCCGTCGCCGCCGGGCAGGCCGAGGCGGCCCGATCACTCGGTCTGACCTTCGGGCAGACGTTGCGGCACATCGTGCTGCCGCAGGCCCTGCGCACGGTGGTCCAGCCGTTGGGCAGCCTGTTCATCGCGCTGGCCAAGAACACGTCGGTGGCCACCGTGATCGCCGTGCCCGAGCTGATGTACCAGACAGACAGCCTCAACACGACGCTGTCCGAGCCGCTCTGGCTCTTCGCCGGAGCCGGTGTCGCCTACCTGCTCCTCACCTTGCCGGCCGGCGTGCTCGTCGGCGTACTCGAGCGCCGGGTGGCGATCATCCGATGAGTGACGCCGTCCTCTACGACGCCCTTGGTCCCCGCGGACGGCGACGGGTCCGGATCGCGACGGCCGTGAGCCTCGTCGTGATCGCCTACGCCGTGGTGGTCGTCATCCGGCGGCTGGCCGACGACGGGCAGCTGGACGGCGACAGGTGGGAGCCGTTCACCCGCGGGGACGTGATCCGGTTCCTCTGGGGCGGGCTGGTCACCACGCTCAAGGCGGCCGTCGTGGCCATGGCCGGAGCCCTGCTGGTCGGCGGGCTGCTCGCACTCGGCCGGCTGTCCCGCACCCGCGTCGTCCGCTGGGCGGCCGGAGCGTACGTCGAGATCTTCCGCAGCGTGCCGCTCCTGCTGCTCATCCTGTTCTCCGCGCGCGGGCTGCAGGGCAACGGTGTGCAGCTCGACCTGTTCTGGTACCTGGTCATGGGGCTGGTGCTCTACAACAGCGCCGTGCTGGGCGAGATCTTCCGGGCCGGCATCCTCTCCCTCGACCGTGGCCAGACCGAGGCGGCGTACGCCATCGGGCTGGGCTACTGGCCGGCGATGCTGTTCGTGGTCATCCCGCAGGCCGTCCGTCGCATGCTGCCCAGCCTGGTCAGCCAGCTGGTGACCTTGCTCAAGGACACCTCGCTCGGCTTCATCCTGCCGGTCGAGGAGCTGTTGCGCCGCGGGACGATCGTGGGACTGCAGGGTGACGGCCAGGAGCTGCAGGCCTACGCGGTCGTCGCGGTCATCTTCATCGTCGTCAACTTCTCGCTCTCGCGGCTCGCGCGACGGTTGGAAGTGCGGCAGCGCCGCCGCTACGGCGCCGGCGGTGTCGGTGGCGTGACCGAGGAGCTCGCGGTCCTCACGGCGGCCGGCGAGGCGGAGCTCACCAGACAGGCCTGAGGCTCTCCACCACCTTCCCGTCGTCGCCGAAGACCAGGAACCGGTCGAAGGACCGCATGAACCAGCGGTCGTGAGTCACCGCCACAACGGTGCCGTCGAACTGGGCGAGTGCGTCCTCGAGCGCCTCTGCGGACGCCACGTCGAGGTTGTCGGTCGGCTCGTCCAGCAGCAGCAGCGTCGCGCCGTGCAGCTCGAGCCGGAGGATCTGGAAACGCGCCTGCTGACCGCCTGAGAGCGTGCCGAACTTCTGGTCGCCCGCGTCCTCCAGCTCGTAGCGGCGCAGCCGGGCCATCGCCTGGCCGCGGTCGTGCGCCTCGTGGGCGAGCAGGTCGACCAGCGTCCGTCCGTGGATCGAGCGGTCGTCGTGCTTCTGCGCGAAGTAGCCGGCCACGACGCGGGCGCCGAGCTTCCACGCGCCGGCGTGCGCGACGTCCTCGCCGGCGAGGAGCCGCAGGAAGTGGCTCTTGCCGGTGCCGTTCGGGCCGAGCACCCCGACCCGCTCGCCGTAGAAGATCTCCGCGTCGAAGGGCTCGACCAGCCCGGTGAGCTCCAGCCCTTGGAGGACGATCGCGCGCACTCCGGTGCGCCCGCCGGCCAGCCGCATCCGGACGTTCTGCTCCTTCGGTCGCGCCTGCGGCGGCCCGGCCTCCACGTACTTGCGCAGCCGCGTCTGTGCCGCGGCGTACCTCGAGGCCATGGCCGGCGAGATGCTGGCCTGCACCTTGAGCCGGTGCACGAGCTCGATCAGGTGCTCGTGCTCCTCGTCCCAGCGGCGGAGCAGCTCGTCCATGCGTTCGTGCCGCGCATGCCGCGCCTCGTGGTAGGTCGCGAACCCGCCGCCGTGCACCCAAGCAGTGCCGCCCTCGACCGTGACGATGCGGGTCGCGGTGTTGGCCAGCAGCTCGCGGTCGTGGGAGACGAACAGGATCGTCTTGCGGCTGTCGCGGATGGCCTCCTCGAGCCAGGCCTTGCTCGGTACGTCCAGGAAGTTGTCCGGCTCGTCGAGGAGCAGCACGTCGTGGTGCCCGCGCAGCAGCGCCTCGAGTGCCACCTTCTTCTGCTCCCCGCCGGACAGCGTGGTCACCGCCCGGTGCTCGACCGCGGAGAACGGCTTGCCCAGCGCCGCCGTCGTACAGGTGTCCCAGAGCACCTCGGCGTCGTAGCCGCCGGCGTCACCCCAGGCACCGAGTGCTCGCGCGTAACGCATCTGGGTCGGCTCGTCGTCGCGCTCCATCATCGCCAGCTCGGCTTCCGCCAGCTCGGCGGCGGCGTCACGGACCGCCTAGTCGGCGAGGCTGACCAGGAGGTCGCGCACCGTCGAGTCGTCGTCGACCGAGCCGATGAACTGGCGCATCACGCCGAGGTGGCCGCCGACGGTGACCGTGCCGGACAGCGGGGTGAGGTCGCCCGCGAGCAGCCGGAGCAGCGTCGTCTTGCCGGCGCCGTTGGCGCCGACCAGGGCGATCTTCTGGCCGTCGCCGACGCGGAACGACGCGTCGGCCAGCAGCGGCCGACCGTCGGGCAGGGCATACCCGACGTGCGAGACCTCGAGGTGCCCCATTGCCACGACGCTAGCCGACCCGTCGAGATGAGCGGTTGAACGGCCGCGGGAACGCACCGCTCGCCGGGGGGGT
>CAZYXZ010000088.1:4879-11655 GCA_964651395.1 uncultured Frankiaceae bacterium
CCGGCTGAAACGCTCATCTCGACGGTTGTAGAGCGCGGCCGCGACGGCGAGGGTCGCGAGGCTGGCGAGGGGGAGGCCGCCGGTTGCTGCCAGGGGTTGGCCGGATCCTGGCTGCGGGGCTGGAGCAGTGACCGGGCGTGCCGCGGTGCAGCCGCCGGCCAGGACGTCCGGCGCCAGGTCTCCCGGGGGGACGCGCAGGTGGGTGGCCTGCTCGTACGCGTAGGCGAAGGCGAGCAGCCGCTGCTCGGACCAGGCGGCGCCGAGGAACGTGATGCCGAACGGGGCGCCGCTCTCCTCATAGCCGGCGGGTACGGCGACGCTCGGGTAGCCGGCCGCCGCGCCGATGTTGGCATTCGACGCACCGGGCGCGACGATCGCGTCGAGGTCACCTTCGGCGAAGGCGATGTCGATGGCCGCGCGGGAGGCGAGGATGGTCGGCGTCGTCTGCGCCGTGGCGAGCGGTCCGCTGCCCGGCGTCGCGTCGCTGATCTGCAGCAGGTTCTGGCCGTACTTCACCTTGTCCGGGTGCTGCTCGTTGTACGCGACGATGTCGCTGAGCGTGCGGACGCGCAGCGTGTCGACCGTCTCCTCGGCGAGATACCTGTTGAGCGAGTACTTGAACTCGTTGGGAATCGCCGCGATCTCGGTGATGCCGACCGCGCTCGTGCTCGACAGCGTCTCGATCGGCACCAGAGTCGCGCCTCCGGCCTCGAGCGCGGCGAGGGCGTCGGCGAAGAGCGCGTCTGACGTGTCGCCCTCGTTGTAGCCGATCCGGGTCTCCGTCAGCGCGTCGCGAGTGAGGCCGGCGACGTAGTCGCGGCCCGCCGGCAGATGGGAGTCGGCGTCGGCCGTCGCCGCGTCGCGTGGGTCGGTGCCGGCGACCACGCCGAGCAGGGCGGCGGCGTCCGTGACGTTGCGGGTCATCGGTCCCGCGGTGTCGAAGCTCGGCGCCAGCGGGATGATTCCGTAGCGGCTGACCAGGCCCACGGTCGGCTTCACCCCGACCAGGCTGTTGGCGGTGCTCGGGCTCAGGATGCTGCCGGAGGTCTCGCTGCCGATGGTGACCGCGGCGAAGGACATCGACGCGGCGACGCCGGACCCGGAGCTCGACCCGCTCGGGTCGCCGCCGGTGTAGGCGTTGACCACTTGGCCGCCGAGGGAGCTGTAGCCGTTGGGCATGCCGAGCTGCACCCAGTTGGCGAACTCCGACAGGTTGGCCTTGCCGAGGATGACCGCGCCCCCGGCGCGGAGCCGGTCGACGACGCCGGAGTCGTGCAGCGGGAAGCTGCCTTCCAGCGCGATCGAACCCGCGGTCGTGTGCTGGTCGACGGTGCCGACGTTGTCCTTGAGCAGCACCGGGATGCCGTGCAGCGGGCCCCGGACGATCCCGCGGGCGCGCTCGGCGTCCCGCAGTGCGGCCTGTGCACGTCGCGTCGGGTGCAGCTCGCGCACGCTGTTCAGGTGCTCGGCCCCGACGTCGTACGCCGCGATCCGGCGCTCGTACGCGTCGACCAGGTCGACGCTGGTCAGCTTCCCTGCCGCCATCGCCTGCTGGAGCCCGACGACCGTGGTGCCGTCCAGGTCGAGACCGCTCACCATGCCGAGGCAGTCGCCCTTCGCGACGCTGCCCACCGGAGCGGCCGGCAGGGTCACGGCGACACACAGCGCGGCGAGGAGTGCGAGGCGACGCGTCATGGACCTCGACATTCGCGTGCCCACGCGTCATCCCTGCCGAGATCCGGGCATCATGCGCTGATGCCCAGGCTCTACACGCCCGCAGAGGCGCGCACAGCCCTCGCCGTGCTGCGGCCGCTGCTCGACGAGATCGTCGTCCTGCGCGCCGACGCCGCCGAGATCGCCGCGGCCGTCGAGGGCGGCCGGCCGACGGAGCTGGGTGGCATGGCCGAGCTCAAGGCCGCGGAGGCCCGCGTGTCCGAGCTCGCGTCGCAGGTGACCGCCGACGACGTACAGCTCAAGGGGTTCGCGCCGCTGCTGCTCGACTTCCCCGGCGAGCTCGACGGCGAGCCGGTGCTGCTCTGCTGGCTCGAGGGCGAGGCCGAGCTGGGCTGGTACCACCGGCTCGACCTCGGGTTCCTCGGCCGGCGGCCGTTGCCGGATAGCCTGCGCGCGTGAACCCCAAGGACTTCGCCGCCAAGTACCTGATGAACGGCCTGCACAAGGCGATCCTCAAGCTCTCCGGCGGGCGGGTGCTCGGCACGACGTTCGGGATGCCCGTCGTGCGGCTCACGACGACCGGTCGGAAGTCCGGAGAGCCCCGGACCACCATGCTCACCTCGCCCGTGCACGACGACGAGAAGGTCGTGCTGGTCGCGTCGTACGGCGGCGACGACCGGCATCCGAACTGGTACCTGAACCTCACCGCCAACCCCGAGGTCGAGATCACCATGCAGGGCACGACCCGTTCGATGCGTGCGCGCGTGGCCAGCGCCGAGGAGAAGCAGGAGCTGTGGCCGGCCATCACGAAGGCCTACAAGGGTTACGCCGCCTACCAGAAGCGCACTGACCGCGACATCCCCGTGGTGATCCTGGAGCCCTGAGATGCGAGTCCCCAGACTCTCGCTCGTCGCACTGGCCCTGCTGTCCGCGATGCTGCCTGTCGCGTCGGCCGCACCTCGTGAGCCGTCCGGCTGCACCGAGGAGACCCCCGACGTCGTCTCCACCGCGATGCCGGACGCACCCGCAGTGCCCTTGCGGGTGCTCATCTTCAACGACCACGTGCCGCCCGCCCACGTCGCCACCGCGCTGAAGGAGACTGCCCGGGTCCTGGCCACCGCCGGGGTGAAGGCCACGTTCGTCGTGAAGCGGCTGGATCTGCGGGCGGAGGGCACGAACGCGGAGGGCGAGCCGGCGCTGAGCGTGGAAACCGCGCATGCCGCCTCGCGCAAGGCTACGGGCGGGAAGGAGCCGAGGGGCATCGACATCGTGCACCTGCTGACCACCCGCGACCTCTACCAAGCGGGCACGTACACCGTGGCCGGGCACGCGGAGTGCATCGGCGGGATCCGCTACGCCGGCTGGTCTTACTCCGCGAGCGAGGCGGAGCTGCGCGTCCGCTACCTGAAGGGAACGTCGATCGTCATGCAGCCGGACAACACCGGCCGCAACACGGCGCACGAGATCGGGCACCTGCTCGGCGCGCACCACCACTACGGCACCTGCGGCGAGACGGCGGCGGAAGAGCTGACCCGCTCCCGCGGCGGCGTGTGCTCGGTCATGTTCCCGGACTCCGCCGTGCACGGCGGCCGGTTCGACGCGCTCAACGCGCGCATCGTCCGCGGCCACGTCGAGAAGTACGGCGGTCCGGCCGACTAGCGGTCGGCATCCGAAATGCCTGGTCAAAGTTAGACAGTTCGGGTCATGTCCGTCCGGACCGGCGCCACAGAGACTGCCCCGCATGCCCGGTTCGTGGAAGTGGTTGTCGCGTGCGCCCCTGACGGCGGTCGCCGTCGCCGTCGCGCTCACGTTGCTGGCGGCCCGCGCGCAGCAGATGCGCACCGAGGCGCCCCAGACCGCCGGGCGAGAACTGCCCACGTTCCTCATGACCCCGGTCCCGGCGGCGCCCGCTGCGCCGGCTCGGCTGTCCGCGCAGGCCGCCGTCGCCGCCTTCCGCCGGCGCCTCGCGAGTGCGCACCCGACGACGTCGCCCTCACCGCGGCCGTCGCCCCGGCCGCTGGTCGTCGCGGCCAGCCCGCGGCCGGCCGTCGTCCGCTCACCCGCCGTACGGCCGCCGGCGGCCCGCGCGACGGAGACCCTGGAGGCACGCGCCCGGCGGCTGCTGGGCACCCTCCGATACGACTGGGCAGCGCTCGGCTACACCGTCTCCTTCCTGCCGGGGCAGCGGGGATGGCTCGGCCTGACCAACCCGCACACCAAGGAGATCAGCGTCTACGTGCGTTCCGGGCAGACCGACCAGCAGCTGCTCGTGACGCTCGCGCACGAGATCGGCCATGCCGTCGACTTCACCTACACGACCTTCGCGCGCCAGGCGGAGTACCTGGCCCTGCGCGGCATCGCCCCGAGCAGCGTGTGGCTGCCCTGCGAGTACTGCTCCGACTACGACTCACCGGCGGGCGACTTCGCGGAGGTCTTCGCCGTGTGGCTGGTCGGCTCGCAGGACTTCCTGTCCCGGATGGCGCCGCGTCCCTCGGCGGTCGAGCTGGCGGTCCTCCAGCACCTCTTCCTGCCGTAGGTCGCGGCTAGCCCTGCTGGCGAGCCGCGCGACGCTCCGCGCGCTCGCGGATGTCGCTCTCCTCGATCAGCCCCGCCTCCTCGGGAGTCGGCGCGGTGCCGCCGAGGCGCGTGGGCAGCCACCAGCGGTCGTCCGGACCGGACGGCTGGTCGGGGTAGGCGGCCTGGGAGGCGAGCAGCAGCTCCTGCATGCGCTGCTTGAGCTCCTCGGTGGTGGCCGCGATGTCCGCGCCGGCCGCGACGTGGATCGGCTCGCCGACCGTGACGTGGATCGGCACGCGGTGGCGTCCGAGTCGCTTGGCGCGACCCTTCGTCCAGACCCGCTGAGATCCCCAGACGACCGTCGGCAGGATCGGTACGCCGGACTCCGCCGCCATGCGCACCGCCCCCGTCTTGAAGCCCTTGAGCTCGAACGAGCGGCTGATGGTGGCTTCGGGGAAGACCCCGACGATCTCGCCGCCGCGCAGCGCCTCGACCGCCGCGCGGTAGGAGTCTGCGCCCGCGGCGCGGTCGACCTCGATGTGGTGCATGCCGCGCAGCAGCGGGCCGGCCAGCCAGTGCTTGAAGACCTCCTGCTTGGCCATGAAGCGCACGAGCCGCTTGGCCGGCCGGGCGGCGAGGCCGGCGTACGTGAAGTCGAGGTAGCCGACGTGGTTGATGGCCATGACGGCGCCGCCGGCACGCGGGACGTGCTCGGTCCCGCGCAGCGTGAAGCGCAGCCCCTGTGCCCGGAAGACGAGCCGGGCGAAGGCGATGACGGGTGGGTAGACGAGCTCGGCCATGCCGCCAACCTACCCGACCGTAGGTTCGCGCCACCCCTCGCCGTGGTGCTGGTCCGGCGCCGGCGGTGCGGAGGTGCGCGCCGGCGGGTGCTCGGTGAACCGGACGGGGTACCCGGTCGCCGGCGTGGCCCACGGGTCGGCGGTGACCGCGCCGCGCTGCGTGAAGTGCGGCAGCGCCACCATCTCCGCACGGTCGAGGACGGGCGCAGCCGGCACACCGAGCGCCATCAGCTCGGCGACCAGGTCGTCGCGGTCGCGGCGCGCGATCGCGCCGGCGATCAGCGCCTGCAGCTGCGGGACGCGGGCCATCCGTTCGACGAACCCGAGCTCCGCGCAGTCGTCGAGGCCGAGCGCCGCGCACAGTGGCTGCCAGAAGTGGTCCTCGGTCAGCACGCCGAGCACCAGGTGCCGGCCGTCCGCCGTCGCGAACGTGCCGTAGCCGGCGACGCCTCGCGCGGACGGGTCCACGCCGGAGGCCTGCGGGCGCACTGCGCCGGTCCAGGTCGCGAGTACGTCGGCCATCGCGACGTCGATCCGCTCGCCGTCCCCGCTGCGCTCCCGGCGTACCAGAGCGGCGCAGATGGCGAAGGCGGCGGCCATACCGCCGGCCAGGTCGGCGATCGGCACGGCGGGGACGACCGGGTCGCCGCCGTCCGGGGCCAGGACACCCGCCCAGGCCTGGTAGTTGAGGTCGTGCCCGGTCACCTGCGCGAGGTCGCCGTCCTGCCCGAGGCCCGAGACGGAGCAGTAGACGACGGACGGGTTGAGCGCGTGCAGCTCGTCGTAGCCGACGCTCAGGCGGGCGGCGACGCCGGGGCGGAAGCCTTCGACGACGACATCGGCCGCGACGGCCAGCTCGTGCGCGCGACGAACGCCGGGCTCGCTCTTGAGGTCGAGCACGATGCTGCGCTTGTTGACGTTGAGGTTGGCGAACAGGTCGGGGTAGCCGCGCATCGGGTCCCCGCCGGGAGGCTCGACCTTGATGACGTCGGCGCCGAGCTCGGCGAGCAGCTGCGTCGCATACGGCCCGGGTCGCCAGATGCTCAGGTCGAGCACCCGGATGCCGGTCAGCATCGGCGCGCGCGACGTCACGCGGTGGTTTCCCCGGCGGGGACCGTGTCGGGGGTGATCGCTCCGGGACGGGCGTCCCAGCTCGACCAGCCCGCCCAGCCGGTCACGGCCAGTGCCAGGACGGCGACGGTGACGCCGGCCGCCATGATGTAGCGGTCGGGCGCCGCCCCGCGGGCACTCGGCAGCTCGGTCAGCGCAGCCAGCCCGGAGAGCACCAGGAGCAGGACGCGCGTGCGGACCGCGCCGCCGGCAGCGGCTGGGATCAGGCAGGCGAAGCCCCAGATGAGGTACCACGGGTGGCTGACCGGGCCGAGCAGCGCCACGCAGAGCAGGGTGAAGCCCACCGTGCGCAGCAGGTCGCGGCGCAGCGCCGTGAGCAGCAGCCGCGCGATGAGCAGGACGGCGACCCCGGCGTACAGGACGATGCTCAGCGCGACCAGTCCCTCCTTGGTCACGTCGATGCCGATCGCACCGAGCGCGCGATGGCCGCCGCTGGCCGTCGCGATCGCAGGCGTCATCAGGGTGCGGGCCGCTCCCGGCGTGTTCAGCGCGCTGATCCAGCCGGACGCGTTGGGGACGAGGGCGGCGATGGCCACCCACGTGACGGCGACGGCCACCGCGTCACGCGCCAGGACGACGACGCGTTCGCGCAGCCCGTCCGCCTCGTAGAGCTCGAGCACCACCAGGCAGCCGAGTGCCAGCAACGCCGGCGCC
>CAZYXZ010000089.1:0-11201 GCA_964651395.1 uncultured Frankiaceae bacterium
CTCGAGGAGCGCTATGGCGCGCGGCCGGCGTACTTCACGTGCCCGCCGGATCTCGCCGCGATGCTGCTGGAGGCCGATGCCGCCGTGCTGATCGGCGACGCAGCGCTGCGAGCGCGGCAGGACGCCGCCCGGCTCGGCCTGCACTGGCACGACCTCGGCGCGGAGTGGAAGGACTGGACCGGCCTGCCGATGGTCTTCGCGCTCTGGGCCGCGCGGCGCCAGTACGCCGAGGAGCACCCGGGTGCGGTGAAGGACGTGCAGGAGGCGTTCAGCTCCTCGCTCGCCTTCTCGCTGGAGCGGGTCGAGGAGGTCGCCGCCCAGGCCGCGCGATGGGAGCCGTTCAGCGCCGCCGAGCTCGCGGCCTACTTCCGCTCCCTGGACTTCCGGCTGGGGGAGCGGCAGCAGGACGGGCTGCGCGAGTTCGCACGACGCGCCGCTGCCCGTGGTGCCGTGCCGGAGCTCGCGTCGATCGTCTTCGCCGACGTCTGAGAGACTGAACCCCGTGAGCGACCTCCAGGCAGTCCTCGACCGCGCCGCTCAGGGCGGTCGCATCTCGCCGGCGGAAGCGCTCGACCTCTACATGGACGCGCCGCTGCACGCGCTCGGCCATGCCGCGGACGTCGTACGCCGCCGCCGCTTCCCGGACGGCATCGCGACCTACCTCATCGACCGCAACATCAACTACACCAACGTGTGCGTCACGGCGTGCAAGTTCTGCGCCTTCTACCGCGCGCCGGGGCACGAGGAAGGCTGGGTCCGCTCCCTCGACGAGATCCACGAGCGGTGCGCGGAAGCGGTCGAGCTGGGCGCGACGCAGATCATGTTCCAGGGCGGGCACCACCCCGAGTTCGGCATCGAGTACTACGAGGAGCTCTTCGGCACCGTCAAGCGCGCCTTCCCGCAGCTGGCCCTGCACTCCCTCGGCGGCAGCGAGGTCGTGCACATCTCGAAGACCAGCGGCATCACGATCGAGGAAGCGATCACCCGGCTGAAGGCAGCCGGTCTCGACTCGTTCGCCGGTGCTGGCGCCGAGATCCTCACCGAGCGGCCGCGGCACAACATCGCGCCGCTGAAGGAACCGGGCCACGTCTGGCTCGACGTGATGCGCACCGCGCACCGGCTCGGTGTCGAGTCGACCGCGACGTTCATGATGGGCACCGGCGAGACGAACGCCGAGCGGATCGAGCACCTGACGATGATCCGTGACGTGCAGGACGACACCGGCGGCTTCCGCGCCTTCATCCCGTGGACCTACCAGCCGGAGAACAACCACCTGAAGGGCCACACCCAGGCGACCGTGCTCGAGTACCTGCGGATGATCGCGGTGAGCCGGCTCTTCTTCGACAACGTCGCGCACGTGCAGGGCTCGTGGCTCACCGTCGGCAAGGAGGTCGGCCAGCTGACGCTGCACTACGGCGCCGACGACCTCGGCTCGATCATGCTCGAGGAGAACGTCGTCTCCGCGGCCGGCGCAAAGCACCGGTCCAACCGGGCCGAGATCATCGACCTGATCCGCAAGGCCGGGCGGATCCCGGCGCAGCGCGACACGCTGTACCGCCACCTCGTCGTACACCGTGACCCGGCCGACGACCCGGTCGACGTCGTGCCGTCGCACTTCTCCTCGACCGCGCTCGAGATCGTCCCCGTCTGACGTTGGAGACGACCGTCCACTGCGCGCCGGTGGTGGTGACGATGACCGGTGCGCCCGTGCGCGGCGGGGCCGTCGCGGTGTCCGGTGACCGAGTCGTCGCCGTCGGCGCGCCGACGTGCTTGCGGCGCACGCCCACGCCGCGTGTCATGAGTGGCCGGGGGTGCTGACGCCAGGGCTGGTCAACGCCCATACGCACCTGCAGTTCAGCGACGACGCGGACCTCGCGTCGAGCGGCCTGGAGTTCTTCGACTGGATCCGCGCCATCTCCGTGCGCGGCCGCACGCACACGGCGGCGGAGTGGGAGGTCGCCGCGGGCCACGGCGCGGCGCAGCTGCTCGCCACGGGCACGACGTGCGTCGCCGACGTGGTGACGCATGCCCCGGCCCTGGGCCCGGTCGCGGCCGCCGGGCTGGCCGGCATCAGCTACCTCGAGGTCGTGGCGTGCGACCCGGCCCGCTGGCCGGACGTGCGTGCGCAGCTCCTCGACGACCTCGCCGCGGCGCCCGACGGGCGGTCGGTCGGGATCGCGCCGCACACCCTGTACACGCTCGACGTCGCGGTCGTCGCCGCCCTGGCCGCGCTGGCGCGCGAGCGGGGGCTGCGCCTGCACACGCACGTCGCGGAGAGCCGGCACGAGGTCAGCTACATCGCCTGCGGCGAGGGCGCGTTCGCGGGCATCGCGGAGCAGTTCGGCCTCGACTTCGCGCTGACGCGCGACGGGGGCAGCGGCCGCACGCCGGTCGGCGAGCTCGACGTACAGCACGGCCTGGGGCTCGACTGCCACGTCGCGCACGGCGTCCACGTCACCCCGGAGGACCGGGCTCTCCTGCGCGAACGAGGCAGTGTCGTGGCGCTGTGCATCCGGTCGAACCGGCTGCTGCAGGCCGGTGATCCCCCGGTGGCGGCCTACTTGGCCGAAGGGAACCGCGTCGCCGTCGGAACGGACTCGCTCGCGTCGTCCCCGGACCTGGACCTGCTGGCCGAGCTCGCCGTCCTCCGGGATGCCGCGCTGTCGCAGGGGGCGGCCGCCGACGGCCTCGCCGAGCAGCTGTTCGCGGCCGCGACCCTCGGCGGCGCCGCAGCCCTCGGCCTCTCCGACGTCGGCCGCCTCGAGGCCGGCTCACGCGCGGACCTCGCCGTCTTCGACGTGCCGACCGACGGCGCGCCGTACGACGCGCTGGTCGACGAGGGCGCCGGCCGTTGCGTCGCCACGGTGCTCGGCGGCGAGCTGGTGCACTCGGCATGAGCGGCCGCAGAGCGCAGCTGGACAAGGCGCCGGCTGACGTCGCGGCGATGTTCGACGCGGTCGCACCGAAGTACGACCGCACCAACGCCGTGCTCTCCATGGGTCAGGACCGCCGCTGGCGCACGGCGACCACCCGCGGTGTCGCGCTGAAGCCGGGGGAGGTGGCCCTCGACCTGGCCGCCGGCACCGGCACCTCGTCGGTCGCCCTCGCGCGCGACGGCGGCCGCGTCGTCGCGTGCGACTTCAGCCTCGGGATGCTGGCGGCCGGGCACGCCCGCAGACCGGACCTGGCCTTCGTCGCCGGGGATGCGCTGCGCCTGCCGTTCGCGGACGCGTCCTTCGACGCGGTCACGATCTCCTTCGGCCTGCGCAACCTGGCCGACACCGACGCCGGCCTGGCCGAGATGCGGCGCGTGACCAAGCCCGGGGGACGGCTCGTGGTCTGCGAGTTCTCCCACCCGACCTGGGCGCCGTTCCGAGGCGTCTACCTCGGCTACCTCATGCGCGCGCTGCCCGCCGTGGCCACGAAGGTGAGCAGCAACCCGGACGCCTACGTCTACCTGGCCGAGTCGATCCGCGCCTGGCCGGACCAGGCCAAGCTGGCCGACAAGATCGCGTCGGCCGGCTGGGACCAGGTCAGCTGGCGGAACCTGAGCGGCGGCATCGTCGCCCTCCACCGCGCCCGCAACCCCGCCTGACCCCGCCTGACCCCGCCCACCCCCACGCCCCTCCGACTCCACAGTGGAGGCTCGTGGCCCTATTCCGGCCAGAATCCTCCACGGTCGGAGCAGGCGGCTGGCCGGGGTCGTCCGTGCGGGCATAGACTGCGCTCGATCGGGCTCGTGAAGGCTTTCACAAGCCCAGTCGGCCGCCTCCCAGCCACCGGAGATACGCCGTGACCGAGCCCGTGACCCGCGACGCGGACGTCATCGTGGTCGGCGCGGGACCGGGCGGGGCCACGGCCGCCTACTACCTCGCCCAGGCCGGCCTCGACGTCCTCGTCCTGGAGAAGTCCAGCTTCCCCAGGGAGAAGGTCTGCGGCGACGGGCTCACCCCCCGCGCGGTGCGCAGCCTGATCGGCATGGGCATCGACACCGACGGACCCGGCTGGATGCGCAACGAGGGCCTGCGGATCATCGGCGGCGGCGTCCGGCTCGAGCTGCCCTGGCCGGAGCTGGCCAGCTACCCCGACTACGGCCTGGTCCGCCCGCGCCTCGACTTCGACGAGCTGCTGGCCCGTACGGCGCAGAAGGCCGGTGCCCGGCTGCACGAGCTGACCGAGGTGACCGGCCCCGTGCACGACGGGGGCGGCACCGTCGTCGGGGTGCGAGCGCGCCGCGTGCCCGAGGAGGTCAACGGGCGACCCAGCCGCGAGCGGCATGCGGGCGACGAGGTCACCTACCGGGCCCGACTGGTGATCGCCGCCGACGGAGCAAGCAGCCGTCTCGGTCTCGCCCTGGGCCTCGAGCCGCGCGACGACCGTCCGATGGGCGTCGCCGTACGCCGGTACTACCGCTCCCCGCGCCACGACGACACCTACCTCGAGTCGTGGCTCGAGCTCTGGCAGGGCGACAAGCTGCTGCCCGGCTACGGCTGGATCTTCCCGGTCGGCGACGGCACGTCCAACCTCGGCCTCGGCCTGCTCAACACCTCGGCCGGCTTCCGTGGCACGAACTACCGCCAGCTGCTCGACGACTGGCTCAAGGGCATGCCCGAGGAGTGGGGCTTCATCGAGCCCAACGCGGTCGGCCCGGTGCGCGGCGGCGCGTTGCCGATGGGCTTCAACCGCCAGCCCCATTACCACCGCGGCGTCCTGCTGGTCGGCGACGCGGGCGGCGTCGTCAACCCGTTCAACGGCGAAGGCATCGCGTACGCGATGGAGAGCGCCCAGCTGGCCGCCGAGGTGATCGTCCAGGCGCTGGCCCGGCACGACCCGCGGGTGCTGCACCAGTACCCGACCGAGCTGAAGGCCCGGTACGGCGGCTACTACACGCTCGGGCGGATCTTCGTGCACGCGATCGGCAACCCCCACGTGATGAAGCTGGCCACGCAGCACGGGCTCCCCCGGCCGCTGCTCATGAAGTTCACGCTCAAGCTGCTGGCCAACCTCACCGACCCCCGCGGCGGCGACGCGATGGACCGGCTGATCAACGCGATGAGCCGCATGGCTCCCGCGGCGTGACGGCTTTTGGCCGCGGACGAGGCGCCTCGTAGTCTTACCGCCCCGACGCACCGGAAGGAGGAGATGTGCTGAGGCCGTACCTGCCGATCGCCGTGATGTTCGCGGTGGCGGCCGCCTTCGCCGTCTTCTCCGTCGTCGCCGGGAGCGCGATCGGCCCCAAGCGCTTCAACCGGGCCAAGGTCGAGCCGTACGAGTGCGGCATCGAGCCCGAGGACAACGTCACGCAGCACCGGTTCCCGGTGAAGTACTACCTGACCGCGATGCTGTTCATCGTCTTCGACATCGAGATCGTCTTCCTCTACCCGTGGGCCGTGTTCTTCGGCCAGCAGACCTCGCAGGAGGCGGCCACCGGCGTCATCTTCCTGCTGGTCGAGATGGTCGTGTTCATCGCCACCGTCTTCGTCGCCTACGCGTACGTGTGGAAGCGCGGGGGTCTCGAATGGGACTAGAGGAGAAGCTGCCCAGCGGAGTGCTCCTCACCTCCGTCGAGAAGATGGTCAACTGGTCGCGCAAGTCCTCGCTGTGGCCGGCCACCTTCGGCCTGGCCTGCTGCGCGATCGAGATGATGGCCACCGGCGCCGGCCGCTACGACATGGCGCGCTTCGGCATGGAGGTGTTCCGGGCGTCGCCTCGGCAGGCCGACCTGATGATCGTGGCCGGCCGGGTGAGCCAGAAGATGGCCCCGGTGCTTCGTCAGATCTACGACCAGATGGCGGAGCCCAAGTGGGTGCTGGCCATGGGGGTCTGCGCGTCGTCGGGCGGGATGTTCAACAACTACGCGATCGTCCAGGGCGTCGACCACGTCGTACCCGTCGACATGTACCTCCCCGGCTGTCCTCCGCGGCCGGAGATGCTGCTCGACGCGATCCTCAAGCTGCACGAGAAGATCGGGCGCGAGCCGCTCGGAGCCAACGTCTCCTCGTCCGTGGGGACCACGGCGTGACACCGGAGCAGCTGGAAGAGCGCGTCCGCGCTGCGCTCCCGGAGGCGGTCGAGCGCGCTGTCGTCTTCCGCGGCGAGCTCACCCTGTACGTCGACCGCGCCCAGCTGATCGCGTTGTTGCAGCACCTGCGCGACGACGCGGAGCTCGCGTTCGAGCTGCTCTCCTCGCTGTCCGGTGTGGACTACCCGGAGGAGGAGAAGCGGCTGCATGTCGTCTACCACCTCACGTCGATGTCCCACCGGCACCGGCTGCGCGTCGAAACGTCCGTCAGTGACACCGACCCACACGTGCCGAGCGCGGTCGACCTCTACCCGACCGCCGACTGGCACGAGCGCGAGACCTACGACTTCTTCGGCGTCATCTTCGACGGCCACCCCGAGCTCACGCGGATCCTCATGCCGGACGAGTGGGTGGGCCACCCGCAGCGCAAGGACTACCCGCTCGGCGGCGTACCGGTGGAGTTCAAGGGCGCGCAGATCCCGCCCCCCGACGAGCGCCGGGCACTCGCATGACGGAGACCACGACCCCCGCCGCCGGCGGCGGCACCGACACGGTGGGTCGCATCGTCAACGTGGGCGGCGGCGACTGGGACACCCTGCTCGAGCAGCCGGACGAGCTGCTCACGGTGAACATGGGGCCGCAGCACCCGTCGACGCACGGTGTGCTTCGTCTCGTGCTCGAGCTGGACGGCGAGACCGTCGTCGGCGCCAAGCAGGTCATCGGCTATCTGCACACCGGGATCGAGAAGACGACCGAGTACCGCAACTGGGTGCAGGGCGTCACCCTTGTCACCCGCATGGACTACCTGTCGCCGCTCGACCACGAGACGGCGTACTGCCTCGCCGTGGAGAAGCTGCTCGACATCGAGGTCCCGGAGCGGGCCAACACCATCCGCGTGATGCTCATGGAGCTGCAGCGGATCTCGTCGCACCTGCTCTGGCTGGCGACCACCGGGCTCGAGCTCGGCGCGCTGTCGATCATGTTGTACGGCTGGCGCGAGCGCGAGCAGATCCTCGACGTGCTGGAGATGGTCACCGGCCTGCGCATGAACCACGCGTACGTCCGGCCCGGCGGTGTCGCGGTGGACCTGCCGGTCGGCGTCGAGGAGAAGATCCGCGCGCTGCTGGTCGAGCTGCCGAAGCGCTTCGAGGAGTACGCCGACCTGCTCGACGGCAACCCGGTCTGGATCCGGCGTACCAAGGGGATCGGCTATCTCGAGCTCAACGGGTGCGTCGCGCTGGGCGTCACCGGCCCGATGCTCCGCGCCGCCGGCTACGCCTGGGACCTGCGCAAGGTCGAGCCCTACTGCGGCTACGAGACCTACGACTTCGACGTCCCGACGTCTCCGGACGGCGACGTGTGGGCGCGCTACGAGGTGCGCATGGCGGAGATGCGCGAGTCGCTGAAGATCGTCGAGCAGGCGCTGGACCGGCTGCGGCCAGGGCCGGTCATGGTGGCTGACCGCAAGATCGCCTGGCCCGCGCAGCTCGCCCTCGGACCGGATGGTCTCGGCAACTCGCTCGACCACATCCGGCACATCATGAACGACTCGATGGAAGCGCTGATCCACCACTTCAAGCTCGTGACCGAGGGCTTCAAGGTGCCGGCCGGGCAGGTCTACGTCCCGATCGAGTCCCCGCGCGGCGAGCTCGGCTACCACGTCGTCTCCGACGGCGGCACTCGCCCCTACCGCGTGCACGTGCGCGACCCATCGTTCGTGAACCTGCAGTCCGTCCCCGCGATCACCGAGGGTGGGCTGATCGCCGACGTCATCGCCGCGGTCGCGAGCGTCGACCCGGTCATGGGCGGGGTCGATCGCTAGTGGGATTCTCCGACGAGACGTACGCCGCCGCGCGTTCCATCATCGCGCGCTACCCGAAGACCCGTTCCGCGCTGCTGCCGCTGCTGCACCTCGTGCAGGCGGAGGAGGGCTACGTCACTCCCGCGGGCGTCGGCTTCTGCGCCGAGCTGCTGGGGCTGACCAAGGCCGAGGTCGGCGCAGTCGCGACCTTCTACACGATGTACAAGCGCCGCCCGGTCGGCGAGCACCTCGTGTCCGTGTGCACGAACCTGTCCTGCCAGCTCCGCGGTGGCGAGGAGGTCTTCGCCCGGCTGCGCGAACGGCTCGGTGTCGGCCACGACGAGACCACGGCCGACGGGAAGTTCACGTTGGAGCACGCCGAGTGCCTGGCCGCCTGCGACTTCGCGCCGGTGCTCACCGTCGACTACGAGTTCTTCGACAACGTCGACGCCGACGCGGCCGAGGCGCTCGTCGACGCGCTCGCGCGCGGTGAGAAGCCGCAGCCCACTCGCGGCGACGCGCTCACCGACTTCCGCACGGTGAGCCGGCAGCTGGCCGGCCTGGGCGAGGGCGGTGCCTGATGCCGCTCACTCCCGTCCTCACGAAGCGCTGGACCGAGCCGGAGTCGTGGACGCTCGCGACGTACGAGCGCACCGAGGGATACCAGGCGCTGCGCAAGGCGCTCGGCGAGATGCAGCCGGACGAGCTCATCCAGCTGGTCAAGGACTCCGGACTGCGCGGCCGGGGCGGCGCCGGCTTCCCGACCGGCATGAAGTGGGGCTTCATCCCGCAGGGCGACGGCAAGCCGCACTACGTCGTGGTCAACGCCGACGAGGGCGAGCCCGGCACGTGCAAGGACGCGCCGCTGATGATGGCCGACCCGCACGAGCTGATCGAGGGCATCGTCATCGCGTCCTACGCGATCCGCTGCAACCACGCCTTCATCTACCTGCGCGGCGAGCTCGTGCACGCCGGTCGCCGCCTCGAGCGCGCCATCGCCGAGGCCTACGCCGCCGGCTATCTCGGCAAGGACATCCTCGGCTCGGGTTTCGACTGCGAGCTCACCCTGCACCGCGGCGCGGGCGCGTACATCTGCGGCGAGGAGACGGCGCTGCTCGACTCGCTCGAGGGCTACCGGGGCCAGCCGCGGCTGCGGCCGCCGTTCCCCGCCACGCACGGGCTCTACGGCGCCCCGACCGTCGTCAACAACGTCGAGACCATCGCCAGCGTCCCGCACATCGTGCTGGGCGGCGTCGACTGGTGGAAGTCGATGGGCACCGAGAAGTCGCCGGGACCGAAGATCTTCAGCGTCTCCGGTCACGTCGAGCGGCCCGGCAACTACGAGGTCCCGCTCGGTACGACGGCCCGTGAGCTGATCTACGACATCGCGGGAGGCGTGCCGGGCGGGCGGTCGCTGAAGGCGTGGACGCCGGGTGGCTCCTCCACGCCGATGCTGACCGACGAGCACCTCGACACGCCGCTCGACTTCGAAGGCGTCATGGCGGCGGGCTCGCTGCTCGGCACCGCCGCGATCATGGTCATGGACGACAGCGTCTGCATCGTGCGCACGGCGCTACGCCTCACCGAGTTCTACGCGCACGAGTCCTGCGGCAAGTGCACTCCCTGCCGCGAGGGCACGTACTGGATGACGCAGATCCTCGACCGGCTCGAGCGGGGGGCCGGCACAGAGTCGGACATCCAGACGCTGCTCGACACCTGCGAGAACATCTTCGGTCGCTCGTTCTGCGCGCTCGGCGACGGCGCGACCAGCCCGATCGTGTCGAGCATCAAGTACTTCCGCGACGAGTACGTCGAGCACTACACGCGAGGGCGCTGCCCGATGCCTCAGCTGGCGGGGGCGCACCGATGACGATGCTCGAACGCGACGACTCGACGGCGGCGCTCGGCACGGCGTACCCGGTGCGTAGTACCGAGACCGTCACGCTGACGATCGACGGCGTCGAGGTCACGGTGCCGAAGGGCACGCTCGTGATCCGGGCCGCAGAGGACATCGGCGTCCTCGTTCCCCGCTTCTGCGACCACCCCTTGCTGGACCCGGTCGGCGCGTGCCGGCAGTGCCTGGTCGAGGTCGAGGGGCAGCGCAAGCCCTTCACCGCCTGTACGACGGTCTGCACCGACGGCATGGTCGTGAAGACGCAGATGACCTCCGACGTCGCCGCGAAGGCGCAGGAGGGCAACCTCGAGCTGCTCCTCATCAACCACCCGCTCGACTGCCCGACCTGCGACAAGGGCGGCGAGTGCCCGCTGCAGAACCAGACCCTGGAGAACGGCCCCGCCGACAGCCGCTTCGTCGATGTGAAGCGCACGTACCCGAAGCCGATCGCCATCTCCTCGCAGGTGTTGCTCGACCGCGAGCGCTGCGTGCTCTGCGCACGCTGCACGCGCTTCTCCGAGCAGATCGCCGGCGACCCGTTCATCGAGCTGTTCGAGCGGGGAGCGCTGGAGCAGGTCGCGATCTACGAGGACGAACCGTTCGAGTCCTACTTCAGCGGCAACACCGTGCAGATCTGCCCGGTCGGCGCGCTCACGGGGGCGGCATACCGGTTCCGTGCGCGCCCGTTCGACCTGGTCTCCACGAGCTCGGCCTGCGAGCACTGCGCCTCCGGGTGCGAGCTCCGCGTCGACTCGCGCCGCAACACGGTTCTCCGCCGGCTCGCGGGCAGCGACCCCGACGTCAACGAGGAGTGGAACTGCGACAAGGGCCGGTGGGCCTTCACCTACACCACCCAACCGGACCGCCTGCTGACGCCCATGGTGCGCGGCGAGGATGGTGCCCTCCGTGAGGCGTCGTGGAGCGAGGCACTCGAGCGCGCGGCCGGCGGCCTGTCAGCAGCCCGCAGCGCCGCGGTCCTGACCGGCGGACGGGTCAGCCGCGAGGACGCCTACGCCTACGCGAAGTTCGCGCGCGTCGCGCTCGGCACGAACAACGTCGACTTCCGTACCCGTCCCGGGTCCGCCGAGGAGGACGCCTTCCTCGGCCGGGTCGCGGGCACCGGGCTCGGTGTCACGTACGCCGACCTCGAAGCCGCGCCCGCCGTGCTGCTCGCCGGCCTCGACCCGGAGGAGGAGTCGCCGATCGTCTTCCTCCGGCTGCGCAAGGCGGCGCGTGACCGTGGTCTCCTCGTGCACGCGGTCAGCCCGGTCGAGACCACTGGCCTGACGAAGCTGTCGGCGAGCACGATCCTCACCGCCCCCGGCGCCGAGACCGGTGTGCTGTCCGCACTCGCGGGCCAGCCTGCCGGGGACCAGCAGGCCGCCGCCGCGGCCGACCTGCGGCGACCCGGCGCGGTCCTGCTGGTCGGCGAACGGCTCGCGGGCACGCCCGGTGCGCTGGCCGCCGCGACTGCGCTGGCCGCC
>CAZYXZ010000090.1:0-6788 GCA_964651395.1 uncultured Frankiaceae bacterium
CACGCCGAGCACGACGGCGACGAGCGCGATGATGAACGCGACCATGGACGCGCTGGTGGCGCCGATGTCACGGACCAGCCCGTGGTAGAGCACGAACGCGATCCCGCTGCCCACCCCGCCGAGCACCAGGACCGCGGCGACCACGCCGGGCGTCAGGTGCATGGGCTGGCGCGCCAGGAACGGGGCGATCAGCACGACGACCACCGCTGACGACGTCAGCTGGCAGACCGACACCGACAGCGGCGGCAGTCCGCGCTTCGCGAGGTTGCGTCGCGTGTAGTTGAAACCGACGCCGTACGACGCGCTGGCCGCCAGGCAGGCCAGCTGGCCGGACAGCGCGTTGCTCCCGACGCCGTTCCACGGGGAGATCAGCACCAGGACGCCCGCCATGCCGAGGAACAGGCCGGCCACCCGGGTCAGCGTCGGTCGCTCCTCGGGCAGCGCGACCAGCGCGACCAGGAGCGTCATGAGCGGCGTGGTGGCGTTGTAGACCCCGGCGACGCCGGAGCTCACGCGCTCCTCGCCCCACGAGAAGAGGAAGAACGGCACCAGGTTCGCGACGATGCCGATGAAGGCCGCGTGCGCCCAGACGACCGGGTCGCGCACGACCGGCTGCCGGCGTACGAGGGTCAGCGCCCAGAGCACCGCAGCCCCGCCGAGCACGCGGCCGGCGACGATCTGGGTCGGAGACAGGCCTTCCAATGCGATGCGGATCAGGTAGAAACTCGTGCCCCATATCCCGCCGAGGAGCAGCAGGCGGGCAGGTGCGGATCGCGTCATCGGAGAACAGACCCTAAATGCGGCAAGCCCAGCAGCGCGTGCGGTTATTGCTGTCGCTCGCCGTCCTGCTGGCTCTCGGCCCGGCCACGCTCGGCCGCGCCGCACCGGCCGACGCCACCGCGCGGGGTCGCTACGCGGTCACGCACATCGAGTACGACGCCGGCCTGACCCTGCTCGGCCCGGAGACCCAGGGCGCCGGGCACGCGGCCAGCCAACCGGTCCCGGCGCAGCTGCACGGGTCGGTCCACCTGCCGAGCTCCGCGCGCGGGCGCCTGCCGGTCGTGGTGCTGCTGCACGGCCGCGCCGGGGCGTGCTCCGTGGTCGGCACGGAGACCGTCGGCTACCCCTGTCCGGAGGCGGTGCTCGTCCGGCCCGTGCGCTCCTACGCCGGCTTCGACTACCTCGCCTCGAACCTCGCCTCCCACGGCTACCTCGTGCTCTCCGTCGATGCCAACGGGGTGAACAGCTACGACGCCTTCAACCCGGACGGCGGCACGCTCGCGCGGGCACAGCTGATCAGCCGCTCGCTCGACCTGCTCGCGAAGTGGGACATCAGCAGCGGCCCGGGCGCGGTGGGACAGCGACTGCTGCGCAAGGTCGACCTGCGCCGTATCGGCCTGCTCGGCCACTCGCGCGGCGGCGAGGCGGCCGCGTACTGGCTGGCCTACAACCGGACGCGCAGCGACGGCCCGCGCTACCGGGTCGGGGCCGTGCTCTCGCTCGCCCCGACCGACATCACCGGGCAGCTGGTCGCCGGCGTACCGCTGGCCGTCGTCCTGCCGCTCTGCGACGGCGTGGTCACCGACCTCCAGGGCGCGCGCGTGTACGAGCGCAGCAAGTACGCCGACCCCGCCGACCGGGCTCCGAAGTACCAGTTCGCCGTCGAAGGCGCGAACCACAACTGGTTCAACAGCGAGTGGGGCGACGACGACGCGGCCGAACGCGCGGACGCGGCGTGCAACCCGTCGCACGGCCGCGGCCTGCACCTGACGAGGACGCACCAGCAGCGCGCGTTCCTCGCTCTCGCAGGCGCGTTCCTGCGTCGCCACGTCGGCGGCGAGAGGGCCTTCGACGCGGCGCTGACCGGACGTGTGCCGTGGACCTCGGCCTGCGCGCCCGGCCTGCCGATGCCGTGCCGCGACCTGCTGCGGACGTCGTACCAGCCGCCGGCCGCGCAGCGGCACACCGTGGTGCGCCCGCTCGGCACCACGGTCACCTCGGACCGCGGCCCGATCACCGCGACCCGGTTCATCGAGTACCGCTACTGCGACGACTCGTCCTCCTCCGGCCCGCCCTGCCCGGAACGGGGCGACCTCGAGTACCAGGACCGCGGCGGCCGCTCCCACGGACCCCAGCTGTCCGTCCGCTGGGAGGGCCTGCAGCGGCTGCGCCTGCAGTCGGGCAGCCCGGTCGACGTGCGCCGCTACGCGGCGCTCGTCCTGCGGAGCGCGGTGAACTTCAGCTTCCCGGTGAACCCGGTGAGCAACGGTGTGCAGCCGCGCAGCGCCACCCAGGACTTCCTCGTGACGCTCACCGACTCCCGCGGCCGGTCGCAGACGACGACCGCCGCGCGCTGGACGACCGCACTCACCCCGCCGGTCGGCGACAACGTGCGCAACCAGGTGCTGGCCGACGTCCGAGTGCCGGTGAGCGCCTTCCGGCGCATCGACCTGTCGCGGGTCACGTCGGTGACGCTGACCTTCGGCACGCGCCGCCGCACCGGCTGGATCCAGCTGGCCGACATCGCGTTCGCGTCGTGACGGCGGTCACCGTCGTCCGCGCCGACCTGGCGGAGCCGGTCGAGGTGATCCGCGCCATCGAGCTGGCCGGCAAGCGCGGCTTCACCACGATGGAGCCGGCCGAGGTAGCCGGCTTCCGGCCGATCGAGGGCCTCGACATCCCGGACGCGCCGTCGTACGAGCTGCTCGACGTCGACGCCGGAGCGGAGTTCTTCAACGTGCCGCCGAAGGAGGCGCTCCCGCGCATCCTCGCCGCCGGCCGCTCACCGCTGACGCTGGAGGAGGGCCTCGCGCTCGTCGCGGCGCAGCCGGACGTGCTGCGGACCGAGGGTTGCTTCTCCATGCTCGGCTCGCGCTGCGGCGACAAGCGCGTGACGGCGCTCTGGGTCAAGAGCGGGGGTCAGCCCCGCCTCGGCTGGTGCTGGGAGGGCGCGCCCCACACCTGGCTCGGCGCCGCCTCCTGCGCGGGGCGCAAGCCTCTCTAGACCGTTGAGATGAGCGTTTCAGCCGGTGGCTGAAACGCTCATCTCAACGGGTCAACCCCGGACCAGCTTGCGGTAGGTGACGCGGTGGGGGCGCGCGGCGTCGGCGCCGAGGCGCTCGATCTTGCTCTTCTCGTAGTCGGCGTAGTTGCCCTCGAACCACACTACGTCGCTGTCGCCTTCGAAGGCGAGCATGTGCGTCGCGATCCGGTCGAGGAACCACCGGTCGTGGCTGATGACCACGGCGCAGCCGGGGAACTCCAGAAGCGCGTCCTCGAGCGAGCGCAGCGTGTCGACGTCGAGGTCGTTGGTCGGCTCGTCGAGCAGCAGCACGTTGCCGCCGGCCCGCAGGGTGAGCGCGAGGTTCAGCCGGTTCCGCTCGCCGCCGGAGAGCACGCCGACCGGCTTCTGCTGGTCCGGTCCCTTGAACCCGAACGACCCGACGTACGCGCGCGAGGGCATCTCCCGCGAGCCGACCTTGATGTGGTCGAGGCCGTCGGAGATGGCCTCCCACACGTTCTTCTTGGGGTCGAGCCCGGCGCGCGACTGGTCGACGTACCCGAACTGCACGGTCGGGCCGATCTTCAGCTCGCCCGCGTCCGGCGGCTCCATCTCGAGCAGCATCCTGAACAGCGTCGTCTTGCCAGCGCCGTTGGGGCCGATGACGCCGACGATGCCGCCGCGCGGCAGTGAGAAGGACAGGTCCTCCATGAGCAGCTTGTCGCCGTAGGCCTTGGTCAGGCCCTTCGACTCGACGACCACGTCGCCGAGGCGCGGCCCCGGCGGGATCTGGATCTCGTCGTAGTCGAGCGGCTTGAACCGCTCGGCCTCCGCGGCCAGCTCCTCGTAGCGGTTGAGCCGCGCCTTGCTCTTGGCCTGGCGCGCCTTCGGGTTCTGGCGCACCCACTCGAGCTCGCGCTCGAGCATCTTCTTGCGGTTGACGTCCTTCTGTCCCTCGATCTTCAAGCGGGACGACTTCGCCTCGAGGTAGGTCGTGTAGTTGCCCTCGTAGGGGTAGGCGCGGCCCCGGTCGAGCTCGAGGATCCACTCGGCGACGTTGTCCATGAAGTACCGGTCGTGGGTGACGGCGAGGACGGTGCCGGCGTACTGCGCGAGGTGCTTCTCGAGCCACTCCACGCTCTCGGCGTCGAGGTGGTTGGTGGGCTCGTCGAGCAGCAGCAGGTCGGGCGCCTGGAGCAGCAGCTTGCAGAGCGCGACCCGACGGCGCTCGCCGCCGGAGAGCACGCTGACGTCGGCGTCGCCGGGCGGCAGCCGCAGCGCGTCCATCGCCAGGTCGAGCTGGGCGTCGAGGTCCCAGGCGTTGGCGTGCTCGATCTTCTCCATCAGCTCGCCCTGCTCGGCGAGCAGCGCGTCGAAGTCGGCGTCCGGGTCGCCCATGGACTCGGAGACCTCTTCGTAGCGCTTGAGGATCGCGCGCGTCGCCGCGACGCCGTCCTCGACGTTGCCGCGGACGTCCTTGGTCTCGTCCAGCTCCGGCTCCTGGAGCAGGATCCCGACGCTGTAGCCGGGTGAGAGCCGCGCGTCGCCGTTCGAGGGCTGGTCGAGCCCGGCCATGATCTTGAGCACAGAGGACTTGCCGGCGCCGTTGGGGCCGACGACGCCGATCTTGGCGCCGGGCAGGAACGACAGCGTGACGTCGTCGAGGATGACCTTGTCGCCGTGCGCCTTGCGCACCTTTTGCATCGTGTAGATGAACTGAGCCATTGGGGCAGCCTAACGGCGACTTCGGGACACGCCGCACCATGTACCCGGCTTGGGCCGGACCCGGTGGTGGAATAGGCCTGGAAGCAGCCCAGCCCTTCCCCTGGAGGTTCGTCGCGTGCCGTCCCGACGGTTGATCGTCGTCCTGGCCGTGCTGGTCGTCGGCACGTTCTCGCTGGGCCTGGGGGCCGCGCTGGACCGCCGCGCCGACAACGACCGGGCGCGGACCGTCAACGAGCCGGGTCTCCAGCCCACCGACTCCCCCACACCCGAAGTCCCGAGTGACCCGAGCGACACGCCGACGCCGGAGCCCACGGACAGCCCGAGCGACCTGCCCAGCGAGACCCCGAGCGAGACCCCGACCGACACGCCGACGGACACGCCGACCTCCGTGCCGAGCCCGGACATCACAGTGATCGCCGAGCCGCCGGTACCGCAGATGCCCAACACCGGGGCCGACCCCCTCACGGGCCTGTTCGCCCTGGCCCTGGTCGGGACCGCGGTCGTCGTACGCCGGGTCCACACGGTCCTGTAGCCGCACCGCCCACTGGCGCGGAGCCGCACCGCCTGGTTACTTTCGCGCATGCCCTCCGGACGCTGGCGCCTCGCCGGCATCGTCGTGGTCGCCGTCTGCCTCGCGGCGCCGACCGCCGGGCAGACCGCCGTACCGGACCGGCCGGCCGACGCGATCGCCGCGCTGTCCCTCGGGGACGGCACCCGCAAGCTCCCCGGCACGGTCGCCCCCGACGACCGCGCGCTGCGTTCCGTGCTGCGCCGCTCCAACCGGCGCTCGATGGGCCAGTGGTGGGCGGAGGCGACCGGCGGGTCCGGCCTGCCGCCCGTCGCCGGCCGGCACGTCCTGAGCTACCTGCAGGTGTCGTCGTACGCGATGACGGCGTACTCGATGGCGACGTCGCTGGCGACCGGCGCCTACGACCCGGCGGGCGCCGGGGTGAGCCGGCAGGAAGCCCTGGACCGCACCCGCGACATCGTCGTGGCGCTGGCCTCGACGCATCATTCGGTGAAGCCGGACGGCTGGGGCCCGACCTGGCAGTCGGCGCTGTGGTCCTCGCTCGGCGGCACCGCCGCCTGGCTGATCGCGCCGAGCCTCAACCCCGTCGAGCAGGCGCTGGTCGACCGCATGCTGCTCGCCGAGGCGGAGGCGACGCTGCTGCGGCCGATCCACTACTACCGCAACCGGGCCGGCAAGATCCTCACGCCCGGTGACACGGGCGCGGAGGAGCTGGCCTGGGACGCGCAGCTGCTGCACCTGGTCAGCGAGCTCTTCCCGGACAACCCGCAGCGCGCGCAGTGGCAGGACGCGGCGTACCGGCGCATGGTCGGCGCGTACGCGCGCCCGCCGGACACCGGCCGGCCGATGAAGCTGCACGGCAAGCGGGTCGGCGACTGGCTCGGCGGGACCAACGCCGAGCACAACGCGATGGTCGTCAACCACGGCCGGCTCTACCCCGACTACTCGACCTGCATCGTGCACAACCTGTTCGCGGTCCCGATCTCGGCGCTGCTCGACCGGCCGGCGCCGATGGCCGCGCGGTTCAACGCCGACCTGGTCTACGGCGCGCTGTCGACGGTGGACTTCGACCCGTCGCACTTCCGCCGGCCGGGCGGCACGGCGTACCGGAAGGGCAGCGGCGCCATCTACTACGCGCAGGGCGCCGACTGGGGCGAGACGCGGCAGATGGCCTTCGCCGCGCTCGACTCCATCGCCGGCTCGCTCGACCTGGACACGATGTCGAAGGGCTCCGGCGAGTACTGGGAGGCACTGCACATCCAGGTCGTGCGCGACATGCAGGGCCGCTTCACGACCGGGCAGACCTACGGCAAGGGCGACGGCGACAACTACCCGCTGCGCGAGGAGTGGATCGGCATGCAGTCCGCCTTCGCCTACCTCACCGAGTACGTCGCCGTGAACGACCTGGTCCGCTGGCACAACGCCCCGCCCAGCTAGTCCAAAACCGTTGAGGTGGGGGGTTCAGCCGGCGCGGAAACTCCCCCCGCAACGGGTTTGGGTGGCCAGGCTCCCCCCGCCGCACAGCCGCCGCGC
>CAZYXZ010000090.1:6798-11162 GCA_964651395.1 uncultured Frankiaceae bacterium
GGGGGGGGGGGCCCCGGGGGGGGGGGGGGGGGGCCACACCCCCCCGCCCCGCTAGTCAAAACCGGTTGGGGGGGGTGTTACAGGGGCCGCTGAAACTCCCACCTCAACGGTTTTGGGTGCCGAGGAGCCGCCAGCCGCTCAGCAGCAGCGCGCAGCAGATCAGTGCGAGGCCGACCGTGCGTGGGCCTCGCAGACCTACGGTCGCGGCACCGGCGGCGGTCGCGACGACGCCGAGCACTGCGCGGGCTCGGCTAGGGCTGCCGGCACGACGACCCGGTGACAGCCGCGCTGTTCCGACGACGAAGCCGAGGGTCAGGGTCAGCACGACCAGCCACCACACCGGCCGGGTCGCCCACCACAGACCGGTGAGCCGCTCCGGCACCGGCAGGCCGGCCGAGATCACCGCGGCGCACAGCGCCAGCGCGGTGAGGTGCCACACGTAGACGCCCACCGCGGCCTCGCCGGCGCTGTCCCAGAGCCGGCGCCACCGACGGCCGGCCCGGTCGAGCGCCGGCGCGAGCAGCATCAGCAGCCCGACCTGCGCCACCGCGGCAACGGCGGTGTAGAGCGTCGGCGGCGTGGTGTTGGACCGCCGTCCGGGGATCGCGTCGATCAGGCCGGGCGAGTAGTCGAACGCGGCGACGAGGACGACACACGCCGCTCCCGCACCGGCGACCAGCGCCAGGCCGGCACGTCGCTCATCGAAGCCCGCGCCCTCCCATCGCGAGCGCCACCACGCACCCAGCGCCCACGGCGTACCCCAGGCGAGGAAGAAGCCGGGCCAGCCGACCCAGTCGAGGTCGAGACCGAAGCGCAGGAAGTCGAGGACGGCGAGGACGCCGAGCGCGCCGCCGACGACGGCCAGGACGTTGCGCTGCGCGACGCGCGCTATCGGGCCGGCCGCGGCCGCCAGCGGGACGTACGCCGCGAGGAACCACAGCGGCTGCGTGGCCACGCGCGCGCCGTCGCCGACGACGCCGGGGTCACCCGTGATGAGGTCGGTGACGACAACCGCCAATGACCAGCCGCACAGCACGACGCAGCCGACGCCGACCAGCCGCCGTACGCGGGGCGCTGTCGTCACGACCGTGCTGGTCGCGTTGGCCCAGCCGGCCGCGGCGAAGAACACCGGCATCGGCGCGAGCACCGCGAGCCAGGCCCACTGCCGCTCGAGGTCGAGCAGGTTCGCTCCGCGCAGCACGCCGTCCTCGCGGTCGATGACCGCGAGCAGCAGGTGCCCGAGTACGACGATGAATAGAGCGAGCACGCGGGCGACGTCGATCGCGTCCCGCTTCCTGCTCTCCCCCACCGATGTCACAACGGCATGATGGCCTCAGTGCGAGCGCCCGTAGCTCAGCCGGATTAGAGCAGCCGCCTTCTAAGCGGCAGGTCGCAGGTTCGATCCCTGCCGGGCGCACTGTGTCCATTCCCCGCGCGGGGACCCCAGCCCCGCGCTCCTCCGCGAAGCGGGGCCCCAACCCCGCCGCGGCCGTCGTCTGTGGTCAGGCAGTCGAGAGCAGCGACTTGCCCTTGCGTAGGAACTCGAGGGGGTCGGCGCCGGCGAGGATGGCGGCGTAGCCGAGCGAGGCGCCGAAGGGTTCGTTCCAGAACTCGCCGGTCCGCTGCTGCCACGGTCCGACGTAGAGGTAGGGCTCGGGATGCTCCGCGTCCCCGGGGGACGCGCCGTAGTTGGCGCGGGCGTTGTCCGGCCCGAGGTCGAGGGCGACGTCGAAGTGCTCCGGCCACAGCTGCACGCGCGACGGCGCGTCCTCGTCCGTCGCCTCCGCGCGCAGCTGCTCGAGGAGCGAGGTCCCGAAGCCGAACCAGTCGCCGAGGGCGCGCGCAGCGCGCGGATGCACGACGAGCAGCGATTCGAGGTCGCCCGGCGTCGTCGGTTCGTAGACGCCGGTCTTGGCACCGGGTGCGATGCCCACCCAGCCGGCCGCCGCCTCGAGCGTCGTGAGCTCGTGGCAGTGCTCGCCGTCGCGCAGCTCGCCGTCCTCGACGCGCAGCTGCCGGCCGTCGCCGAAGAAGGGCGTGCCGAAGCCGTGGTAGGTGAAGCGCAGCCCGATCTTGCCGACCGCGCGGTGCCGGCACGGCGCGAGGACGTGCTCGGCGACCCGGTGCAGCGACGCGCGCGTGGCGGCGAACCCGCGCGGCAAGGACTGAAGCGGCGCACGCACCAGCCACCGGTCGGCGCACCAGTCGCGCAGGTGCTGGTCGTCCTCGCCGACACACAGCGTCGTCCAGCTCATGACACCGGGGCGCTCGACCGGGACGACCTCCCCGCCGGCGACCGGGTCGTCGGCGTACCAGGGCGGCTCGTCGACGGGAGGCGGCGACGGCTCGAGCACGCGCACGTCGTACCGGCCGCCGACGCGTTCGGCAGCCTCGGCTCGGGCGTTGCGCACGCCCGCAGTCTGAGCCCTGACGGCCTAGATGTAGAAGCCCACGGCGTCGAGGAGCACGTGCGTGGTCCCGGCCTTGTTGAAGATCTTGATCTTGCCCTGCGTGCCGATCCGCACCGTGGCCTCGGTGGCCAGGGTCTGGCCCTTCACGAGGTTGAGGTTGGACGTCCCCGGCAGCGTGATGCCGTTGGGGTACGCCGTCAGGTGCGTCGTCGCGCTCGGCTGGGTGCCGGTGAGCGTGAACACCACCGCGCGAGACGCCGCGGGCATGCCGGCCAGCCCGGTCACCTGCACGGTGATCTCCCCGCCCGGGCCGAGCGCCGCCTTCGGTGCGCCGATGCCCTCACGGGTGTCGACGAGGCGGACCGGGTCGAGCGGGTTGTAGCCGATGCGCGACCACTTCGCCGCGTTGCCCGTCCCGGCCAGCACGCAGCTGACCAGCGACCCGTCCTGGAGGACCAGCAGCTCGCCGACCTGGTGCGCGCCGGTCGACGGCGCAGTGTTCTTCGGCCTGATGAACAGTGGCACGGCGCTGTCCTGGTTGCCCCAGGCGATGAGCGCCCGGCCGGTGTAGCTGTACGCGTAGACGCCGGCCTGCGCGTCGCCCCAGCCGGCCAGCGAGGCCTCGTACGCGCTCGACTCGGCGACGCCGAGGTCGGTCACGACGAGGATCGGGTTGGGGTTGGAGGCCTGCGACTGGGTGAGGCGGGTGGGCGTGCTCGCGTCATTGGACAGGCCCAGCGACATCGCCTCGCCGGTCAGCGCGCCGGCCGGGCGGGCGCCGAGCGCCGCGATCCCCGCGGCGCCGGCCAGGACGGCGCCGCCCTTGCGCAGCAGCCCCCGCCGGTCGACGGTGCCCTCGTCGGCGGTCGCGCCCTCGCGCTCCGCCTCCATGCTGGCCAGCTTCGCCTCCAGGGCGGCGAGCCGCTCCTCGACCGACATGGGCGCTCCTCGGGTCAGTGATGGGCCGGGTGGTCCTGGCGAGACTACGGGGGCCGCTGCTGCGGGCGGAAGGGAGGTGGCCCTTACCGCGCCGCGCGAGCGAGGTCGCCGCGACGGGCGGCATAGACTCCGCGCGCATGAGCGACCGGTTGGTGTGGGTCGACCTCGAGATGACCGGCCTGGACCCGGTGACCGAGGTCATCATCGAGATCGCCCTGCTGGTCACGGATGCGAACCTCGAGCCGATCGACGAGGGCATCGACCTGGTCATCGCCGCGCCTGAGGACAAGCTGGCCGCCATGGCTCCCGTCGTCCGCGACATGCACGCGCGTTCGGGGCTGACCACCGCCGTCCGCGCCGCGACGACGACGCTGGCCGACGCCGAGGCGGCCGCGCTCGCCTTCGTGAAGAAGCACGTACCCGACCCGAAGACCGCCCCGCTCTGCGGCAGCTCGATCGCCACCGACCGCAGCTTCCTCGCGGCCTACATGCCGGACCTCGACGGCTACCTGCACTACCGGATGGTCGACGTGTCCTCCATCAAGGAGCTGTGCCGGCGCTGGTATCCGGAGGCGTACGCCGCGATGCCCGGCAAGGGCGGCGGGCACCGCGCGCTCGCCGACATCCTCGAGTCCATCGAGGAGCTGCGCTACTACCGGAAGACCATCTTCGTGCCGCCCCCGGAGCCGAAGCCGGATGACCCGCCCCCGGCCGCCCCGTAGACTGCCGCTCGCACGACGCACGTGGTGGGCGTAGCTCAGTTGGCAGAGCACCGGGTTGTGGTCCCGGTTGTCGCGGGTTCGATCCCCGTCGCTCACCCCACGTACTACTGCAGCCGGTTCCTCCGGCGTAGCAGTGCCGCACCGACGACCGCGACCAGGCCGAGCGGCGCCGGCAGCGCGCTGCCGCCGGTCGCCGGCAGCGGCCGCGGTGACACCGGTCGCGGCGCCGCCGCGGGCGTGAACGGCACCGACACCGGCACGTCGCCGAGCGGCCGGCCGCCGACGGTGTCGG
>CAZYXZ010000091.1:0-10959 GCA_964651395.1 uncultured Frankiaceae bacterium
ATCCGGCAGTTCGCCGGCTTCGGCAACGCGCAGCAGACCAACGAGCGCTACAAGATGATCCTGGCCGAGGGCGGGGGTGGTCTGTCCGTCGCCTTCGACATGCCCACGCTGATGGGCCGCGACAGCGACGACCCGCGGGCCCTCGGCGAGGTCGGGCACTGCGGGGTCGCGATCGACTCCGCGGCGGACATGGAGACGCTCTTCGACGGCATCCCGCTCGGCGGGGTGACCACGTCGATGACGATCAGCGGCCCGGCCGTCCCGGTGTTCTGCATGTACCTCGTGGCGGCCGAGCGTCAGGGCGTGGACATCACGACCCTCGACGGCACGCTGCAGACGGACATCTTCAAGGAGTACATCGCGCAGAAGGAGTGGCTGTTCCCGCCCGAGCCCCACCTGCGCCTCATCGGCGACCTCATGGAGTACTGCGCGCAGACCATCCCGCGCTACAAGCCGCTCTCAGTGTCCGGCTACCACATCCGCGAGGCGGGATCGACCGCTGCGCAGGAGCTCGCCTTCACCCTCGCCGACGGTTTCGGCTACGTCGAGCTTGGCCTGTCTCGCGGGCTGGACGTCGACGTGTTCGCGCCGGGACTGAGCTTCTTCTTCGACAGTCACATCGACTTCTTCGAGGAGATCGCCAAGTTCCGAGCAGCCCGGCGGATCTGGGCGCGGTGGCTGCGCGACGTGTACGGCGCCAAGACCGACAAGGCCCAGTGGCTGCGCTTCCACACGCAGACGGCAGGGGTGTCGCTCACCGCGCAGCAGCCGGACAACAACATCGTGCGCACCGCCATCGAGGCCCTGGCCGCTGTCCTCGGCGGCACCAACTCGCTGCACACGAACGCCCTCGACGAGGTGCTCGCCCTTCCGTCCGAGCGAGCGGCTGCCATCGCCCTGCGCACCCAGCAGGTCATCGCCGAGGAGACCGGCGTGGCCAACGTCGTCGACCCGCTCGGCGGCAGCTGGTACGTCGAGGCGCTGACCGACGAGATGGAGCGGCAGGCCGAGGCCATCTTCGAGCAGATCAAGGGCATGTCCCCGGACGGGTCGATGACCGGCGGCATCCTGCGGGGGATCGAGGACGGCTGGTTCATGAGCGAGATCGCCGAGTCGGCCTTCGTCTACCAGACCGCGCTCGAGAAGGGCACCAAGCGGATCGTCGGCGTCAACACGCTGACCTCGCCCGACGACGACGCGCTGGACATCCTGCGGGTCAGCCACGAGGTGGAGACCGAGCAGAACCGGGTCCTGGGCGCCCGCCGGGCCGCGCGGGACCAGGCCGCCGTCGACGCGGCGCTCGCCGCCATGCTGGCGGTGGCCCGCGGGGAGGAGAACCTGCTCCCGTCGATGCTCGACGCCGTGCGGGCGGAGGCGACACTGGGCGAGATCTGCGGTGTCCTGCGTGACGAGTGGGGCTCGTACTCAGAACCGCCCCGTTTTTAGGGGAGGAATCCACCTGCCGGCCGTCGAAGCGGGCAGGACCGCGCCTACGCGAACACACCGGGAGACCCCCTGATGCGCCGTTCCGTCCTGCTCGCCGCTGCTGCCAGCCTCTTCGTCTCCGGCACCCTCGTCGCGCAGGCCGCGCAGCCCGAGGCGTACCGCGGCGACCCGCTCGCCCAGGGCGTCGGCGAGAACCTCCGGCCGGTCGCGCACCTGGCCTACAAGGGCGGCACCGACATCGAGTTCACGACCATCAAGGGGCGTGACTACGCGATCGCGCCGGCCTTCAAGTCGGCCGGCGGTGACGGGCTGCGCATCATCGACATCACGACCCCGAACCGGCCCAAGCTGGTCGGCTTCCTTCCGTGCGCCACCTCGCAGAACGACGTCCAGGTCCGCGGTGACCTGATGATCATGGGCGTCGACTACGACGCCAACGACGACGAGTGCTACAAGCAGGTCCGCGCGGAGCCCACCGAGGGCCTGTTCGTCATCAGCCTGAAGAACCCGGCCAAGCCGAAGGCGATCGGCTTCGTGCCGGTGCCGCTCGGCGTCCACAACGCCACCTGGCACCCCGGCGGTCGCTACGTGTACGTCAGCGACAGCGAGCTCACGCCGGCGCTCGACGAGCCGCGGCTGGCCAAGACCGGCCGGATCCAGATCATCGACATGATCAACCCGCGACGTCCGGTGCAGGTCGGCATCCTCGAGCTGCCGCTCGGCCTGTCCAGCCATGACGTGACGTTCAACGCGTCGGGGACGCGGGGCTACAGCGCCGCGATCACGCAGACGGTCATCCTCGACACGCACTTCCCGGCGCTGCCGCGCATCATCACCGTGATCGTCGACCCGGCCGTGAACATCTCGCACGGCGCGGACCCGACGCTCGACGGCCGGTACCTGCTGGTCACGGACGAGCAGGCCGGCGCGGCCGGCAACGGCGTCTGCAACGTCGGCGGCGTCCACGTCTACGACCTCCTGGTCGAGGCCGCCCCGGTGAAGGTCGGCTACTACCCGTTCAACCCGGCCAACTCGCTGACCGCGACGAGCAACAGCGGCAACCTGGTCTGCACCGCGCACGTGCTCGACTACGCGCCGGACGGCACTTTCTTCACGAACGCCGGCTATGCGGCAGGTGTGCGGATGGTCGACGCGACGAACCTCATGGGCGTCCCGCTGGAGCTCGGCTACTTCACCCCGGTCGACGCGGACACGTGGAGCGCCAAGACGTACAAGCACAAGAGCTACGTGTTCGCCAACGACATGGTGCGCGGCCTGGACGTCTACAAGTACGAGCCCGGCGGCGGCACGATCGACACGCGGTTGAACAAGGACGTGGTGACGTTCCGGGCACCGACCCAGCTCTCCGCCGGCTCGTACTGCTTCACGGCCGCGCGAGACGCCAAAGCCGCGGAGCGCGCGGCCTAGGTAGACAGCGACGGCGCGGCTCGACGCCGGACAACGTCGACCACACGCTGTAGCAGCGGCACGCCGCCCAGGTCCTCGAGCAGGACCGGTGCGCCGTCGCCGTCGGCGAGCGGGAGCCGCCAGCTCGGGTAGTCCTCCGGCCCGACTCCGGGCAGGTTCGGCTGCCGACGGTCACCCACCGCGTCACCCAGCGCGACCGAGACGAGCACCGCAGGCGACCGGGCCAGGAACGCGTGCAGGGCCACCACCAGCTCGTCGACGCTCGCACCCTCGTAGGTGAGGCCGGCGTCTTTCAGCGTGAAGAAGACCTCGGTGACCAGGTCGCGGTCCGGGCGGACGGCTCGGGCGGTGCGCTCCCAGAACGACGCCGCGGTGGGCAGGTCGTGCGTGGTCACCGACGCGAACGACTGCACCGGGTACTCGTCGGCGCGCAACGGCTGCGCGTCGTCGTCGGTTCGGGCGAACCAGAGCACGGACGACGTCAGCAGCCCCGCAGCGCGCAGCGCCTCCGGTACGCCGTCCGGCACCGTGCCGAGGTCCTCGGCGACGACGATGCCGCCGGCGTCCGCTGCCTCCTCGGCGAGCGCGTGGAGCAGGAGGTCGGCCGGGTAGGTCACGTAGGTGCCGTTTCGCGGGCTGGCGCCGTCCGGCACCCAGTACAGCCGGAAGAGCGCGAGCGCGTGGTCGAACCGGATGCCGCCGCCGTACCGGAGGCTGGTCCGGGCGAGCTCGCGCAGCGCCGCGGCATCCGTCTCGGCCAGCCGGCCCGGCAGCAGCGGCGGGAACTTCCAGTCCTGACCCTCAGGGTTGAAGGCGTCCGGCGGGGCGCCCACGCTCATCCCCGGCGCCAGGTCTTCGCGCATCGCGTCGGCGTCGGCGCCGTCGGGGTCCACACCGATGGCGAGGTCGACGACGACGCCGATGGACATGCCGGCCGCTCGCGCCGCGGCCTGTGCGGCCGCGAGCTGCCGGTCGCAGAGCAGCTGCAGCCAGCAGTGGTAAGCGCGTTCCTCGTCCGTGTCGACACCCAGCCGCTCGGCACAGAACGCGGAGAAGTGCTCGAGCCGCCATCCGCGCTCCGCGCGGTACGCCGCGAGGGCGGTCTCGTCGACGCCGGCGGCGAAGATCGCGCGTAGCGCGGCGTCCTTCGCCGAGTACACGGCGTCGCGGTCGATGAGATCGGCACACGCCGCGCGGGCGTCCCCGGCCTCCGGTGCGTCGTCGAGCGCGAGGTAGAGCGGGTTGAGGAAGAACCGGCTGGTCGGGAAGTACGGCGACGACTCCTGCGGCAGGCCGGGGGCCACGGCGTGCAGCGGGTTGCAGAGGACGAAGTCCGCTCCCAGCCCGGCGCTCCACTCGCAGAGCTCACGCAGGTCCGCGAAGTCGCCCATGCCCCAGGATCGCCGCGACCTGACGGCGTACAGCTGCACCTGCCATCCCCAGGCACGGTGCGACGGCTGCGGAGAGCGAGCGGGCGCGGCGACGGCCGGGAACGGCGGGACGTCACCGATCGTCGCGCGCACCCGACGGACGGTCTCCGCAGGCACCTCGACCCGGCGTCCCGACCAGTCGTCGTAGCCCGTCGCGACCAGGTCGGTCAACGGCCGGGATCGCTGTCGGGGACGAACCAGATCGTCGACAGGGCGGGCAGGTGGACGACGGCGGATGCCGGCTGGCCGTGCCAGGGCTCCGCGACGGCCTCGACGGCGCCCAGGTTGCCCTCGCCGGCGCCGCCGTACGCGGCCGCGTCGGTGTTGACGGCCTCGCGCCACCGGCCTACATGGGGCAGGCCGAGGCGGTAGCCGCTGTGCGGGATGCCGGCGAAGTTCGTGACACACGCGATGACATCGCCGTCGGAGGAGCCGAACCGCAGGAACGAGAAGACGTTGCCGCCGGCGTCGTTCGCGTCGATCCACGAGAAGCCGGTGGGCTCCGTGTCCTGCGACCACAGGGCACTGTTCGACAGGTAGGCAGCGTTGAGGTCGCGGACCGCGTCCTGTACCCCCCGGTGGCCGGCCACCTCGAGCAGTCCCCAGTCGAGCGACCGGTCGTGCGACCACTCGGCGTCCTGGGCGATCTCGCAGCCCATGAACAGCAGCTGCTTTCCCGGGTGCGCCCACATGTAGCCGTAGAGAGCGCGCAGGTTGGCCAGCTGCTGCCAGCGGTCACCGGGCATCTTCCGCAGCATCGAACCCTTGCCGTGGACGACCTCGTCGTGGGAGAGCGGCAGTGCGAAGTTCTCGGTGTACGCGTACATCATCGAGAACGTCATCTGGTGGTGGTGGTACTGCCGGTAGACCGGCTCGCGCGAGACGTAGTCGAGCGTGTCGTGCATCCAGCCCATGTTCCACTTGAAGCCGAAGCCGAGACCGCCGAGGTGGGCGGGCCGCGAGACGGCCGGCCAGGCGGTGGACTCCTCCGCGACGGTGATGCAGCCGGGGTTCCGCCCGTAGGCCACCGTGTTCATCTCGCGGAGGAACCGGACCGCGTCGAGGTTCTCGCGGCCGCCGAACTCGTTGGGCACCCATTCCCCGGACTTGCGCGAGTAGTCGAGGTAGAGCATGGAGGCGACGGCATCCACCCGGAGGCCGTCGACGTGGTACTCCTCCAGCCAGAACAGCGCGTTGGCGATGAGGAAGTTGCGCACCTCGTTGCGGCCGAAGTCGAAGACCAGTGTGCCCCAGTCCGGGTGCTCGCCCTTGCGCGGATCCGCATGCTCGTAGAGCGGCGTGCCGTCGAACCGCGCGAGCGCCCAGTCGTCCTTCGGGAAGTGCGCCGGAACCCAGTCGACGATGACGCCGATGCCGGCCTGATGCATCGCGTCGACGAAGTAGCGAAAGTCGTCGGGCGTGCCGAAACGCGCGGTCGGGGCGTAGTACGCGGAGACCTGGTACCCCCACGACCCGCCGAACGGGTGCTCGGCGACCGGCAGCAGCTCGACATGGGTGAAACCCATGTCGACGACGTAGCCGACCAGCTCGTCGGCCAGGTCGCGGTACGTGCGGCCGGCTCGCCAGGAGCCGAGGTGCACCTCGTAGCAGCTCATCGGCTCGCGGTGCGCGGTGCGGGCCGCCCGCCGGGCCAGCCACGCCTCGTCCCGCCAGGTGTACGCACTGGTGAAGACGACGCTCGCCGTCGATGGCGGCACTTCCGTGCGGAACGCGAGCGGGTCCGCCTTCTGCCGCCACACGCCGTCGGCGCCGAGGACGTCGTACTTGTAGCAGGTGCCGTCGCCCACGCCGGGCACGAACAGCTCCCAGATACCGGACTCGCCCATCGACCGCATGGGGTGGCCGCGACCGTCCCAATAGTTGAAGTCGCCGACCACGCGTACGCCCCGGGCGTTGGGCGCCCACACCGCGAAGCTCGTGCCGGTCACGTCGGCGTACTGCCGGACGTGGGCGCCGAGGCGCTCCCACAGCTCCTCGTGCCGACCCTCGCCGATCAGGTAGAGGTCGAGCTCACCGACCGTCGGCAGGAAGCGGTAGGCGTCGTCGACGACGTAGCTCTCGCCGGAGGGATAGGTGACTTCGAGCCGGTAGTCGGGGACCGTGCTGCTGCCGGACAGAACCCCCGCGAAGACGCCGGCTTCGTGCACCTGCTTGAGCGGGTGCCGGTCGCCGTTGACGACGGCGGTGACCGACGCGGCATCAGGCCGGAAGGCACGCAAGGTCAGGCCCTTGCGCGAGGGATGGCCGCCGAGCAGCTGGTGCGGGTCGTGGTGCTCGCCGCGGACCAGCCGGTCCAGCTGCCTGGCCAGTGCCTCAGCCATCGCTGAGCCTGGCGATTCCGGCTAGCGGGATGGACAGCCAGCTCGGCCGGTGCTGCTGTTCGTAGCGCACCTCGTAGACCGCCTTGTCGAGCTCGAAGGCCCGCATGAGGACCGCCGACTCGGAGGGGTCGAGGTCGCTCACCTCGGCGTACCCGGCGAGGAAGGCGGCCCGGTTGCGCTCCGCCCACTGCAAGGCGCGCTGCTCCAGTGAGTGGGCGTCCGGCCGGTCGAGGAGCAGGTGGCGGGCGGCGTAGTCGAAGGAGCGCAGCATCCCGGCCACGTCCCGGAGCGGGCTCGTCGGCTGCGTGCGGTCCGCCAGCGGCCGGGCCGGCTCGCCCTCGAAGTCGATGACGACCCAGCCGGTGTCGGTGCGCAGCACCTGACCGAGGTGGAAGTCGCCGTGGATGCGCTGCACGCGCATCGGGACGCGCAGGCGCGCCACGTCGTCGTACGCCGCGCGGGCCGCCGGCAGGTGCGGGGCGAGCTCCGGGATCTCCTCCCCGGCGTCGGCCAGCCGCTGGTGGAGCTGCGCCGCGAGCTCACGCAGGGCGTCGCCGGACACGTCCTGCGCGCCGAACGCGGTGACCAGGTCGGCGTGCAGCTCCGCGGTCACGACACCCAACCGCTGCGTCTCGGCGGCGAGGTCGCCACCAGCCTCGGCGGGTGCCACGCCGGGGTCCGCGAGCAGGTCGCGCACGCTCGTCGTCGCCATGGCCCAACCCTCGGTCGCGCTCTTGAGGAAGGGCTGCAGGAGTGCGAGCGTCGCCGGGAAAGGCGCGATCGCCTCCAGCCACGCCAAGGGCGGCGCGATGTGCCGGCCGCCCGTGTCGGCGAGCCGGCGGGTCACCTCGAGGTCGGGGTTGACGCCCTCGGCCAGCCGGCGGAAGACCTTCAGGATGTAGCGGTCGCCGTAGACCACCGAGCTGTTGCTCTGCTCCGCCCCGACCGCCCGGCCCGGCATGGCCTCGATCTGCTCGGGTGGTTCGGTCCCGTCGTAGGTGCGTGCGGCGACGCTGCCGGCCAGCTCACTGCTCGCCACCTGGCGCAGCAACCTTTCGGTGACCGCGCCGTCGCGGACCGCGTCGTACACGGGTCCGTCGAGCATCCCGACGAGGGCATGCGCGTGCGTGTCGTCGGCGGACTCCCGGAAGGCGAGCGGCACGTGGTAGGTCTCGGGGTCGCCGCTGACGTAGTGCGCCGTGACGACGACGTAACGGAGCCGGTGGTCGCTGCCGTCGAGCTCGCCGACGACGTCGGCCTCGAGCCGGTCGAGCGTCCGGCCCTTGCCGGCGTACCAGCGCTGCTCCGGCAACCAGGACGTGAGCAGCTCGACGAGCCCGGGGATGATGGCGCTCACCCCTCGAGCCACTTCAGCTGGAACCAGTACGACCCGTGCGGCGCGAGTGTCAGCAGGTAGGGCAGCTCGCCGACGCGGGGGAAGTGCACGTTGCCGATCACCTCGATCGGCGTCACGCCCTCGAACCGACGGAGGTCCAGCTCGACCGGCTGCGCGAACCGCGACAGGTTGCTCACGCAGAGCACGATGTCGCTGTCCTGCTCGCGCAGCGTGTCGTCCTCGTACTCGCGGACGAAGGCCAGCACGCTCGGATTGCTGCTGCCGAGCTCCTCGAAGCTGCCGAGGCCGAACACCGGGTGCTGCTTGCGCACCTCGATCAGCCGTTTCGTCCACCAGAGCAGTGACGTGGTGCTGCGCAGCTGCGCCTCCACGTTCAGCGCCTGGTATCCGTAGACCGGGTCGAGCAGCGGCGGCAGGTACAGCCGGGCGAAGTCGGCGGTGGAGAACCCGCCGTTGCGGTCGCCGCTCCACTGCATGGGCGTCCGGACGCCGTCGCGATCTCCGAGATAGATGTTGTCGCCCATCCCGATCTCGTCCCCGTAGTAGAGCACCGGTGAACCCGGGAGCGAGAGCAGCAAGGTCGTGAACAGCTCGATCTGGTCGCGACTGTTCTCCAGCAGGGGCGCGAGCCGACGCCGGATGCCCACGTTCGCCTTCATCCGCGGGTCCTTGGCGTACTCGCTGTACATGTAGTCGCGCTCTTCGTCGGTGACCATCTCGAGCGTCAGCTCGTCATGGTTGCGCAGGAAGATCCCCCACTGGCAGTTCGGTGGGATGGGCGGCGTCTGCGCGAGGATCTCCGAGATGGGGTAGCGCTGCTCGCGGCGGACCGCCATGAACAGCCGCGGCATGAGCGGGAAGTGGAACGCCATCTGGCACTCGTCGTCGTCGCCGAAGTACTCGACGACGTCGCTCGGCCACTGGTTCGCCTCCGCGAGGAGCACGCGATCCTCGTACTTCTCGTCCACCTCCTTGCGGACCCTCTTGAGGTACTCGTGCGTGGGCGGCAGGTTCTCGCAGTTCGTGCCCTCGGCTTCGAAGAGATAGGGCACGGCGTCGAGCCGGAACCCGTCGATGCCGAGGTCGAGCCAGAACCGCAGGACCTCGAGCATGGCGTCCTGCACGGCCGGGTTCTCGTAGTTGAGGTCCGGCTGGTGCGAGAAGAACCGGTGCCAGAAGTACTGCTCGCGCACCGGGTCCCAGGTCCAGTTCGACTTCTCGGTGTCGACGAAGATCACCCGGGCGTCCGGGTAGGCGGCATCGGTGTTCGACCAGACGTACCAGTCACCGTAGAAGCCGTCCGGGTCGGTGCGCGACGCCTGGAACCACGGATGCGCGTCGCTGGTGTGGTTCATGACCAGGTCGGCGATGACGCGGATCCCGCGCGCATGGGCCGCCTCGACCAGCTCCACGAAGTCCCCGATCGTGCCGAACTCGGGGAGCACGGTGAAGAAGTCGGCGATGTCGTAGCCGCCGTCCCGGAGCGGTGACTCATAGATGGGCAGCAACCACAGGCAGTCCACGCCGAGCCACTGCAGGTAGTCGAGCTTCGCGGTCAGTCCGCGGATGTCGCCGGTGCCGTCGCCGGTCATGTCGTAGAAGCCGCGGATCAGCACCTCGTAGAAGACCGCCCGCTTGTACCAGTGCGGATCGGCCGGCTTCAGCCCGGGCTGCTCAGTCATCTCGGTGCTCACAGGGGACGGACCGTGAAGACGTGGGCCGGCTCGACGAACGGGTCGAGGCGCACGTAGTTCGCGGAGCCGTGCCACACGTACCAGGTGTCGGCGATCTCGTCGCGCACCTCGAAATGGTCTGTCCACTCGAGACCGAGCTTGGCCAGGTCGAGGTGCACCGTGGCCTCGCGGACGGCGTGGGGGTCGAGGTTGGCGACGACCAGCACGACGTCGTCCTCGTGCCGCTTGCTGAAGGCGATGACGTCCGGCGAGTCCACGTAGTGGAACTCGAGGTTGCGCAGCCAGTGCAGGGCGGGGTGGGCCCGGCGCAGCTGGTTGAGCCGCCGCAGGTAGGGCGCGAGCGACTGCGGATCGGTCCAGTCGCGCGGTCGCAGCTGGTACTTCTCCGAGTCGACGTACTCCTCGGACCCCTCCCGGACCGGTGTGGCCTCCGCGAGCTCGTAGCCCGCGTAGACGCCCCAGGACGGCGAGAGCAGGGCCGCCAGCACGGCACGCACCTTGAAGGCCGGCGGGCCGCCGTGCTGCAGATAGGCATGGAGGATGTCCGGCGTGTTCACGAAGAAGTTCGGCCGCATGTAGTCCGCGACCTCTGTGTGGGCGAGCTCGTGGAGGTACTCCTCGAGCTCCCACTTCGCGTTCCGCCACGTGAAGTACGTGTAGGACTGCGTGAAGCCGATGCGCGCGAGCATCTGCATCATCGGCGGCCGGGTGAAGGCCTCCGACAGGAACAGCACGTCCGGGTCCGCGCTCTGCACCTCGGCGATCAGCCGTTCCCAGAACCCGAGCGGTTTCGTGTGCGGGTTGTCGACGCGGAAGATGCGCACGCCGTGCGCCATCCAGTGCCGGACGACGCGCAGCACCTCGGCGTAGAGCCCCTCCGGGTCGTCGTCGAAGTTCAACGGGTAGATGTCCTGGTACTTCTTGGGCGGGTTCTCCGCGTACGCGATGGTGCCGTCGGCCCGGTGCACGAACCACTCGGGGTGCTCGGTCACCCACGGGTGGTCGGGGGAGCACTGGAGCGCCAGGTCCAGGGCGATCTCCAGGTCGAGCTCCCGCGCTCGTGCGACGAAGTGGTCGAAGTCGTCGATGGTCCCGAGGTCGGGATGGACCGCGTCGTGGCCGCCCGCCGCGCTACCGATGGCCCACGGGCTGCCCGGGTCGTCCGGTCCGGCTTCGAGAGTGTTGTTCGGCCCCTTGCGGAAGGACCGGCCGATCGGGTGGATCGGCGGGAGGTAGACGACGTCGAAGCCCATGTCGGCGAT
>CAZYXZ010000092.1:0-10613 GCA_964651395.1 uncultured Frankiaceae bacterium
GTCCGCAAGCTCTTCGGCGTCCTCTTCCAGGACGGCGCGCTGTTCGGCTCGATGAGCCTCTACGACAACGTGGCCTTCCCGTTGCGCGAGCACACGAAGAAGAGCGAGTCCGAGATCAAGTCGATCGTCGGCGAGAAGCTCGAGATGGTCGGCCTCACCGGCGCCGAGGCCAAGCTGCCCGGTGAGATCTCCGGCGGGATGCGCAAGCGCGCCGGCCTGGCCCGGGCGCTCGTGCTCGACCCGGAGATCATCCTGTTCGACGAGCCCGACTCGGGCCTCGACCCGGTCCGCGTCGCGTACCTCAACCAGCTGATCGTCGACCTCAACGCGCAGATCGAGGCGACCTTCCTCATCGTGACCCACGACATCAACACGGCCCGGACGGTGCCGGACAACATCGGCCTGCTGTTCCGCCGCGAGCTGGTGATGTTCGGCCCCCGCTACGACCTGCTCTCCTCCGACCAGCCCGTGGTGCGCCAGTTCCTCAACGGCCGTCGGCAGGGCCCGATCGGCATGTCGGAGGAGAAGGACGCGGCGGTCCTGGCGGCGGAGAACCGCGAGTTCGAGATGCCCGACCTCCCGCCGATGGAGCCGCAGCTGCTGCCCACCCCGCCGCTGGTCCGCAAGTTCATGCATCCGGACCCCATGGCGAAGACGGCCAAGGCGGAGTCGAACGGCAAGCCCGAGAAGAAGCCGGCCAAGCAGAAGGAGCCCGCCGGCCGATGACCGTCATGACGGGTGCGCTGGCGCAGACGGGCAGCATGTTCGCGCTGTTCCTCGACGTGCTGCGCAACCTGTTCAAGCGGCCGTTCCAGGGCAAGGAGTTCCTCGGTCAGGCCTGGTTCATCGCCAGCGTGTGCAGTGTGCCGGTCATGCTGGTCTCGATCCCGTTCGGGATGGTCATCGCCCTGCAGGTCGGCAACCTGTCCCGACAGCTCGGTGCACAGAGCCTGGTCGGTGCGGCGCAGGTGCTGGCAATCGTGCGCGAGGCGGCGCCGATCGCGACCGCGCTGCTCATCGCCGGCGCCGGCGGCTCGGCCATCTGCGCCGACCTGGGCTCGCGGCGCATCCGCGACGAGATCGACGCCATGGAGGTCCTGGCGGTCTCGCCGATCCAGCGGCTGATCGTGCCGCGGGTGCTGGCTGCGATGTTCGTGGCGGTGCTGCTCAACGGGCTGGTCAGCGTGGTCGGCATCGGCGGCGGCTACTTCTTCAGCGTGATCGTGCAGAAGGGCACCCCTGGGGCCTACTTCGCGTCGTTCGGCGCGCTGTCGCAGCTCTCCGACCTCTGGGTGTCCGAGCTCAAAGCCCTGATCTTCGGGCTGATCGCTGCCCTCGTGGCGTCGTACAAGGGGCTCAACGCCAAGGGCGGGCCGAAGGGCGTGGGCGACGCGGTGAACCAGTCCGTGGTCATCACGTTCATGCTGTTGTTCCTCGTGAACTTCGTGATCACCGTCCTGTACCTGCAGTTCGTCCCCCAGAAGTTCAGCTGATGGCGACCATCCCCCCCGCGTTGTCCCGGCCGGTCGGCTGGGTGAGCCGGCCCGTGCTGCGCGGCCTCGGCTCGTTGGGCGACCTGGGCGAGCAGCTGAGCTTCTACGGCAAGGCGATCAGCCACTTCTGGCTGGCGGTCACGCGGTACTGGAAGGAGTGCCTGCGCCTCCTCGCGGAGGTGAGCCTCGGCTCCGGCGCGCTGCTGGTCGGCGGCGGCACGGTGGGCGTCATCTTCTTCCTGTCCTTCTTCACCGGCACGCAGGTCGGCCTCGAGGGCTTCAAGGGCCTGCAGCTGATCGGCGCCGAGGCGTTCTCCGGCTTCGTCTCCGCGTTCGGCAACACCCGCGAGATCACGCCGCTGATCGCCGGCATCACGCTCGCCGCACAGGTGGGCTGCGGCTTCACCGCGCAGCTCGGCGCCATGCGCATCAGCGAGGAGATCGACGCGCTCGAGGTCATGGGCATCCCGTCGATCCCCTACCTCGTGACGACGCGGATGGTGGCCTCGTTCGTCGCAGTGATCCCGCTCTACCTGGTCAGCCTGTTCTCGTCGTACCTGTCCACCAGGCTGGTGGTCACGGGCTTGTTCGGGCAGTCGAAGGGCACCTACGACCATTACTTCACGCTGTTCCTGCCGCCCATCGACGTCTTCTACTCGTTGCTCAAGGCGCTGGTCTTCGCCGTCATCGTCACGCTCATCCACTGCTACCACGGCTACACGGCACGGGGCGGTCCGGAAGGCGTCGGCGTGGCCGTCGGTCGCGCGATCCGCAGCAGCATCGTCGCGATCGTCGTCGTGAACTTCTTCCTCAGCCTGGCCTTCTGGGGCGCCAGCGACACCGTCCGGATCGCGGGGTAGCGCCGTGAGATCGCTGGCGGGCCGGAAGATCCTCATGGGCATCGCGTTCCTGGCGGTGCTCGGCATCCTGCTCGGGCTGACCATCGTGAAGTTCCAGCAGCGCTTCCCGTGGCAGCGCACGGTCAACGTCGCGCTGACCGCCCCCCGCGCCGGCACGCAGCTCGAGAAGAACGCCGACGTGAAGCTGCGGGGCATCGTCGTCGGCCGCGTCTCGAAGCAGAGCAGTTCCCCGGACGGGGCCGTGCTCACGCTCGCGCTGAACCCCGACGACGTCGCGCTCATCCCCCGCAACGTGAGCGCGCGGATCTTGCCGAAGACGCTGTTCGGCGAGAAGTACGTCGACCTGGTCATCCCGGCGAGTGGCCCGGCCGCCGACCACCTGCGGGCGGGGGACACCATCGGCCTCGACCGGTCGACGTCCGCGCTCGAGGTGGAGAAGGTGCTCGCCAACCTCTTCCCGCTGCTGCGCGGCCTGCAGCCGGAGAAGCTGGCCAAGGCGCTGACCGCGATCTCCGAAGGCCTCAAGGGCCGGGGCGACCAGCTGGGGCAGAGCCTCGTCGACCTCGACCGGCTGCTGGCCGGCTACGAGCCGGAGCTCGGGACCATCCAGGCCGACCTCTCCGGCCTCGCCGACCTGGCCGAGTCCCTCGACGTCAACGCTCCCGACCTCGTGCGGCTGGCGCGCAACGCGACCACCAGCGCGCGCACCGTGGTGAACAAGGAGGACACGCTCTTCACGTTCCTGCGCGGGACGGCCGACTTCGCCCAGGTGACCGGCGACATCCTCGAGGACAACGCCGAGCGTCTCATCACGCTGGCCAAGACATCCGTGCCGATCCTCACGGTCGTCCATCAGCACCGCAACGAGCTGCCGAGCGACATCCGTGGCCTGGAGCTGCTGATCCGGCGCCTCAACGTCGCGCTCAACCACGGACCCGCACTCGCGATCCGGCTGGAGGTGACGCCGAACCGCGGCGCCTACACCGTGGCAGAGCGGCCGCAGTACCCGCAGTCCAAGGGTTCCGTGCCCGGCGCCAGCGACGCCGACCTGCTGGGTGACCTCGTCGGCCTGCTGCTCGACGTACCTCCCGCAGAGGTCCCCTCGGTGGTCGGCCTGCTGTGGGGCCCGATCCTCCGCGGCGGCGAGGTCGGTGTCGACGGTGAGTAACCGCAGCGCGATCTTCAAGCTCACGATCTTCACGGTCGTGACGGTCCTGGCGACCGGCCTGCTCGCGAAGACGATCGGCAACATCCAGCTCGGCCCCAAGACGACCTACCGCGCCCAGTTCACCGACGTCACGGGGCTGCTGCCCGGCGACGACATCCGCATCGCGGGCGTCGTGGTCGGCCGCGTCCAGTCGACCGACGTCGCCGGCAAGCTCGCCGAGGTGACGTTCCGCGTCGAGAAGGACGTGAAGCTGACCACCGCCGTGCGGGCGAAGGTGCGCTACCGCAACCTCCTCGGCCAGCGCTACATCGCGCTCACCCAGCCGAACGAGTCGGGTACCCCGCTGCGGGCGGGCGGGTTGATCCCGGTGGGCCAGACCGAGCCGGCTCTCGACCTCACAGTCCTGTTCAACGGGTTCCGGCCCCTCCTCGAGACAGTGCAGCCCGAGGACGTGAACGCGCTCGCCGAGGAGATCGTGAAGACCCTCCAGGGAGAGGGCGCCACGGTCGACTCGCTCCTCGCGCACACCGCGTCGCTGACCAACGATCTCGCGTCCCGCGACGTCGCCATCGGTCGCGTGATCACCAACCTGAGCAAGGTGGCCGGTACCGTCGCCGACCGCGACGAGACGCTGAGCACGTTCATCGCCGAGCTGCAGCGGCTGACCACCGGCCTGGCGGGCGACCGAGACGCGATCGGCGACTCGATCATCAACATCGACCAGCTGGCCGGACTGACCGCGGACCTGCTGCACGAGGCCCGGCCGAACCTGGACGCCTCGATCAAGGACCTCAACGAGATCGTCGCCGTGGCCGCCAAGAAGGCGCCCGAGCTCGACGCCATCCTCAAGGGGCTGCCGCTCGCACTCGCCGCGCTCAACCGCGGCCTCGGCTACGGCGCCTGGCTCAACCTCTACGTCCTGGACCTCAAGGTGCAGATCGGCGACACGATCATCCCGATCCCGCCGTCCGCGATCGCCGCCGCTCTCGAGGCGCCCCGATGACGCCGTTCCGCGAGCGCAACCCCGTGCCGATCGGCATCGGGGGCATCCTCGCGATCCTGCTGCTGCTGCTGATCACCTTCAACATCAGCAAGGTGCCCTTCATCTCCAACGAGACGCAGTACGCCGCCCGCTTCAGCGAGGCGGCCGGCATCTCGAAGGAGAACGAGGTGCGCATCGCGGGCGTCCGCAAGGGCACCGTGAGCGACATCCAGCTCGACGGCCAGTCGGTGATCGTGAAGTTCCGACTGGAGCGCGACGTCGTGCTGGGCGACAAGACGCGCGCCGCCATCAAGCTCAAGACGCTGCTCGGCACGAAGTTCCTCGACCTGCAGCCGGACGGCCCCGGCAAGCTCCCCAAGGGCGCCGTGATCCCGCTCGAGCGCACCGAGGTGCCGTTCCAGATCTACGACGCCTTCAACCAGCTCAGCGAGACCACGAACGCGATCGACGTCGACGCGCTGGCCAAAGCGCTACGCACCCTCTCCGCGACCTTCCGCGACCCCGAGGGCAACACGCAGTCGGCGCTCACCGGGCTGTCCAAGCTGTCCAAGGCGATCGCCGACCGGGACGACGAGCTCGGCGAGCTGCTGGCGAGCACCAACCAGGTGACCGCGGCGGTCGCGGCGCGCGACTCCGAGATCGTCAAGCTGATCGGCGACGCCGACCTGGTGCTCCAGCTGCTCAACGACCGCCGTACCGCGATCGCCTCACTGCTCGCCAACACCGCGCGGCTGTCGACCGAGCTCACCTCGCTGATCCGGGACAACCGGGCGCAGCTCGACCCGCTGCTGGCCAACCTGCACTCGGTCGTGGAAGTGCTTCGCGCGAACCTGGCCCAGCTGGAGAGGTCCGTGCAGCTGCTCGGCCCGTTCTCGCGGCTCGCGGCCAACTCCAACGGCAACGGGCGCTGGCTCGATGTCTACTCGGAGAACTTCGTCGTGACCGACGAGATCCTCTGCATGATCGGGGCCTGCTGATGGCCCGCGCGGAGCGTCTCGTGAAGCCCCTGGCGGTGGCCATCGTGGCGCTGCTGGTCGCCGGCGGCGTGACGGTGGTCCGTCGCCGCGAGTCCGACGCGGGCGTGCCGGTGACCGCCCACTTCAGCCGCACCATCGGTCTCTACCCGGGTTCGAGCGTCCGCGTCCTCGGCGTCGAGGTCGGCACCGTCACGCACATCGTGCCGGAGGGCCAGACCGTTCTGGTCCGCATGAAGCTGAAGAAGGGCGTGAAGGTCCCGGCCGAGCCGACAGCCGTGATCATCCCGCCGTCGCTCGTCTCCGACCGCTACGTGCAGCTGGTTCCCGTCTACACCTCGGGTCCGGTGCTGACCGACGGGGCGGACATCCCGCTGGCGCGCACGCGGGTGCCGGTCGAGCTCGACGACATCCTCAAGAGCCTGGACCGGTTGTTCGTGGCGCTGGGTCCGAGCGGGGCCGATGCCGACGGCAGCCTCGGCGAGCTGATCAAGATCGGCGCGAAGGCGCTGCGCGACGGCGGCGCGCAGGCGCTGAACTCGACGATCAACGAGCTGGCCGGCGCGGTCGGCGCGCTGGGCGACAATCGGGAGGACCTCGCGGGCGTCCTGCGCAACCTGTCCAGCTTCACGTCCACCCTGGCCCGCAACGACACCGCGTTCCGCCGGCTGACGCAGGACCTCGGCACGGTGTCGCAGCAGCTGGCCGCGGAGCGCCGCGCGCTCGAGCAGGCGCTGGCCAACCTCTCGGTCGCCCTCGGCGAGATCGCCGACCTGGTCCGCGACCACCGGGGGACGCTGGGTCGCGACATCGACTCTCTGGCCCAGGTCACGAAGACCGTCATGAAGCAGAAGCAGAGCCTGATCGAGGCGCTCGACGTGACCCCGCTGGTGATCAGCAACCTGTCGCAGGTGTTCAACACCGAGCGCAACACCCTCGACATCCGCCAGGACAACGAGCAGGGCGGCCAGCCCTACAGCATCGTGTTCTGCCAGCTCCTGTCGCCGTTGCTCGGCATCGACTGCCCGCCCGCCCCTCCCGGCCTCCCCGGCAAGGCGGGCACGGCGAGCGTGGGCGCGACCCGCCTCGACGACTCGCTCATGAGCCGCCTCAGCCTGGCCGGCATGCTCGGAGCCCGGTCATGACCCGCGGACGGCGGATCGGCGCCGTGGTGGCGCTCGCCGGTCTGCTCGGCGGGTGCAGCCTGGGAGGGGTGGGCAACCGCCTGGGCGTGCCCGGCGGCGGTGGTCCGGCGTACGAGATCAACGTCATGTTCGACGACGTCCAGGACCTCGTCCCCCGCGCCGCGGTCAAGGTCAACGACGTGACCGTCGGATCGGTGCAGGCGATCGACCTCGTCGACTACCAGGCCAAGGTGAGGCTGCGCATCCGCGAAGGCGTGACCTTGCCGGCGGACGCCGTGGCGACGTTGCGACAGACCAGCCTGCTCGGCGAGAAGTTCGTGGAGCTCGCGACCCCGGAGGGCGGCGGCACCGGCCGGCTGGCCTAGGGCGCGACCATTCCCGCCTCGCGGACGGACCGCAACCCGGAGGTCGAGGAGGTCTTCAGTGCGCTGTCCGCCGTGCTCAACGGCGGCGGGCTGCCGGAGCTGCAGACCATCGCGGTGGAGCTGACCAAGGCGTTGGCCGGTCGCGAGACGCAGATCAAGAGCGTGTTCGACCGCCTCGACAAGCTGGTCGGCGCCCTCGACTCCCGGCGCGGGGAGATCACGCGCGCGATCGACGCCCTCGACTCGCTCACCAGCACACTCGCCGGCCAGCGGCAGGTGATCGCGGACGCCCTCGACGCGTTCACGCCGGCCCTCACCGTCCTCGCCGACCAGCGCCAGGAGCTGACCAAGCTGCTGGGCAAGCTCGACCGGCTGGCCGCGGTCGGCTCCCACGTGATCCGCGAGAGCGGCGACGAGACGCTCCAGGACCTGGCGCTGCTGCGGCCGGTGCTCGACCAGGTCGTCACGGTGAAGGACGACGTCTCACGACTCGTCGACGACCTGGTGATGTTCACCAGGGTCGTGCCGCGGGCGATCCCGGGTGACTACCTCCAGCTGCTGGTCACCATCTTCGTCTCGCCCGAGACGCTGCCCGTCGAGAAGCGCTCCTCGGCGGCGGCGTCGTTGGTGGGCACGCGGCTCGGCGCGGCGTCGACGCTCGGCGAGCTGCTGGCGGGGGTGGCCCGATGATTCGGCGTACCGTCCGCATCCAGCTGGGCGTCTTCGTGGTGATCACCGCGCTGGGCATCCTCTACCTGGGCTTCCAGCTGATCGGCCTCGACGCCCTGCGGCCGGCCACCAGCATCCACGCCCGGTTCGCCTCCTCGGGCGGCATCTTCACCAACGCCGAGGTGACCTACCGCGGCGTCGGCGTCGGCCGGGTCGGCAAGCTGAAGCTGCAGCCGGACGGCGTCGACGTGGAGCTGAAGCTCGACCACGGTGTGCAGGTGCCGGCCGACACGATCGCGGTGATCGCGAACAAGTCCGCGGTCGGGGAGCAGTACGTCGACTTCCAGCCCCGCACGGCCGGTGGGCGCATGCTGCGCGACGGCGACGTGATCCCCATCCAGGACACCCGCGTGCCGATCGACATCCAGACGGTGGTCATCGACCTGGACCGGCTGGCCCGGGGGATCGACAAGGTCGCGCTCGGTGAGCTGATCAACGGCCTCGGCACCGCCTTCGAGGGCACGGCGCCGGCCATCCAGCGGCTGCTCGACGCCGGTGGGGAGCTGACGAAGACGCTCCAGGCCGAGCTGCCGGACACGCTGGCCCTGATCCGCGACGGCAAGATCGTGCTCGACACCGCGCGGCAGACGCAGGGCGACCTGCGGAGGTTCGCGAGCGGTCTCGCCGACCTCGCGGAGTCGCTCAAGGCGGCCGACCCCGACGTCCGCAGGCTGCTCGACAACGGCATCCAGGCCGCGCGCGAGATCGAGGCCCTGCTGACGCCCCAACGCGCCGCCATCGCGCAGCTGCTCGGGGACCTGACCACGGTGAACCGGCTCAATGTGATCCGGGTGGACGGGTTGCGCCAGGTCCTGGTGTCGCTGCCCACAGTGGTGAAGGAGGGTCCGGAGTCGCTCGCGGACGGGACGCTCCACAACGGCCTGGTCACCGAGCTGGTCGAGGCGCCGGCCTGCAACTACGGGACGCCGCGCCGCGTTCCCCGTGACTACTCCCCGACCGAGCCCCCGCTCGAGGCGCAGTGCCCACCGGGCACCAGCGGGCAGCGCGGCGCGGAGTACGCCCCGCACCCGGGGGACGCCGGCACCGGGTCCGGCTCGGGTTCCTCGGCCGACGGGAAGTCCGCGCCCTCGGCAGCGGCCGGCGGCCCGGCTCGCGTAGGGTCGGGATCCAGCGCGGCGTCCTACCGCGCGGCCATGGAGAAGCGCCTCGGGCAGCCCAGCTGGCTCGCCCTGCTGACCGCGCTGCTCTGACCAGAGGATGACCTTGACCAGCGAGACCGACACCGAGAACGCCGAGAACACCGAGCCCGCCGAGGCCTCGGCGAGGACCCGTCGCCCGCTGCCCCGGCCCGGGCTGCCGCTGGTCGCAGCCGGGCTGGCGCTCGTCCTGGCCGTGGCCGCGCTGGCCGGCCTGCTGATGGCGCGCGGCGACCTCCAGGAGCTCAAGACGCACGAACGGCGCCGGACCGAGGCGCTGGAGGCCGCCCGGAACTTCGCCGTCGCGCTCACCTCCTACGACTACCGGCACCTGGCCGCCGACGTGGCGAAGGTCAACGCCGGCGCCGGCGGCAAGTTCAAGGAGGACTACGAGCTCGCCTCGGGCGCCCAGTTCCAGAAGCTGGTCAACGACAACAAGGCCACCTCGGTGGGCTCAGTGGTCTCCGCGGGCATCGTCAGCGCGACCGACGTACGGGCCGTCGTGCTCCTGGCCGTGGACCAGAAGATCACCAACATCCGTACGCCGCAGGGCCGCACCGACCCCAACCGGGTCGTGCTCACCCTCGAGCGGATCGGCGGCAAGTGGCTGGTCACCGACGTCAAGGTCAACGTCCTCTAGGCAAAGACCCGGCGATGCTTGACGTCGGGGAGTGGCGGGGGTTTCCTGTCACCCAGCAGTGGCCAGTCGAATGAGCACCATCTCGACAGCGGTCTAGCCAGCGGCTAGACTGCACGTTTGCCCTGCCCCCCTTCCGGTCGCTTCATATGGCGGGAGCTGCCGCCGGAGGGTTTGCCGTGCCCAGATCAGTCGGAAAGGACGATCGTTGGCCGCCTCCCGCACCAGTCAGTCCCGTGTCTCCTTCGCCAAGATCCGTGAGCCTCTCGAAGTCCCCAACCTCCTCGCCCTCCAGATCGACTCGTTCGACTGGCTGATCGGCCACGACGCCTGGCGCGCTCGTCAGGCGGACACGAGCGGGCCGGACGGCGACCACGTCCGGGAGTCCGGCCTCGAGGAGATCCTCAAGGAGATCTCCCCGATCAAGGACTTCTCCGACTCCATGTCCCTGGAGTTCCGGGACCCGCGCTTCGAGCCGTCCAAGTACACGGTCGAGGAGTGCAAGGACAAGGACATGACGTTCGCGGCGCCGATGTTCGTCACCGCGGAGTTCACCAACAACCAGACCGGTGAGATCAAGTCGCAGACCGTCTTCATGGGCGACTTCCCGCTGATGACTCCCAAGGGGACCTTCGTCATCAACGGCACCGAGCGGGTCGTGGTGTCCCAGCTCGTGCGTTCGCCGGGCGTCTACTTCGACCGCGCGCTCGACAAGACGTCCGACAAGGAGGTCTTCGCCTGCAAGGTGATCCCGTCGCGAGGTGCCTGGCTCGAGTTCGAGGTCGACAAGCGCGACACCGTCGGCGTCCGCATCGACCGCAAGCGCAAGCAGAGCGTGACCGTGCTGCTGAAGGCGCTCGGCTGGGACGACGCCAAGATCCTCGAGCGCTTCGGCGAGTACGAGTCCATGCGCCTCACTCTCGACAAGGACCACACGGTCGGCACCGAGGACGCGCTCCTCGACATCTACCGCAAGCTCCGTCCGGGCGAGCCGCCGACGCGGGAGTCGGCGCAGACGCTGCTGGACAACCTCTTCTTCAACCCGAAGCGCTACGACCTCGCGAAGGTCGGCCGCTACAAGG
>CAZYXZ010000093.1:0-10457 GCA_964651395.1 uncultured Frankiaceae bacterium
ACCACGTCGCGTACGTCGAGAACTTGTAGCCCTTGGTGTAGTCGAACTTCTCGACGGCGCGGATCAGTCCGAGGTTGCCCTCCTGGATCAGGTCCAGGAAGAGCATGCCGCGGCCGACGTAGCGCTTGGCGATGGAGACGACGAGTCGCAGGTTGGCCTCGACCAGCTTGCGCTTGGCCAGCTGGCCGTCGCGCTCGATCGCCTCGAGGTCGCGGGTCAGCTTCTCGGAGCGCCGTCCGGACTTGGCCAGCTTCTCGGACGCGAACAGACCGGCCTCGATGCGCTTGGCGAGGTCGACCTCCTCCTCGGCCGTGAGCAGCGGGACCTTGCCGATCTCCTTGAGGTACATGCGGACCGGGTCGTTGGTCGGCGCCTTGAGCGCGAGCTCCTCCTCACGCTTGAGCGCGGCCGCGCGACCCGGCGAGAACTCGTCCTCCTCGTCCTCGCTCGGCTCGACGATCTCGATGCCCTCGTCGTTGAAGACCTGGAGCACGGCGTCCATCGACTCCGGCGGCAGCTCGGCCTGGACCAGGGCGACGCCGATCTCCTCGGACGTGAGGAAGCCCTGTTCCTTGCCCCTCGTGATGAGGTCCTTGACCTCGTCGATCTGGGCTTCCTTGGGCAGCGCGGTGGGACTCAATGAACTTCCTTCGTGTCGGCTGGCGGTCGGGCTCATGAGCCCAACACGCCGAGGGCGTGCTCCCGGAGTGCGCGGGCGCGCGCCTCCATGGCGATCAGTTCGGCGAAGAGCCGGTTGTACTCGGCCTCTTCCACAGGGTTCAACCGCTGGAGGCGGCCTTTCAGTTCCATGATTCGGCGCGTGAGCCCTACCTCCTGTAGCCGGGCCACCACCGCGGCAGCGTGCCCCGCCTCGTCGGTCTGCTCGGTCTTGAGCCGCTCAACCGCCAGCTCGGTGACCAGGGAGCGGATGTCGTCGTCCCCCGCGGCGTCGCGTACGGCGGCCACGAAGGGCGCGACGCCGCCCGGGAGGATGCCGCCCGGACCACCCGCGGCGTCGACCGCCGCACGCACGGCCACATAGGCCGGCGTGCGGATCGCGTCGTGCTCGAGCGCCTCCCAGGACTCCCCCACCACCGAGGGCAGCTGGAGGACGGCCTTGAGCGCCTCGCGCTCGACCTGGGCGGTCGTGTCGTCCGGGATGCCCGCCGTCGCGGTGCCGGGCAGCGCCGCCTGGCCGGGCAGGACGGTCACCGGGCGCGCGCTGCTCGGCTTCGCGCCGACCTCGCCGACCCGGCGTACGACGGCCTCGACCTCCATGCCGAGCCAGCCGGCGAGCCGGCGCGCGTACTCCGGGCGCAGTGCGCGGTCGCGGATGCCGGCCACGACCGGTGCGGCGGCGTGCAGGGCCTGTACGCGACCCTCCGCCGACTCGAGGTCGTACCGCGAGAGCACGTTGCGCAGGTAGAACTCGAACAACGGCACGCGGCTGGCCACCAGGTCACGGACCGCCGTGTCGCCCTTGGCCAGACGCAGCTCGCAGGGGTCGCGGCCGTCGGCCTCGACGGCGACGAAGGTCTGCGTGACGAACCGCTGGTCCTCCTCGAAGACTTTGATCGCCGCCTTCTGCCCGGCACTGTCGCCGTCGAAGGTGAAGATCACCTCGCCGCGGAACTCGTCCTGGTCCATGAGCAGCCGGCGCAGCACCTGGATGTGGTCGGTGGTCAGGCTCGTGCCGCAGGTCGCGACCGCGGTGGGCACCCCGGCCAGGTGGCAGGCCATGACGTCGGTGTAGCCCTCGACGACGACCGCCTGCGACCGCCGGCCGATCTCGACGCGGGCCTTGTCGAGGCCGTAGAGCACATGGCTCTTCTTGTAGAGCGGCGTCTCCGGCGTGTTGAGGTACTTGGGGCCCTGGTCGGCCTCCGCGAGCTTGCGGGCGCCGAAGCCGATGGGCTCGCCGGTGTTGCTGCGGATCGGGAACATGAGCCGGTTGCGGAACCGGTCGATGACGCCGCGCTGGCTCTGGCTGACCAGGCCGGCGGCGAGCAGCTCCTCGCGGCTGAAGCCCTTGGCGGTGAGGTGCTTCGTGAGCTGGTCCCACGAGTCGGGGCTGTAGCCGACGTCGTACGTCGACGCGGCCACCGCGTCGAAGCCGCGCTCGGTGAGGAACTGCCGGCCGGCCTTGCCGGCCGGGTCCTCGGCCAGGCGCTCGGCGAAGAACGCGACGGCAGCCTTGTTCGCCTCGACCAGCCGTGTGCGCTGCTCGCTCGACGCCCGCGGCGCGGCCCCGCCCTGCTCGTACTTCACCTCGATGCCCGCACGCTGCGCGAGCTTCTCGACCGACTCGGCGAAGGAGAGGTGCTCGACCTTCATCACGAAGCTCAACGTGTCGCCGCCCTCGCCACAGCCGAAGCAGTGGTAGAGGCCGCGGGCCGGCGTGACATGGAAGGAGGGGCTCTTCTCGTCGTGGAAGGGGCAGAGGCCCTTGAGCTCGCCGCCGCCGGCGCTGCGCAGCTGGAGGTACTCGCCGACCACCGACTCGATCGGGCAGAGCTCGCGCACCCGCGCGATCACCTCGTCCGCGATCCGGCCGGCCACTAGCCGCTCCACCACGTGCTCAGGACATGCGAAACCCTCACTCGGCGGAGCGGGGTTTCTATAATTGTAATCAGGGCTTGCGGGCTGTCAAGACCGCGGCGGCGAAGCCGCTCATGAGCGTGGCGTCACTCCCACGCCGTGTGGGAGGCGCGCGGGGTCCCAGCCGAGCACGGCCACCGCGGTGTCGCAGGCGAACCGGTCGGTCATCCCGCCCACGTAGGTGACGGCGGCCCGCACGGCCTCCTCGGTCCCGCCGTTGGCCTCGGCGTAGTGCTCGACCAGGGCGCGGAGCACCGCGATCACCGCGCTGGCCTGGGCGACCGACGCCGGGCGCAGGTAGATGTGCTCGTAGTTGCACGCGCGGAACGCGGCGAGCGCCTCGGCGAGCTCGGCCGGCAGCCCCACCCGGCCGGTGGAGGTGATGCCGTCCACGAGGCCGCGGATGAACACCCCCAGCTGGTCGCCACGGGCGGTGCCGCACAGCTCGCGGACGACCTCGGGCAGCTGCACCGGCGTGACGACCCGCGCGCGGACGGCGTCCTCGAAGTCGTGGCAGACGTAGGCGATGCGGTCGGCCCAGCTGACCACCTCCGCCTCGGGTGTGCCGGGCGCGGGGCGCGACCACGAGTGGTTGCGGATCCCGTCGAGGGTCTCGGCGCAGAGGTTGAGCGGCGCGAGCACCACGTCGGCGCCCCAGACCGCGTGGTCGTAGCCCTCGGCGAGGTACGGCGACAGCGCGTCCTCGCTGGCGTGCCCGCCGGGACCGTGGCCGCAGTCGTGCCCGAGCGCGATGGCCTCGGCCAGCGCGACGTTGAGCCGGGCCGCCCGGGCCACGCTGGTGGCCACCTGCGCGACCTCGAGCGCATGGGTGAGCCGGGTGCGCTGGTGGTCGGCCGGGAAGACGAACACCTGCGTCTTGCCGGCCAGCCGCCGGAAGGCCGTCGTGCCGTGCAGGATCCGGTCGCGGTCGCGCTCGAAGCAGGTGCGCAACGGGTCGGGCGCTTCGGCGCGAGCGCGGTGGCCGGCACCGGCGGCCCGCGTCGCGCCGGCCGCGCTCCTCACGGGCCAGCGCGGCGACCGGGCCGACCCGGACGGCCGAGTCGGCATGCGCGTAGCGCAGCGCACCTTCGCCGTCGTGGCCGGCCATCGTGGCGGCCCAGCGCTCACCCCGCTCCGTCAGCGGCTCGGTCTGCGTCATGGGGCCAGTCTCCCCCACGGGTGCGACAGCCTGGCCGGGCCGGCGGTCAGTAGTGGGCCGGGCGCTCGTACGGGCTGAACCGCAGGCAGTCCTGTGGTGTGCCGAGGGGCGTCACGGCGTGCAGGTCGGTCAGCAGCACCGCCGACGAACCGGGACGCTCGATGATCTGCGTCGCCCGGCCGATCGCCCCGAACCGGCCGATGTAGCGGGCCCGGTCCTGGATCGGGTCCTTCGCGGCCGGGTGCGCGAAGAACAGCCAGATCCGGGACGCGCGCGCGACCCGTTCGAGGTTCTCCGCCTCCGTGCAGTCGGTCCGTCCGTGGCGCAGCAGGAACATCGCCTCGGCGCGCAGCCCCAGTCCCGGGCCGTAGAACTTCAGCGCCGTGCTGGCCGTCTCGTGGACGAGGAGCAGGTCGCCGGTTCGCCACTGCCGGCCGACCTCCTCGAGGACCGGCCGCGCCTCGTTGCGCGTCGTCGGCGCGCGCGCGACGGTCCGGAAGTCCGCGAAGGCCCGGTTCGCCGTCAACGCGACCGGCAGCACGAGCACGAGGGCGGGGACGGTCCGCAGCCACCGGCGCCACGCGTACGGCGAGCGCAGCGGCTGGAGCCCGTGTCGCGCGAAAAGGTCGAGGACGCCGACCAGCGACAGCAGCACCGTCGGCACCAGGAACAGACCCAGCCGGCCGCTGATCGGGTACCGGCTCATCGCGCAGGCGGCGATCGCCACGATCAGCGGCCCGACGAGCAGTGCTCCGGCCGGGCGGCGCCGCACCATCAGCAGGAGCAGCCCGACCCCGGCCAGCTGCAACCCCAGCGCCGGATGACCCAGCCCGGCCACCTCGGCGACCAGGCCCTCGGTGAGGTCACCGAACCAGGTCCACGCGCCTTCGCCGGTCAGCGGGTCGGGTGGGAACGTGAACCGCCAGAAACGCGTGAGCAGCGGGTTCTCCGCGATGCGCCGCAACGACACCGTGTACTCCAGGCCGAAGCTGCCGAGCCACAGCGCGCACCCGGTGAGCAGGTGGCGCAGCTGGATCCACTCCCGGCGTACGACCTGGGTCAGGACGAGCACCGCACTGGCCCCACCGAGCATGAACGCGGCGGGGTGTGAGAACCACACGACCGCGGCCCCGACCGCAGCCCACTGCAGCGCGCGTCGGAGGGTGATCGGCTCGTCCAGCAGCCGCACCGACGCGAGCAGGACGAGCAGCGCGACCAGCACGTCGAGGGAGTACTGCTTCGCCTCGGCGCTGTAGTAGATGACCGGGCCGCAGATGCTGAACAGCGCCATCGCCACAGCTGCCGCCCAGGCTGAGAGCAGGCGGCGTGCGAGCAGGTAGAACAGCGGCAGCGCGGCCAGCCCGGCGATCAGCGGGACGAGCCGGAGGGCGTACTCGCTGGTCCCGAACAGGGACACGCTCGCGCGCTGGAGCATGAGGAAGCCGATCGGCGCGCCCTGGTTGAGCGCGAGCGGCCGGGTCAGCCCGGCGAAGCCCCGCGTGACGATGTTGAGGCTGAGCGACATCTCGTCGAGCCAGAGCGAGCGCCGGAAGAGGAACTGCTGCAGCCGCACGACGGCGCCCACCACGATGCAGAGCCAGCCGACGCCCTCCCAGGACGCGAGCCGCCGTTCCCAGGGCGGCGTGAAGAGCGTGCTCAGCTGGTCCCCCCGGTCGTGGCGTCAGACGGGAGTGTACGGACGAGTGGCTCAGACGGCGGGTGGGGTGCGGCGTTCCGGACCCTTGCCGAAGACCTTGTAGTACAGGTACGCGCTGGCCTCGCGCAGGACGTAGCGGACCTGCGTGCCGCGCTCGGCCACGGCCGGACCGGTCCGGGCGGGCGACGTTGTGGCGTCCAGCCCGGCGTCGTGCGCGATGGTGCGCGACCGGAGGCTGTGCCAGGGGTCGGTGACCAGGACGACGTGCACCTGGTTGCGCGGGACGAGCAGCTCGGCCGCCGCCTGCAGGCTGGTGACCGTGTCGTCGCCGGTGCCCACCTCGTCGAGCGCGTCCGCCGGCACGTCGTGCGCGCGCAGGTAGCGCGCACCGGCCGCGGCCTCCGTGAAGACGTCCCCCGGTCGTCCGCCGCCCACCGTGACCACCCGTGGCGCGACGCCGTCGAGGAAGAGCTGCCGCGCGTGGTCCAGCCGGGCCTGGAAGACCTGGGACGGCCGGCCGTTGAACTGCGCCGCACCCAGCACCACGATCGCGTCGACCTTCCCGCGATGGTCCTCACGCGCGACCTTCCAGACTCGGAATGCGGTGAAGCCGAAGACGCCGACGGCGAGCACGACCACCGCGAGCGCGGTGAGCGTCAGCCTGCGCAGCCAGCGCCCCAGCAGCGAGCAACGGCGCGGTTCCTCACTCAGCGCGTGTCGCTCCCCCGCGCGGAGGCGGCGGCCCGGCCCGACTCGAGCCTCGCGACGGGCACCCGGAACGGCGAGCAGGAGACGTAGTCGAGGCCGATCTCGTGGCAGAAGTGCACGGAGTCCGGGTCACCGCCGTGCTCTCCGCAGATGCCGAGCTTGAGCGTCGGCTTGACGGCACGACCTTCCTCGACGGCGATCCGCATGAGCCGGCCGATGCCCTCGCGGTCGAGCGTCTCGAACGGGCTGACGCCGAACACGCCGAGGTCGATGTAGCGGCCGAAGAACGCCGCCTCCACGTCGTCGCGCGAGAAGCCCCAGGCCATCTGCGTGAGGTCGTTGGTGCCGAAGGAGAAGAAGTCGGCCACCTCGGCGATCTGGCCCGCGGTCAGCGCCGCGCGGGGCACCTCGATCATCGTCCCGATCAGCACGTTCTCGACGGTCTGACCCTGCTCTGCCCAGACCTGGGCGAGGACGCCTTCGGACTCTTCGCGGATGATCTCGAGCTCCTGCACGGCGCCGATCAACGGCACCATGATCTCGACGCGGGGATCGCCGCCGGCCTTGGTGCGGATGGCGGCGGCCTCGGCGATGGCGCGCACCTGCAGCGCGAACAGGCCGGGCACCACGAGGCCGAGCCGCACACCGCGCAGGCCGAGCATCGGGTTCTGCTCGTGCAGCCGGCGCACGGCGTCGAGCAGCTCCTTGCGGGCCGTGTTCCCACTGCCCGTTGCGTTGGCGACGGCGACCTCGACGGCGAGCTCCTCCATCGACGGCAGGAACTCGTGCAGGGGCGGGTCGAGCAGCCGCACCGTCACCGGCAGGCCGTCCATCGCCTCGAAGATGCCGACGAAGTCGTCGCGCTGCATCGGCAGCAGGGCATCGAGCGCGGCCTGCCGCTCGTCGTCGGTGTCGGCCAGGATCAGCCGCTCGACCAGCTCGCGCCGGTCGCCCAGGAACATGTGCTCGGTGCGGCACAGCCCGATGCCCTCGGCGCCGAACCGGCGCGCGCGCTCGGCGTCCTCGGGAGTGTCGGCGTTGGCGCGGACCAGCATCCGTCGCGCGGCGTCGGCGTGGTCGAGCAGCCGGTGCACCGCGGCGACGAGCGGGTCGGCGTCAGCCTTGAGGCTGCCCTCGAAGTACTCCACCACCGGGCTCGCGACCACCGGGATCTCGCCGAGGTAGACCGCACCGTTGGTGCCGTCGATGGAGATGACATCGCCCTCGCTGACCACCACGCCGCCGGGAGCAGTGAACGTGTTGCCGGTGAGGTCGACCTCGAGCTCCTCTGCGCCGCAGACACAGGTCTTGCCCATGCCGCGGGCGACGACGGCCGCGTGGCTGGTCTTGCCGCCGCGGCTGGTCAATATGCCCTGCGCCGCGATCATCCCGTTGAGGTCGTCCGGGTTCGTCTCGCGCCGGACCAGGATGACCGGCTCGGTCTTGGCCCGCTCCTCGGCGCGGTCGGAGTTGAACACGGCCACGCCGACCGCCGCACCGGGCGACGCGCTCATGCCCTTGGCGATCCGCTTGGTGGCCTGGTCGTCCGCGAAGCGCGGGAACATCAGCATGGCCAGCTGCGCGCCGGTGACGCGGGAGAGCGCCTCGTCGAGGTCGATCAGCCCCTCGTCGACGAGCTGCGTCGCGATGATGAACGCCGCCGCCGCGGTGCGCTTGCCCACACGCGTCTGCAGCATCCAGAGCTTGTGCCGCTCGATGGTGAACTCGATGTCGCACAGGTCGCGGTAGTGGTTCTCCAGCGTCGCCATGTGCTGGAGCAGCTCGTCGTACGCCGGCTTGTCGATGCCTTCCAGCTCGTCCAGTGCGCGGGTGTTGCGGATGCCGGCGACGACGTCCTCGCCCTGCGCGTTCTCCAGGTAGTCGCCGTAGACGCCGGTGGCGCCCGTGGCCGGGTCGCGGGTGAAGGCGACGCCCGTGCCCGAGTCCATGCCCAGGTTGCCGAAGACCATCGACTGGACGTTGACCGCCGTACCGAGGTCGGCCGGGATCCGCTCCTGCCGGCGGTAGAGCTTGGCCCGGTCGCCGTTCCAGGAGTCGAAGACGGCGCGGACCGCGAGGTCCATCTGCTCGCGCGGGTCGGTTGGGAATTCGCGGCCGGTCTCGTTCTTCACGATCTGCTTGAAGATGCCGACCAGCGACTGCAGGTCGGCCGCGTCGAGGTCGAGGTCGCTCGTGGTGCCCTTGGCCTGCTTGGCCTTGTCGATCTCGTGCTCGAACAGGTCACCCTCGACCCCGAGCACCGTCTTGCCGAACATCTGCACGAGACGGCGGTAGGAGTCCCACGCGAAGCGCTCGTTGTCGGACTGCTTGGCCAGCCCGTGGACGCTGTCGTCGTTGAGGCCGATGTTGAGGACCGTGTCCATCATCCCCGGCATCGAGAACTTGGCCCCGGACCGCACACTGACCAGCAGCGGGTCGTCGGAGTCGCCCAGGCGCTTGCCGCGCGCGGCCTCCAGGGTCGCCAGGTGGGTGGTGACCTCGTCGGTCAGCTCGGCCGGCTGGGTGCCCGTGTTGAGGTAGACCTTGCAGGCCTCGGTGGTGATCGTGAAGCCCGGCGGCACCGGCAGCCCGATGTTGGTCATCTCGGCCAGGTTGGCGCCCTTGCCGCCGAGCAGGTCCTTGAGGTCGCGGTTTCCCTCGGTGAAGTCGTAGACGTACTTGGGCACAGCGGGGCCGCCCTTCGGATCAACTGCGGAACTCCCAGGTTATCCCGGCTGCCTACTACCCTGCCCAGCATGAGCCAGCCCGCACCGAGCCGGCCGTACATGCCGGGCTACGGGATCGCCGCAGCGGACAAGGGATCGGGGCTGATGCCCTGGGCGACGGCGGAGACGCGCCTGAAAGACGCCCGCAACTACTGGGTGACGAGCACGTGGCCGGACGGGCGCCCGCACCTCATGCCGGTCTGGGGCGCGTGGTTCGACGATGCGCTGTGGTTCTCCAGCGGCAACCGTTCCCGCAAGGCGCGCAACCTGCTCCGGGACCCGCGTGCGTCCGTGGCCACGGATGACTCGGACAGCCCCGTGGTGGTGGACGGCCCGGTCGAGCGGATCACCGATCTCGCAGTCATCAAGCGCTTCGTGACGGTCATGAACAACAAGTACGGCGCCGGGTCGATGAGCGTCGAGTTCCTCGACCCGTCGGTCAATGCGACCTTCGTGCTGCGCCCCACATGGGCGTTCGCGATCGAGCACGACGACTTCGCCGGCTCGCCGACGCGCTGGGACTTCGGATCGGGCTGACCAGTCGGTATGGTGCCCGGCACCGTGTCCGTTTCGTCCCGATCTGGAGGCACTGTGCGCCACAAGCTCGCACTCGCTTCGCTCGGTCTCGGCATCGCCGGGGCACTCCTGCCCGCCACGTCCGCGTCGGCGTACTGCGACCCCGCCCTGTCCGAGCTCACCGGCCGCTGCACCAACGGGTGCGTCGAGGCCGGCAAGCGCTACCAGACCGTCGACGACAAGACCGGCGACCGGCTGCCCGACTACTACGACGTCTTCAGCTGCCTGGCCTAGCCCGCACTCAGCAGGCCGGTAGGCGGTCGAGCAGGTAGGCCTCGAGCTCGGCCGTCGGGATGCGCTCCTGCGTCATCGAGTCGCGCTCGCGGACGGTGACGGCGTTGTCGTCGAGGGACTCGAAGTCGACGGTCACGCAGTACGGCGTGCCGATCTCGTCCTGCCTGCGGTAACGGCGGCCGATGGCGCCCGCGTCGTCGAACTCGCAGTTCCAGCGCTGGCGCAGCGTCGCCGTGAGGTCGCGGGCCAGCGGTGAGAGCGTCTCGTTGCGCGAGAGTGGCAGCACCGCGGCCTTGACGGGCGCAAGACGTGGGTCGAGGCGGAGCACCGTGCGCTTCTCCGTGCCGCCCTTGCCGGTCGGCGCCTCGTCCTCGGTGTAGGCGTCGAGCAGGAAGACCAGCGCGGCCCGGTCGACGCCGGCCGCGGGCTCGATCACGTGCGGCACGTACCGGGTCTCGCTCGACTGGTCGTAGTAGGAAAGGTCGACCCCCGACGCCTTGCCGTGCGAAGACAGGTCGAAGTCGGTGCGGTTGGCGATGCCCTCCAGCTCTCCCCACTCCGAGCGTGGGAAGTCGAACTTGTACTCGATGTCCGTCGTCCCGGCCGAGTAGTGGGACAGCTTCTCCTTGGGGTGCTCGAAGAAGCGAAGGTTCTCCGGGCGGAGACCGAGGTCGACGTACCAGCGCATGCGCTCCTCGCGCCAGTACTGGAACCAGGTCTCGCCCTCGCCCGGCGGGACGAAGAACTCCATCTCCATCTGCTCGAACTCGCGCGTGCGGAAGATGAAGTTGCCCGGCGT